>CAZUNC010000007.1:0-31335 GCA_964621475.1 uncultured Defluviitaleaceae bacterium | reverse complement strand
GTATGTCAAACGACTTTGCCGTCGCTATCGAGGAAGGCGCCACGATGGTTCGTATCGGGACAAGCCTGTTTGGGTCACGCTAATAATTTAGTTTTTAAAAAGATAAATAGAGAAAAATGCATAAAAATGCAAAAATGAATTTACGCATCAAATGCATTATATTATTAATAAGGGGAGACATTTAACCTTTTATTATCCGAAGGGAGAATGTTTGTGAGTTTATTTCAAAAGGTAAAAAACATGATGCTAGGTACAAATTACGACAGTGATGACGAATACTACGGCAGCGAGGACGAGGGTTACGAGTACGAGGACGACCGCTCTGTCGATCTGTATACGGATAGCAGGGATTATACGCGTCCAAACGCGAACAGCAACGCTACATACAGCTCGGGTAGGTCTTCACGCCCCACATCGAGCAAGATAGTGGACTTTCGTCCGGCTTCGTCCTCATCGACAGCTCCACAGGTTTATATTATGCATCCAAAGGGCATAAACGATGCTCCTGCAGTCTGTGACCATATCCGTAACAATAACATCTGCGTGGTCAATCTCGAGCATATCGACAGACCTGCGGCACAACGTATTGCGGACTTTTTAGGCGGTGCGTCATATTCGGTAAACGGTGAGATACAGCGTATATCAAACGATATATTTGTGATCGTACCCGAAGGGATTAAGCTCAGCGGTGAGCTCAGGGACGAATTAAAGAATACAGGCTCCATATTCCCGTGGCTTGCGTCCGCTGCAAACAGGTGAGGATATGCTGAATGTTTTAGCAATGGCAATAGATCTGTTTGCTAACCTGCTGTATTTCCTGATATTTATACGCGTGATCATCTCGTGGTTCCCGATACCGCGTAACAACCCTATCATTCAAATACTCTATGCCTTGACCGAACCCATCTTAGGACCTATTCGTTATATAATAGCCAAGTCACCATTGGGCGGTCCTGGCATGATGCTGGACTTTTCACCTATCATCGCGTATGTGCTCATTATGTTGGTAAAGGCCCTGTTGTTGTCACTTTTGAGAGGTTTAGTTTTATGAAAACCACAACGCAACGATTTATAAAGCCCGATGACAAGCTTTTGTACGCAAGAGTCTTGGATCGGCTTTTTTTATGTGCTAAGCACAAGACCGATACATTTACGGACTTTTTAGACCCACGCAGCAGCGGGCTCTTCCTCGATGCAGCACGTGCCGACATCAAGGATATGCATTACAACACGATCGAACCCGTATGCTTTGGCGGCTTCATGTCCGCCGAACGCCGCATGGTCGGTTTTCTGGCTGCGGACAGCATCGACGATCAACTTCCTCATGCGGATATCTTTCCGATCACACCACTTTGCGTTACCTACAATAAAAAATTTGCAAAACCTCCGTCGCACCGGGATTATTTAGGTTCATTGATAGGCCTCGGTATAGACCGTTCAAAGCTCGGTGACATCGTGATTAAAGACACCGAGGATTGCGGCGCGCTCATATTTGTGCATACGGAGCTGTCCGATTATATCCGTGCGAATTTAGAAACGGTCGGGCGCGTGCATGTCGATATCACAGAGGCTCACGATATGGCCGCAAGCCTCGACGAAGCTATCGCCGGAAACGGCAAGGAGATGCGTTTTACGGCGGGTTCGATGCGTTTGGATGCCGTAGTCGGGGCTATGTTTCATCTGTCGCGCTCGAACGCGCAGAAATTAGTAGCTTCCGAGACGGTATTTGTAAACTGGCAACCCATCACCGCTTCAGATCACCGTATAAAAGAAAACGACACGATCACAGTTAGAAAGCGCGGCAGGGTGTGCATAACGGATATTGGCACGACCTCCAGGGGCCGTGTGGCTATACAGGCGGTCGTATATCAATAAAGCATTTATATAAAATACAAAGGAGAGACAGGACAATGAAAAAGATCAATCTTGGAAACAGCGGTTTATTTGCATCGGAGATCTCGTTAGGTTGCATGCGTATAGCAAACATGTCCGTGCAGGATGTGGACAGCCTGATCAAGACCTCAATGGACTCGGGCATCGATTTCTTTGACCACGCTGACATCTACGGCGGCGGCAAGTCCGAAGAGGTATTTGCAGACGCGCTGGCTTTAACACCGGGTCTTAGGGGCAAGCTGTTGATACAGAGTAAATGCGGTATACGCAACGGTTTCTTTGACTTCTCCAAGGAGCACATATTAACCTCCGTAGACAACATCCTCAAGAGGCTCAAGACAGACTACATAGACGTGTTGCTTTTGCACAGGCCTGATACCCTCGTCGAACCCGAAGAGGTTGCCGAGGCGTTTACCATGTTGCATGAGGCCGGTAAGGTTAAATATTTCGGTATGAGTAACCAACGCCCGATGATGATAGAGCTATTGAGCCGTTATCTAAAGCAACGCATTATCATAAATCAACTGCAGTTCTCTATTACAAACACCGGCATGATCGACAGCGGCTTGAATGCAAA
The DNA here is from genome assembly GCA_964621475.1 of uncultured Defluviitaleaceae bacterium. Lineage (GTDB taxonomy): Bacteria > Bacillota > Clostridia > Lachnospirales > WQUN01 > CAYURR01. The sequence goes on along the minus strand of CAZUNC010000007.1, from coordinate 28,865 downwards.
CATGGAGAATCCACCGTCCGTCGACCACGACGATAGCGTACTCGAATATTGCCGATTGAAGGACATCACGATACAAGCCTGGTCTCCGTTCCAGTTCGGCTTCTTTGAGGGTGCGTTCTTGGATAACCCTAACTTTCCTGAGTTAAACGCCACGATAAACAAATATGCCGAGAAATACGGTGTCACAAACTCCGCGATAGCTATCGCATGGATACTGCGTCATCCAGCCAAGATACAGCCCATCATCGGTACGACAAATAAGCAACGCGTCAGGGACATCTGTGCGGCCTCCGACATCTTGCTCACAAGGCCCGAATGGTATGAAATATACCGCGCTGCAGGTAACGAACTGCCCTAAGGCACATATAATTTGAATCATTTGTAAGACATTGCAAAAGGTTGTACATAGTGGTATCATTACATTTGTATTACGTAGATTCTCGACGAAGAATGCGGGTGGACTTTTTGAAAAACGTAGGTAAGAGAGTTTTCTTGATAGTGTTAGACAGCTTGGGCATCGGTTCGCTGCCGGATGCCTCCTCATACGGTGATGTCGGCGCGAACACGCTGTTGACGATCTCCAAGAGCAAGCTGTTCAACGCACCGAACCTAACACGGCTCGGCTATTTTAATATCGAGGGCGTAAAGGGTTATATACATCCGGGTGTCGAGACGCCGGAGGCCTCATACGCACGCTTTACAGAAAGCTCAAAGGGCAAGGACACGACCGTCGGTCATTGGGAGATTGCTGGTTATGTCTCCGAACGCCCGCTGCCCGTATACCCGAACGGATTTCCTAAGGAGGTCATCGACGCGTTTGAACAAGCCATTGGTATCGGAACGCTTTGCAATCTCCCCTACTCCGGCACGGCGGTCCTTCAGGACTACGGCGAGGAGCACATCAAAACGGGCAAACCAATCATATACACCTCAGCTGACAGCGTATTCCAGATCGCCGCACACGAGGGGCATTTCGGGCTCGAACGCTTATACGACGCATGCGAAAAGGCTCGTGCGCTTCTGGTTGCCGAGCATGGCGTGGGCAGGGTCATAGCGCGACCGTTCATCGGAAACGCACCGAACTTTACACGTACCGCAAACAGACATGATTATTCGTTAGCGCCACCGGGTCGAACAATGCTCGATGATATCGCCGAAGCAGGCCTGGACGTAATAGGTGTAGGCAAGATTTACGATATCTTCGCGGGTAAATCCGTTACACGCACCGTAAAGACCACCTCCAACGCTGACGGTATGCTAAAGACATCCGAGCTATTAAACGAGGACTTTAACGGTCTGTGCTTTATAAACTTAGTCGACTTTGACATGGTCTACGGTCACCGTAACGACATCGACGGCTACGCAAACGCTTTGAGTGAGTTTGACGCGTGGCTCGGCGGATTTTTGCCTAATCTGCGTGACGACGACCTATTGATCATCACCTCGGATCACGGCTGCGATCCGGGTTATCCGGGTACGGATCACACGCGTGAATACATCCCAGCCCTGTTCTACAACAAACTAAACCCCTCTGTTGACATGGGTACCGGGACTGGTTTTTCTATGATAGCCGATGCCGTAAAGGCATTTCTATTCGAACCTCGGATAGATGTAACCGGACTGATCACCGATGCGTTACATGCGAGGACTTTTGCGTACGCTCCGTACTCGGGCTTTAAGGTCGGTGCGGCACTGCTGTCAAAATCCGGCAAGGTATATTTGGGTTGCAACGTCGAAAACGCCGCGTATACGCCGACCAGCTGTGCCGAACGCACCGCGTTTGTCAAAGCCGTGAGCGAGGGTGTGACGGAATTTACAGCCATAGCCGTCGTGGGTGGTGCGGGTCAGGAACCCGATCAATTGTGCACGCCATGCGGCGTATGCAGACAGGTCATGTTGGAATTCTGCGATCCTAAATCTTTTCAGGTTATACTCGCAAAGGACACAGACGAATATTTACAAAAGAGGCTTGAGCAATTAATCCCTCACTCATTTTCACCGAGGGACTTAATAAATAATTAATAGGGAGGACATGTATGAAGAAGTTAATCAAGATTGTATGTACTGCGGTCCTGTCGGCCGCAATGCTTGCGGGTTGTGCGGCCCCTGCCAATAACACGGCTACAACCCAGCCGGCAGCCACAGAGACACCTGTTGCAGAAGCAACCGAGGCACCGGCCGAGACTGAAGCAGAGGCTCCGGCAGAAACCGCAGCAGAAGCACCTGCGGAAGAAACCGCTGCATCCAGATATGAGCTCGCGCTCGTAACGGACGTGGGCACCATCGACGACAAGAGCTTTAACCAAGGCGCTTGGGAGGGTCTGGAGGGTTACGCGAAGGAGAAATCCATCACCTACAAGTATTACCAGCCCCCGGAAAAGACCACGGACGCATATATCTCTACGATCGACTTGGCCATCAAGGGCGGAGCGAAGGTCGTAGTATGCCCGGGCTTTTTGTTTGAACCAGCGGTATTAAAGGCACAGGAAAAGTATCCGGATACCAAGTTCGTATTATTGGACGGCGTACCGAACAGCGGCGATTATTCCGATATCTTTATCGCACCGAATACGGTTTCTGTTTTCTACGAGGAGCAGCAATCAGGTTTCCTGGCCGGTTATGCAGCGGTAAAGGACGGATATACAAAGCTCGGCTTCATGGGTGGTATGGCGGTTCCGGCGGTTATCCGTTTCGGTTACGGCTTTGTACAGGGTGCGGAATACGCGGCTCAGGAAATGGGCCTTGCAGAGGGCGCGCTTGATCTGAAGTACAACTACACCGGTTCGTTCTCGCCATCACCTGAGATCCAATCCAAGGCGGCTTCATGGTATCAGACCGGCACAGAGGTCATCTTCTCGTGCGGCGGTGGCATTTGCACATCGATCATGGCGGCAGCCGAGGCGGCTAATGCTAAGGTTATCGGCGTAGACGTAGACCAGAGCGCAGAGTCCGCTACGGTTATCACCTCCGCTAAAAAGGAGCTTTCAAACTCCGTATACGAGATGATCAAGCAGTTCTATGACAACAAATTCCCGGGCGGCTCATCTGTTACACTGTCCGCAGCCGATAATGGCGTAGGTCTGCCGGAGGATTTCAGCAGGTTCAACACATTCGTAAAGGCTGATTACGATGCGATATTTGCTAAGCTCGCGGGTAATCAAATAGAGCTTTTGGGTGATACGAGGGACGGCAACGAGGTTACGCCTACCGATATCCCCGTAAAGGCTGTAAAGCTTTCGGTAATACAGTAATTAAATATGTCAAAATAATATAACCCTACTGCGGATCGACACGGATTCTCACGGATTTTCAATCCGCGATAATCCATGCGATCCGCGATAGGGTTTATTTTTATCTTGGGGGTGTGGGCTTGGAATATGTAATTGAGATGTTAAACATTACAAAGAAATTCCCCGGTATCATAGCGAACGACGATATCACGCTGCAACTCAAAAGGGACGAGATACACGCGTTATTAGGCGAAAACGGCGCGGGTAAATCAACCTTGATGAGTGTATTGTTCGGTTTATATAAGCCCGAGCAGGGCGTGATCAGAAAAGACGGTAAGCCTGTAAAAATAAGCGGCCCACGCGACGCGAACGCGCTCGGTATCGGCATGGTGCATCAGCATTTCAAGCTCGTTGAAAACTTCACGGTGCTTGAGAACATCGTGCTCGGCTCAGAGACCGTAAAGCCCGGTGGCGTACTCGTAATGGACGAGGCACGCAAAAAGGTCGTTGCGCTGAGCGAGCGTTATCGATTGAGTGTGGACCCCGACGCGCTGATATCGGATATCACGGTCGGCATGCAGCAACGCGTCGAGATACTCAAGATGCTGTACCGTGATAACGATATCTTGATCTTTGACGAACCCACAGCCGTTTTAACCCCAGCCGAAATACGTGAGCTCATGGGGATCATGAAGGGCCTTAGGGCCGAAGGTAAATCCATTCTGTTCATCACCCATAAGCTCGACGAGATAAAGGAGGCCGCCGATCGCTGCAGCGTACTCCGAAAGGGTAAATACATTGGCACGGTAAACGTCTGCGAAACCAGCAAGGAAGAAATGAGCCGTATGATGGTCGGGCGTGATGTGGACCTCGTGTTACACAAGGATGAGAAGAAAACAGGTGATACCGTTTTGTCTGTCAAAAACCTCAGTGTAAGATCCCCGCGCACAGGCCGAAACATCGTCGATGATATCTCGTTCGAGGTGCGCAAGGGTGAGATCGTATGTATAGCGGGTATCGACGGGAACGGTCAATCCGAGCTTGTTTACGCGCTAACCGGGATCATTAAATCAAACGGCGGCAAGCTCAGTCTCTGCGGCGAGGATATCACAGATGCGTCCGTACGCAAGCGTTCGGAGCTCGGTATGAGCCATATACCCGAGGACCGGCACAAGCACGGCCTCGTACTGGATTACAACTTAGCGGAGAACCTCGTCTTGCAGAGCTATTACAAACCCAAGTTCTCGAGAAACGGTTTTCTAAAGTTTAAGGAAATCACTAAATACGCCCAAATGCTCATCAGCCGGTTCGACATCCGCAGTGGGCAGGGCGCATCCACACCCGCCCGAGCTATGTCCGGCGGTAACCAACAAAAGGCCGTCATAGCGCGTGAGCTTGACAAAAAACCACGCCTGCTCGTAGCCGTGCAACCTACAAGGGGTTTGGATGTCGGCGCGGTCGAATATATACACAAGCAGATACTAAACGAGCGCGACGCGGATACAGCCGTGCTGCTCGTATCCTTAGAGCTCGAGGAGGTTATGAACGTGAGCGACCGTATCATAGTCATATCCGAGGGCAAGCTTGTTGGGGAATTCGACCCGAAGCATGTCACGTCGGAGGAGCTCGGCCTGTATATGGCCGGTACCAAAAGGAGGGCTCTCTGATGAAGAATACCAGGTACGAAATCCTCGCCTCGTTTATGGCGATAGCGGCGGGGCTGTTATTAGGGCTTATCATCCTTTTGGTCAGTAACCCCGCGGAGGCGCTCGGTGGTTTTACGACGATATTGATGGGCGGCTTTGCGGGTGGCGCAAAGGGCGTAGGTGATGTGTTCTATTTCGCAACGCCGATCATACTCACAGGGTTATCGGTCGCGTTTGCATTTAAAACCGGGCTGTTTAATATCGGCGCGACAGGTCAGTTTATGTTCGGTTCGTATTGTGCTGTCTACATCGGCATCACAGGTACTTGGCTCCCAGCACCTATACACTGGGCCGTAGCGCTTCTTGCGGCATTTTTAGGCGGCGCGCTCTGGGGCCTGCTGCCGGGGTTGTTTAAGGCGTTTTTAAACGTAAACGAGGTCATTGCAACGATCATGATGAACTACATAGGCATGTATCTTGTAAACATGCTCGTCAAGATCGATCCTTCTGTATTCGACAAGCTCCGAAACCAGTCTAAACCCGTCGCTGCCTCCGCAGTCATACCGAAGCTCGGCCTCAACAATCTGTTCGGTGGGTCAGCGATCAATGCAGGGATCTTGATCGCGGTGGCGGTGGCTGTGATTATGTACATCATCCTGAACAAGACGACCTTCGGATACGAGCTCAAGGCCTGCGGTTACAGCCGCAGCGCGAGCCGCTACGCGGGTATCAACGAAAAGCGTAGTATCGTGCTCTCGATGGTCATAGCCGGTGCGCTCGCGGGGCTCGGTGGCGGCCTGTTGTTTTTAGCAGGTTCCGGCAAGCATATCGAGGTCGTTGACGTGCTTGCGGCCGAGGGCTTTTCGGGTATACCGGTCGCTCTGTTGGGATTGTCAAACCCAATCGGCGTGATATTCGCGGGGTTATTTATCGCATATCTGTCGCAGGGCGGCTTCTATATGCAGCTCTATAACTTCGCACCCGAGATCATCAGCATCATCATCTCGGCTATCGTTTATTGCAGTGCGTTCTCGCTTTTAATTAAGCAGTTGATCCATAACAGGCGGCTTACTGGGGGTAAATCCGAACCCGGAAAGGAGGAGGATCGTTCATGAATACTCTGTTCTTTGTATTTCAACAGACGATGTTCTTCTCAATACCACTTCTGGTCGTTGCAATAGGTGGTATGTTCTCAGAGCGTAGCGGTGTAGTAAATATCGCGCTGGAGGGCATAATGATTATCGGTGCGTTTACGAGCATATTGTTCATTAACCGTATGCAGGCTGCCGGACTTGTGATGAACCCGCAGCTATTTTTACTGTTAGCGATGCTCGTAGCGACGGTATCGGGTGTCATTTACGCGTTCTTTCATGCTTACGCGGCAATCAATATGAGCGCGAACCAGGTCATATCGGGCACGGCGCTGAATACCTTTGCACCCGCGTTTGCGATCTATGTCGCGCGTATGCTCCAAAAGGTTCAACAGGTACAGTTTACGAATGTGTTTCGTATCGAGAGCGTACCCGTGCTCGGTTCGATACCGTTTATCGGACCTATGTTCTTTCAAAACACCTATATCACGACTTACATCGGTATAGCGATTTTACTTGTTAGCGTATTTGTCTTATATAAGACGCGTTTCGGTCTCAGGTTACGTGCGTGTGGTGAGCATCCCCAGGCTGCCGATTCGGTCGGAGTAAATGTATGGGGGATCCGTTACGCAGGCGTTTTGATATCGGGCGGACTCGCTGGGCTCGGCGGACTGATCTTCGTGATACCGACCTCTATAAACTTCAATGCGGATGTCGCGGGTTACGGCTTTATGGCGCTCGCAGTATTGATCTTCGGGCAATGGAAGCCATGGCGTATCATGCTTGCAGCGTTGTTCTTTGGATTTGCCAAGACCATATCCGCGACATATGTTTCAGTGGGTTTCTTAGCCGCACTCGCACTACCCGATTATATTTATAAGATTATCCCGTATCTCGCGACGTTATTTGTGCTTGCGTTCACCTCGAAGCATTCGAGCGCGCCAAAGGCTGCGGGTACACCATACGAAAAGGGGGCAAGATAGATGAGGATGTACGACATTATTAAAAAGAAGCGTGATGGTCATTCGCTGTCAAAAGAGGAGATAGACTTCTTTGTCAAGGGTGTAACGGTCGGCAGCATCCCGGATTATCAGATCTCTGCGATGCTTATGGCAATATTCTTCAGTCATATGGACGAGCGTGAAACGGCTGATCTGACCATATCAATGGCGCATTCGGGTGACATTGTGGATCTTTCGGGTATCGCGGGGGTCAAAGCCGATAAACACTCGACCGGTGGCGTCGGAGACAAGACGACACTCGCCGTCGCGCCAATCGTTGCGGCATGTGGTGTAAAGGTCGCCAAGATGTCCGGCAGAGGCTTGGGGCATACGGGTGGAACGATCGACAAGATGGAATCGATACCCTGTACGCGCACGAGCCTGACGATGAATGAGTTTATCGATATCGTGAACCGTACAGGCATAGCCGTGATAGGTCAGAGCGAGAACCTCGCACCCGCCGATAAAAAGCTCTATGCACTACGTGATGTGACCGCGACCGTTGATAATATCTCGTTGATAGCCGCAAGCATCATGAGTAAAAAGCTCGCGTCAGGTTCGGATGTGATCGTGCTGGATGTTAAAATGGGCTCCGGCGCGTTTATGAAAAGTCGTGAGGAGGCGGAACGCCTTGCGAAGGCGATGGTGGATATCGGCACGCGCGCGGGTAAGCGCTGTGACGCAGTGATCTCAAACATGGACGTGCCGTTGGGCCGTGCGATCGGTAATAGGCTCGAGGTTTTAGAGGCGCTCGATGTGTTGTCGGGCAAGGGGCCAAAGGATCTTACAGACGATTGCATTTTACTCGCGTCTAAGATGCTTTCGCTTTCGGGTGTGAACTGCACAGGCGGGGATTACAATGCGCTGATCAACGAAAAGATCCGAAGCGGCGAGGCGAGAGAGAAGTTGCTTATGATGTTTGAAGCGCAGGGTGGGGATATCTCGTTTTTGCAAGACCCCACCAAGTTCGAGCCAGCTAAATACACCTTTGAGATAAAATCACCGCACGACGGTGTACTCACGGGGATGAACACCGAAGGGATCGGTATATTGTCGGTTGCGTTGGGCGCGGGTCGAGAGACTAAGGAAAGCCCGATAGATTTCGCAGCCGGGCTCTTTGTCGAGGCCAAGACAGGGGATCAAGTGCGTAAATCCGACGTGCTCGCGACCTTGTTTACAAACAAGCCATTTATAACTGAGGAATTGCATACGGCATACCTTAAGCATTTGACGATAGAATAACAGCCGCATAAACGGGTTTGCATGCCGGATATTACATGTGTTACAATCCGTTCAACAGAGTATTGTCCTCAATAGGAAGGCATTCTCAGGGGTAAGATACAGGTTTTAGAAATGTTAGGCAAATCTGAGCAGGAGATCCTCAAGTTTTTAGATATAACGAGAGAACAATATCTTGAGTACCGTTAAAGGGAGGCATGGATTTGAATTTGGATCAGGTAAAGACATTCCTGGAGCGCATATGTAACGAAACGGGCGTTTCGGGTTATGAAGGCCGCGTAGCCGCAATCGTCCAGGAGACGTTTAAGCGTTACTGCGACGAGGTGCATATCGACAAGATCGGTAATGTAATCGGCTTACGTAAGGGTTATGCAGAGGGTAACAGGCCACGTTTTATGATGGCCGCGCATATGGACGAGATCGGGCTCATGGTCAAGTGCATCGACGATGATGGGCTCGTGCGCTTCGTTTCCGTAGGCGGTTATGACCAACGCGTATTGATGGCTCAGGAGGCCATTATACACGGTAGAGAGAAAGTGTTCGGTGTAATCGGTATGAAGCCACCGCACATCATGCCCGAGGGTGAGCGCAATAACGCTATAAAGCTCGATGATCTGACGATAGACACGGGATATCCGAAGGAAAAGCTCGAAGAACTAGTCAGGGTCGGTGATATCATCACGCTCAATATCAAGATGATACCGCTTCAAAACGACATCCTCGCAAGCAAGGCGTTTGACGACCGTGCCGGTGTAGCTTCACTGTTGGCATGTATGATGAGCCTTGAGAACACACGCCATGCGATGGATGTATATTATGTTGCGACGGTTCAGGAAGAGGTCGGCTTACACGGCGCTAAGGTTTCATCATATGACATAAAGCCCGATATCGCGATCGCCATCGACGTAGGCTTCGGGCGTACGCCAGAACTCAAGGAGTTCGATTCCGACGAGCTCTGCAAGGGCCCCGCTATTGCACGTGGCCCAAACATACACCACAAGGTATTTGAAGGGCTCAAAGCCGCCGGTAAGGATAACGGCGTACCATATCAGGTTAGCGCTGTTTCGGGCGGCAGCTCGGGTACGGACGCGACGGAGCTGCAGATCTCGGGTACGGGTGCGGCATGCGGACTATTGTCTATTCCGCTCAAGTATATGCACACGACCGTCGAGACAATATGCTTCAACGACGTTATACAAACCGGCAGGCTATTAGCCGCTTATATCACGAGCTTGAATGATTGCGATCCGGAGGTGGAGCTGTGCTGTTAAAGAGATTGACTGAGGCTATGGGGCTGCCGGGCTTCGAGAAGGAAGTCCGCGAAATAATAAAAGAAGAGCTTTCAGGGCATGTCGACAGGTTGTATACCGATCGCATAGGCAACCTCATTGCCATAAAAAATGAAGGTGCAAGCGGCCCACATACCGTGCTCTGCGCGCATATGGACGAGGTCGGCATGGTCGTAAAGGGTATAGACGCAACGGGTCTGATACGCTTCGGTTCATGGGGTTGTGACCCACGCGTGCTGGTTTCTAAGCAGGTAAAGGTCGGCGACAAGAAGATCAACGGTGTTATCGGTTCAAAGCCGATCCACCAACAAAAGCCCGAAGAGCGCACAAAGGCTCATACCGTGGACGATATGTATATCGATATCGGACTGTTTAACAAGGCTGACGTGGAAAAGCTCGTAAGCATCGGGGACTATGTGGGTTTTGCGGCGGAGTATAGGGAGTTCGGCGAGCATAAGGCCATGGCAAAAGCACTCGACGACCGTGTAGGTTGTGCGGCTATCATAGAGGTATTAAAATCGGACACTACGTCTAAGATCACAGCTGTGTTTACCGCACAGGAGGAGATCGGCTGCCGCGGCTCCGCCGTTGCCTCAAACAATATATCCGCAGACATCGCGATCATCGTCGAGGGCACGATCTGCGCTGATACGATCAAAGAAGAAAATGATAAATCCGTGACATATATGGGCAAGGGCCCTGCAGTATCGCTGCTGGATCGCGGTACGGTATATAGGAAGGATTGCGTAGAGCGCGTACTCGGAACCGCCAAAACGCAGAATATCCCGGTACAGCCGCGACGTACAGGTATGGGTGGTACGGATGCTATGCGCTTTTCACAGGCAAAGGAAGGTATGGCTGTTATAGGCTTGGCTGTACCATGCAGGTATATACATTCGCCGGTATCGGTAGTAGATCTGAACGACTACGAAAACCTAATCAAGCTGTTAAAGGCTTTGGTATAAATGGGAGGTCAAAACGGAATGGATAAGAATTTGCTGAAACAAATATGCGCGGTCAATTCCCCCACGGGAAGGGAAACGGCCATATGTAAGTTTATAGAAGAGAGCATCAAGGACTATGTAGACGAATGCCGCGTAGATGCGCTCGGGAACCTGATCGCGGTCAAAAAATGCGGTAAGCCGGACGCAAAGAAGATGATGCTCGCCGGTCACATGGACCAGATCGGTCTGATGGTCACGCATATTGATGAAAAGGGCTTCCTGTGGTTTTCGGCAGTCGGTGGCATCGGCGGCTTCACAAGCCTGCACGATAGAGTGATCTTCTCGAACGGCACCGTGGGTGTAATAGGCTGCGAACGCATGGACGACCAAACCAAGATGAGGCTCGATAACATGTACATCGACATCGGTGCAAAGGACGAGGCCGACGCAAGGAAATATGTAGATATTGGAGATACCTGCGTATATCTGGCTGAGCCCATTATAGACGAAACAAAGATCATTTCACCGGCTTTGGACGACCGCATTGGTTGCTTTATCATGATAGAGGCAGCTAAAAAGATCAAGAACCCACAGTACGACATATATTATGTGTTCACCGTACAGGAGGAGGTCGGCCTTCGCGGAGCGAAGACCTCCGCATATGCAGTCGATCCCGACTACGGCATCTGCTTTGATGTAACCTTCTCGGTCGATACCCCGAAGGCATTACATTTCCCAATGAAGATGGGTAACGGTGCATGCATAAAGATAAAGGACGCATCGTTATTGTGCCATCCGATGATCATCGATCATATGGAAAAGGCCGCTAAACAGCATAACATCAAGCATCAACGCGAGGTTCTTGTGGGCGGCGGAACGGATTCCGGTGCTATACATGTAAACAAAAGCGGCGTACCGAGCGGCGGCATTTCCATAGCCACACGTTATATCCACAGCGGTTCGGAGATGTGCTCGCTGTCCGATATCGAGGACTGCATAAGCCTGACCGTTGCGTGCCTTGAGATGGAGATAGTAGGTTAGCTGTTACAGAACAAAAAACTTACCACGGATTTACACTGATAAACCCGGATTTACACGGATAAAGTCATATATTGATTTAATCCGTGTGAATCCGTAAGAATCTGTGCATATCCGTGGTTTTGTTTTCTGTAACAGCTTATTTTTCAACCATATCGGCTACTTGCTGTATCCGTTTTGACAAGCCATGACATTCGAGGGCGATCACCTTTAACGGGCCACCCATCGCCGCCAAGCGTTCAGCTTCTTGATCTAAAAGCTCTGCCACCTCTTTCGCCTGCTCATACAGCCTTGTGAATGCCGTCTTTAATGCCGCCCCCGCAAGCTTTTCACTTACGTAGCCATTCGCAGCTGTAATGAAATCGTTCGCCTTTATCCGTATTTGTTCACCGTTTTGCTTTTCATCATTATCCAGCATCTTTCCGAGTTTTTCATACGACAGTTCGCCCTTTAAGAAGAAATTTAAGATACTACCCTGATATGCGAAATCACTGAGGCATTTATCATATCCGGCTCTGATCTCTGTGGGCTTTTCCTCGAACAATCGCAGGTTCAATTCGGTCTCGGATATAATGCCGCTTATAACCTCTGCCTTCTCCTTGATGTTGGCGGTCAGCTGGGCGACAGCATCGCACATCGCTTTCGTCTCCACATGGTGCGGAGCACGAAACCAATCTGCTTCGGCTGAAAAACCGATAATCTCCATTCTTAATATTATTTCATCGAGAACCTGATACGCGACCTTCTCGGCTTCGAGCTTATCACTTGCATTAGTTGATTCAGTCATGCGTAACCTTTGCGCGGCAGCAAGCATATCACACGAGACAACCCCTACCTCCTCGGCTATATAGGAATATCCATTTATTCCCGACGAGGTCCTCTTTGCATCGGAAGCAAGGCTGTCGATTACGTCCGCGACATTGTTCAAGCCCTCGTCCACTGTCCTTAGCATATCCTCAAAAATCAACGCAGCCAGCTCGTTCAAGAAGCCCGATACCTTACCGGCTTTCATTGAAACATTGTACGCGGTTCCGAGAAACTTCTCGATTGCAGGTACATACTTGTCTATTAAGTCCGGTTGCATACGCTGTATCCAAAGATTTGCGGTAAAACCAAGAATGTTATGCCAGAATGCAGCGTCATCAATTATCTTAATGATGCCAAACCGCTTTGTGATCTCTCCAAAGTTATCTGTAAGCTCCGACACGGCTGCACATCCGTCGCGTATACGCTCGGCCAATGCCTCCGTACGCTGCGCGAGCATGTTGATAAATCCATCTAACGGCGGATACGCATGTCTACGTATAAACTCCGCCTCATGAAACAGCTCCGCCGTTAATTCGTTGATGTCCCTAATGATCGCGTCGGTGCTTTGTTTGTACTTTACTTGACTCTTCATTGATACTATCCCCTTCTCAAATAAATTTCGGAAAGGGGCGCCGAGCCCGAAACGCCTGTATTCGGTCGGAGATACACCCGTGTATGCCTTGAATGCGCGGCTGAAACCCTCATGGCTATCATATCCGTATTTGAGTGCGATTTCGAGTACCGTTACATTCGAGCTCGGATCCGTAAGCTCGGCCGCCGCGAGCGTCAGCCGCCGCTTCTTAACGTATTCCATCACACTGTCACCGACGGCCTCATGAAACAGCCTCTGATAATGATACTTTGATATAAACACGCTGTTCGCGAGGATATCAGTCGAAAGCTTCTGACCTATACGTTGCTCTATCAATGCCAAGGATGCCGCTATAGCGTTATTGTCGTTCATGGCCGTTTCCCTTTCCCGTTGTTACATTGATAGGATATCACCACGCGATCAGATCGGCTTGACGGAAAGTGCTGTCGTTAACGGCTTGCCAAGCGCTCGGCTATCTCTGCTACACGCTCCGCTGTAAAACCAAACTCCTTTAGTAGCAGACTATACGGAGCCGATGCACCGAAGTGATCAATGCCTATAATCTCGCCGTCATCGCCTACATATTTATGCCAGCACATCGTGATGCCCGCCTCTACAGCCACACGCTTTTTGATATGTCGCGGCAGTACGTTGTTTCTGTACGCCTCGTCCTGCTCTTCAAACACTTCCATCGACATCATGCTCACCACACGCGCATCTATACCCTTTGCGGCTAATATCTCTTGAGCCTTAATCACAAGCTCAACCTCCGAGCCCGAAGCGATCAAAATCATATCGGGATCCTGTTTTTTGCTGTCCTTGAGGATGTATCCGCCGCGTAATACGTTTCCGTTTGAACCCTCTCTTGAGCTCTCAGCCAGTAGCGTAAGGTTCTGGCGAGAGAGTATTAATGCGGTGGGGCTCTCGGTGCGTCGCATCGCAAGATACCAAGCCGCAGCGGTCTCGTTGGTGTCACAAGGCCTTATGACCGTAAAGTTCGGTATACTACGCAACATTGCAAGCTGCTCGATTGGCTGATGCGTAGGCCCATCCTCACCCACGCCGATGCTGTCGTGAGTCATTATATATACTACGGGCAGCTTCATCATCGCAGCCAGACGCATAGACGGCTTCATATAATCCGAGAACACAAAGAAGCCCGCCACATATGGCCTCAATCCGCCGTGTACAGCGATACCGTTAGCTATAGCAGCCATCGCGTGTTCCCTGACGCCGAAGTGCATATTCGAACCGCTGTAGTCAGCAGCTGAGAAATCCCCCCTACCCTTCATGAGGCTCTTCGTGGACGGTGCTAAATCCGCTGCGCCGCCGAGTAGGTTATCCGCATGTTTGCAGAGCTTGTTGAGCACGGCCTCAGACGACGAACGTGTTGCGAGGTCACCCTCATATGTCCAAAAATCCTTATCAGCGCATAACTCATCACATAGCGCGTCCGTTTCTGTATGCCAGCGTTGCCATTTCTGATAATCCTCTGGGTATTTTTTCGCGTATGTGGCGAGCAACTCATTCCATGCGTCCTCGTTTGCATTCAAGCGTTCCTGAAGGCTTTGCATATGCGCCTTTACATCCTCGGGCACACAGAACGCATCTACATCCTCAAAGCCTAAATTCTTCTTCAAAGCCACAAGCTCATCGGCACCGAGCGGCTCGCCATGTGCTGCGGGCTTGCCTTGCTTATTCGGCGCTCCGAAGCCGATCTGTGTCTTGATCTCTATGAGGCTCGGTTTATCGGTGACGGATTTAGCGAGCTCGATCGCTTGCTTAATCGCATCGGTGTCATTGCCATCGTCAAGCTTTTGCACATGCCAGCCGTAAGCCGTAAAGCGCGCGCCGACATCCTCCCTAAATGCAATATCCGTGTTACCCTCTATCGTTATGTTATTGGAATCATAAAGCACTACAAGTTTACCGAGTGAGAGCGTACCCGCGAGCGAAGCAGCTTCGCCCGAAATCCCCTCCATCATACAGCCGTCGCCGCACAACGCGTAGGTAAAATGATTTACAAGCTCGCAGTCGGACTTGTTAAACTCAGCAGCAAGTCGAGCCTCTGCTATAGCCATACCTACCGCATTAGCGATGCCCTGACCGAGTGGTCCGGTGGTAATCTCCACGCCCTTTGTGTGGTGATACTCGGGATGGCCGGGCGTAAGGCTTCCGTGCTGTCTGAACTGTTGCAGATCCTCTACCGTTAGCCCGTATCCAAACAGATGCAGTAATGTATATAACAACGCCGAGCCGTGTCCGGCCGAAAGCACGAACCTATCCCTGTCAGGGAAATCCGGGTTCTTTGGTACTATGCGCATGTTTTCCCATAATGTATATGCCGCCGGGGCTGCACCGAGTGGTGTACCCGGATGTCCGCTTTTAGCCTTTTCAATCGTTTCAGCACTCAGAACCCTTATCGTGTCGATAGTCTTCTGCCTGATATCCTTCATGATATCCTCCTTATTTTTACATATTAATGTAAGCATACATTATCATAATGATCTATCGAGAACCCTATGTCAAGCTGTTTATTGAATGATTCCGGGGCTGCTGTTACAATCTTCCAAAACAACTACAAGTAGGAGGGCATATGAGACCGAAAATCTATATTACACCGAGCATCCTGGAGGGACGTTATTCGTTGCCGCAGAGCTACGCGCGGGCCATTTACGAAAGCGGTGGGGAGCCATTGATCACGCCTTATCACACTATCGAAACACTGCCGGACGGATTACTGATCTCGGGCGGTGGTGATGTCGCGCCGGACATCTATGGTGAACCCAAACACGAACGCACGGGCGCCATCAGCATCGAGCGCGATACCTTTGAGATCGACATGTTTAAACGCGCACGCGAGGCCGGCATACCGATACTCTGCATATGCCGCGGCCATCAGGTGATGAATGTCGCTTTAGGCGGCACACTGATACAACATGTGGACGGCCATCAGAGTGAATCACCCGACGCTCATGAGGTAAGCATCGACGAAAACACGCTGCTCTATGACATCATCAAAAAACGCCGGATCATGGTAACTTCGAGGCATCATCAGGTGCTCGACAAGGTCGCAGACGGCTTGCGTGTGTCGGCTGTATCTTTGTTATCCACTGATCAAAACGGCGGTTATGTCGAGGCTATTGAGTCACAGGAGCCACGCGGTCCGCTTATGCTCGGTCTGCAATGGCATCCAGAGAGCTTTTTTGATGATGTACATAGCAAAGCGATATTTAAACGCTTTATCGATTGTTGTCTTACCTAAGGAAACCCCGCCCTCGGTTACTATCTATATGAGCGAAGGGGGGGAGCCATGAATGAAGCGACATGATGCATGCGAGAGGATAGCGCAGGAATATCTGCCGATGATCCTAAACTGGGCGATCAAGAAGACCGGAAACCGTACGGACGGCGAGGATCTTGCGCAGGGGATTATGTTACAGATATTCAAGGCATTGGACAGAGGGGTTCATATCGAGCGGCTTGAGCATTTCGTCTGGAAGGTTGCGAGATATAGCTGGTGCAACCATATGAGGTCGCTAAAGCGTCATGATACGGCCTTTCTGCCCGAGACCTTGTCAGACGGCACAGACTTTGCGTCCGAGCACGCCGAAAACACCGCGCTTGAATACGAGCTATTGCGTATGAGGCAAAAAATCTCCGCACTGAATAAGCTGCAGCGCGAGGTTATGATCTTACATTACCTCGACGGCCTCAGTGTGCGCGAGATAGCCGAACGCTTTGGCACTACCGAAAGCGCTATTACATGGCACCTGTTTGACGCTCGAAAACGGGTAAGAAAGGGGCTTGAAGAAATGAAAGAAGAAAGCAGCTATATCATGAGACCCGGCAGTCTGAGCCTGTATGCATCGGGCGATTTACCGCAGCGTCCCGACACTGAGGACGTGAACGCCAGTCTCCTGCGTCAAAACATCTGCCTACTCTGCTACAAGCAGGGCAAGACAGCCGATGAGCTGTCCGAGTTGACTGGCGTTGCGAAGCCGTATCTTGAATACGACCTGGATTGGCTTGTGGAAAGGGAATTTTTAACCTTAGAGGGCAGGCGGTATCAGACGATGTTTCTGATACTAAATCAACGCCATTTCGAATACCGACGCGAGATTTACACAAAATACCGTGAGGGCTTTATCGATAGGATTATCGGATATCTATGGGAGAATGAGGGTCGGATACGTGAGATAGGCTTTTACGGCTGCGACATGGCGACAGAACGGCTCATGTGGGGTGTGATTACGTTGTTTATCAGCTATGTGAGCCGGACACATCCGCTTCTTTTGCACCTAAAGGATCGCAACATCTATGACATCCACGCGGACGGAGGCAAGTATCATATCGCTGCTCTCGACCGCTCCGACGGTCATAAGCTCGATGTAACCGGTTATTACGACGGTAGCGGTTGGGAGGATTTCTACGGGATCTGCTCTGATATCTGCTCGGCTACCTGTGAAGCCGACGGACACTGCAATGCAGATGTATCGTATTATTGGCTCGGGGTGTATAACTTCTCAGGCCCCGACGCTCGGCCCGAGATAGCAACCTGCGATAAACCCGTACGGGATATGTTACACAACCTCTACTGCCGCGTTGCGAAACCCGGTTTCAATGTTGAATGTTTGAGTGAAGCTGAGACGGATAAATTGGCGGAAGCCGTTAAATGCGGTTTAGTCACGAAGGATGGCGATACATTTACGGCACAGTATCCCATTTTCAGCCCGATGCAATTGGCGAGCCTACAGACAGAGATATTCGCGCCGCTGCTGTCCGATATCGGCCCATGGTTTGATAAGCTCGCCGGGGTGTTTGAAAAGGCACACAAAGCAGATTTCCCGAGGGCCACACAAGCTAATGTCGACCACCATGTATATATCGACCTTTGGATGTTTGGGATATTCGCTTTGAAGTGGGCAAAAGAATCAAAAAGGCTGTTTCTACCTGAAACAGCCAAACAAGGTACCGCGTTAACGCTTGTACTTGTAGATCGTATTATGAATGCTATGTAGGCCGGACGGCGTTTTTCGCCGTCCTAACAGGGTTAATACCCACGCAATGATGCGCGTTTTTTTATGTCAGTGCGTATTAGCCCTGCGATAATATGGTCCCCGATATGTGCGCGTTTATAAGAGGAAATCCGAGGAAGGTTTACGGCTTGCATATGCCGCAGGGTTTATAGCCCTTCGATTTAGCTTCCTCGATGGTGTCAAACCATATTTCATTTGACTTTAATACTTTTTTAGCCATTCGACATGTGGGATAGTGGTATTTATCCGACTCGAGGCTCCCCAGATATCGTGCGTCTGCCTTTGGAGTAGATAGTGTTTTGTTTGAGGACGGTGATGCAGTCGCTGATTGTTGCGGCTGCGTTACCGTCCCTATTTGAGTTAAATGAGGAGCTTTCGCATATCAGCCTCCATGCAACTATCATTGGACTAATAATACACGAATGTTATACAAAATGATAGGATTAAATCACGGTTTTGTCGTTAATATCGACTCCCCGTTTTCACGCGCAATGCGTGCAATGTCCTCGTACTCAAGCTTCTCTTTTGACACTCCATATCCGGTGGCCTTTTTGACACGTACCGGCCCATATTGGGTCTCGGTTATATGCTCGGTGCGTGTGAGCGTGTAACGGTTGCAGGTATATTCACGGATGCCTATAGTAGTGGTGTGCTTGAATATCAGTTGCACCATTTTTTCACGCTGTTCCGGGCGGCACATACATGAAAGCAGGACACCGGGACGGTTCTTCTTCATGCCGATAGGCGTTGTATAAACGTCCAATGCTCCGGCATCAATCAACCGCTCAAACGCAAATCCTATAGCCTCGGGGGTCATGTCGTCTAAGTTGCAGCAGAGCTCCACTATATCGTCTTTGGAACCGCCGCTTTCACCTAAGAATACACGCACGCAATTGGCCCGCTCAAAATCCTTTTTGCCCATACCGTAACCTGTAGCATTTACGCACATCACAGGCATCGGGCCAAAACTATCTGCAAAGGCTTTGAGTAACGCCGCGCCCGTGGGCGTACACAGCTCCCCCTTGACATCGCCGCTGTACATGGGCACACCGCGCAGAATATAAGCCGTGGCCGGTGCAGGAACGGGCAAAATGCCGTGCTGACATCTAACATTACCGGAGCCTACGTGAATAGGCGATACTATAACCCTATCGGGCGCGAGCATATTAAGAGCAAGGCAGCAACCCACAATATCACAAACGGCATCCAGTGTTCCTACCTCATGGAAATGCACATGCTCTAACGGCTTTCCGTGGGCATTTGCTTCGGCTTCGGCGATCAGCTTGTACACCGAGCAGGCTTTGTCCTTAACCGCGTCCGGTATATCCAAAGAACGGATCAGAGACGTAATGTCACCGAGGCCCGTATGGTCGTGGTGGTCATGCTTGTGATGATGTTCGTGCTTGTGATCATGATGCTCATGAACATCTACACTTTCCTCCTCCACACCGTCAACAGACACCTCCATGCGGTGTCCATGTATGCCGCACTTTTCAGCCGTAACCGCACGTACCGTTACATCCTTGAGCCCAAGCGAGTTTAGCTTGTCTATAAACCTACCGGGTTCGGGCAACAACTCGTAAAGGGCCGCCATCAGCATATCGCCCGCAGCGCCCATGTTGCACTCTATATACAGCGTCCTCATCTTAGCCTCCTATGTGGTTTATCATGCTGGCGAGGTATCCTGCGCCAAAGCCGTTATCTATATTTACAACACTTACACCGCTGGAGCAGGAGTTCAGCATCGACAGCAGAGCGGCGACCCCTCCGAATGCAGCCCCGTAACCCACAGATGTCGGTACAGCGATAACCGGGCAGTCCACCAACCCGCCGACAACGCTTGCGAGCGCACCTTCCATACCGGCTACCGCAACAACGGCTGTTGCACCCATCAGTATTTCCACCTTGTCGAGCAGGCGGTGTAGCCCGGCCACGCCCACGTCATACATCCGCTCCACTCGGTTGCCGAGAACCTCGGCTATAACCGCTGCCTCCTCGGCGACCGGCATATCACTCGTACCGCCTGTAGCGACGACTATGTAACCCTTTGCGGTAACCGCGCCGGTCTTTCCCACAATGCCGATGCGCGGCAACGGCTTATATTCAAGGCTCACACTTTTTTGTATCTCTGTCGCGCTGTCCTCGGATAGGCGTGTAATGAGGATATTCTCTCTACCGTTTTCAAGCATTCTTTGCACTATCCCGATAATCTGGTCAGGGGTTTTGTTTTGCCCCCAAATGACCTCTGGGATACCCTGCCGTATGCCCCTGTGATTATCAATCTTTGCATAGCCGAGATCAGAATACGGTGCGAGCTTCAGTTTATGAAGTGCCTCGTCAGGTGACAGCGTCCCGTTCTTTACGGCATTGAGCATGTCTAAGGTCTGTGTCTTATCCATTATTACCTCCGCGTATCGTCTTCAAATCGAGAACAGCATCATTAAAATTATCCAGCAATAATGCGGATACCTCATTCTGCTTTTGTACAAATAACGGTAAATCATTAGAAGCAAGCTGCAACCGCGCAGAGTTGCCCGAAACCCTCACGCGAAAGTCGCTGAACCCGAGCTTGAAGAGCCCGCTTTCGCAAGCCTCGACCTTTTTCAGGACGTCGGCATTTATCCGCTGTCCGGACGGGATCCTCGTTGCAAGACACGCATAAGCAGGTTTGTCCGCGGTAAATATGCCCATTTCCCTCGAAGCAGAGCGGATGTCGGCCTTTGTGATGCCGCATAAGCGCAGCGGCGAAACCACACCAAATTCCTGTAATGCCTTCATACCGGGCCGATCGTTGATGTCGTCGGAGGCATTTGTCCCGTCGCAGATGATTGAGAACCCGTCAGCCTTTGCTTTTTCTATGATCTGTGAGAAGATCAGCTTTTTGCAATGATAACAACGATCCGTAGGGTTTTCACAAACAATCTCACTTGACAACACATCGGCCTCGATAACCTCTACATCGAGCTCATATTCCTTCATGAGCCTGATCGCATCCTCCATCTCAAAATAGGGCTGAAACGCAGACTTGACATAGTACCCCTTGACCTTTACCCCTGCCTGTTTCGCGGCACAGATAAGATAGGACGAATCCACACCACCCGAAAACGCAATCGCAAACATCGGGTTCTCTGAAAAGAATTCATTAAGTGTCACTAAATTCACCTCTTTCTAAAATTTGTATTGCTTCTACACCGCATTCATCCATGAGCTTCTCGTCATACAACAGCTTTGCGGACAAGGCATCTGCAAAGATCCTGCCGCCCTTAAACAGCACGGTTCGTTTACAGGTCTCCAACGCAAAGGTAATGTCATGGGTAGCAATGAGTTTTGTATGCGGTAGATTATTTAATGCATTGATCAACGTTCGCCGTGCCTTGGGGTCCAGAAAGGCCGTGGGCTCATCGAATATCATTACCGATGGCTCCATCACCAAAACGGTTGCCAATGCCGCCATACGCTTTTCCCCACCGGACAGCTTGAGTGCTGTTTTGTGTTCCAAACGCTCGATATGTAGTTCAGACAAGCAGTTCGTTACGCGCCGTGATACTTCCCCCTCTGAAAGCCCAATGTTGCGAAGTCCAAATGCAATGTCGTCAAAAATGGTAGGCATAAACAGTTGATCGTCCGGGTTTTGGAAAACAACCCCCACACGGGAACGAATGTCACGCAGTGTTTCTTTTGTAAGGCGAATCCCATCGACGACAACATCACCCTGTGAATGAATCACACCCATCAAAGCCATAATCATAGAGGTCTTGCCTGCGCCGTTCGCACCAATCAGCGCTACGCTCTCACCATCTGTTATCTTAAGCTTTATATCCGTAACCGCCTGTGTTTTATCGGGATATACTACCGATAATCCATTGATATCTAACAGTTTAAATCCCCCTCGTTAGCTGAAATAATCAAAACATATCCACAACACGAAATAATACCGATGATAAGACCACACTCAACAAAAACAACATGTCAGCCCATGTAATCCGTTCTTGATTGGTAGCGTGTTTGCCTGCCGGATACCCTCGGCATTTCATCGCATCATAAATACGCTCGGCCCGGTCGAAGCTACGAAGCAAGAGCTGCCCCACAAAGCTGTCCATATGTTTCATTTCCAAGCCCTTGTTGTTACGGCTTCGTAGACTATAGGCGGTAAACATCGATGATGCCTCGCCAAGCAGCGTCCCTATATAGCGATACGTCATCTCAAAAAGTGACACAAGCATATCGGGCACATGCAACCTGCGAAGCTGTGCTGTCAATTCGGCGAAGGGTGTAACGGCTACAAGAATTAAAATGGCCGATACACAAAACAAGCTGCGAAGCAAAATGGCAAAGAAAGACAGCAAGCCGTAACTGATCGTTATGCCACCGATAACAATCGCTGTATCACTATCAAAAAACACGTTTGAAAGCCCCGCAAATATACAAAACGGTAACGCAACAAGTGCTCGCTTTAAAATCAAACGATATGGTATCTCGGCCATGGACATAATGACGACAGGGTAGAAGATATACGGAACAAGCCTCGATAGGGCATATCGGTCAAAGGACAGTATACAGATCATATAAACAAGTGTTGCAGCCATTTTCACTATAGGGTGCAGTCTGTGAATGCCCGATGTGCCCGAGGAAAGCTGCTCGAGCGAATAGATTTCATATACCTTACTGCGGATATCCGCCATACCAACCTCCCCCATATAAGCAAATATTACTCCACCTCAGCGGTTTTTTTCTTTTTCTTAAGGATTGAAATACCCAAGCCGATCGCTCCGGCCAGCACAAATGTTATGACCGAACCCACTATGCCGGCTACTGCCGTACCACCGCGTGATCCATCCTCACCGGCATCGGGGTAATCGTAATCCGGCATAACTACCAACGTTTCTTGAAGAGCCACAACATCCTTGTAAATACCACCCTCGGCTTCAAGCTCGCTCGTACCTGTGATATTTTCAATTGACCATTCAAGGCCGTCCGGTCGCGTCGAGGCAAACAACGAAAGCCCACCGGCCACAAGCAATGTCACTGCACTGAGTGTAACCAATATCCCTTTCAACGAAACCGCTTGTGCGATACCTGTACGCTCCACAGTGCTTTCGATGATCTCGGGACGCATCCGGTAAACAAATGTAAGTATCGCAGCGGTCACAATACCCTCCACAAGACCGATGGCAAGATGGATGGGCTGCATCAGCAGAACAAATTTGTCGAACGGAAGCGCTGTGATGCCTGAGAACTGGGTTTCTAATACAACGCCCAATGCACCGATCTGCAGTCCGATAACGACCGATAAAACCGATGCGATGCTTAATCGCTTAACCGTAAAGCCTTTCTTTGTGATTGGTTTAAATATAAGCGGATAAATAACCAAGCATGGTATAAATGCCAGATTAAAGATATTGCAGCCGAGGGCCAGGAGCCCACCATCGGCAAAGAACAGGCATTGAATAATGAGCACAGCCGAAAGTGTCAGCATAGCCGGGAACCCACCCAGAAGTGCCGCGAGTAAAACGCCTCCGCCTATGTGTCCGCTGGAGCCGGTTGCGGGAATTGTGAAGTTTATCATCTGCGCCGCAAAGACAAAGGCCCCCGCCACCGCCATAACCGGCAGCTTTTTTTCAGAAAGCTCATCCCTTTTAATTCTCGCCGCGGAATACGCCATTGCCCCTGCGCTGAATACATTCATGGTCATACCGACAACCGGCGATAATAGTGCGTCTGCCATGTGCATAAAAAATCCCCCAAAACAAAAATGCCATGCTGGTGTTATCGGTTACGACCGATATAATCACCTTCATGGCAATCAAAATTAAAGAGCTGTGCTAATACAAAGATAATGTTGCCCTTCTGGACAACTGTGTTCCTTCATAGAACCGTAGATTTTATACCATAAAACAAAAAGGTTTTCAACAACTTAAGGGAATATTTCTTTAATTTTATCCATGGCGTTTTGAATGAGCCTACCGACAGACAGATCCGGAACGCCCGCTATGATGTTATCGCAGTGGTTGACCGGTATCAAGATCCTCTTGGCCGCGCTTTGGCCGACAGCAACAGCCATTGCCGGTGTAATCTCCCCCAATAACGCATCGGCGATAACGATACCGATCGGCCCAATGATAATATCCGCCTTTCGGCATCCGACGATCACAGCGTTTTCACCGGTGGCGGCGTTTGTCGCACCCGCCTTCAACATTGCCGCCGTCGCTGTATTGTTTGTACCCACAGCCGTAATATCAGATGTCGGGAAATTCTCTTTTATATTCGTCACAAGCTGCCTGCCAAGGCCGCCCCCTTGCGCGTCGATGATTAATATATTCATATATGCAGTCCTTATCTCTCGAGATGATGAACTAACCAAAATGCCTCACGAAGATTTATAATATCGAATCCGTGTCGAATCAAGCATTACAATAACTGGTCGCCTTTACCGTAAACCATAGATGGAGATCATTTATGAGCAATGTACTGAGGATTAAACTTTCACAACCAAACTCAATGGCACTAAGAGCGCAACTGGTATGCGTAGTATCCCCATGCCAAATGAGCTTATACAGGCGTTGGTTCGGTATAGGGACGATGACGTGCTCGGCCATGGCTATCTCAAACAGCCATGACCATTTGTCGAATTGTGTACAAAATTATCGCGTTTATGTGACTGTTCTTATCACGTATACGGGTTATAATATATGCAAGGGGGACAACACATAAAACGAAGGAGTAAAACATGACGCATAGTATTCGATTAGGCTTCAGGCTTAACACTGATGATATGGGTAAAATCGAGTGTTTTGAACGCAGTATGTCAAATGCCATTATGCCCGGCTATGTGTTCCTGATCCTGAGCGAGTATCAATGCGACAACGAACAAAGTTACATAACCTACGATGAGTATACAATGCATGCCATC
Organism: uncultured Defluviitaleaceae bacterium; assembly: GCA_964621475.1. GTDB lineage: Bacteria > Bacillota > Clostridia > Lachnospirales > WQUN01 > CAYURR01. Next base: position 4,039 of record CAZUNC010000007.1, on the reverse strand, counting down.
TGTTGCGAGATCATCGCAAGTTAAGGAGGTTACCGATGGACTACGAAAATTTGATGCAGACATTTAACGACAACTTTATGACGGTGCAAGAGGCGGCTGTTGCCTCCTCGTTGGATACATCTTCGATACGTAAAGCCCTGGTACAAGGGCGCATACAACGCGCCTTTAAGATCAAAGGCACCGACACCTGGATGATCTATCGGCCCGAACTTGAAAACATCTTGAAAATAAAGCCAAGACAACGCATCAAGACGGGGGCGTGATTACATGGATATCATATTCACTGCTCGTGCGCAAAGAGATTTATCATGCACAGATAAATCCGATCATATACGCATATCGAAAGGAATTGATGGCTTGAACGAGGTACCCATTCGCGGCGATCATAAAAGCTGAAGGGTGAGTTCAAGGGTCTATCCCGTCTAAGGGTCGGAAACTATCGGATTATCAACAGGATATCCGATGATACTACATACATCGAAAGTATCGATATGGGCAAAGACGCTTACAGAAAGGGGTAAATATCCATGAGTGCAGTACCAAAACTTGATCTGGCTATAGAAAACCTAAAACTATTGTCCGAGCCCAAACAGGAACTCGTAACACAGCTGATCGCTATCCTGATCAACGATGAACTAGAGGACGAGGAGCTTTCACAGGCCGAAATCGACAGCATACATGAAAGTGAGAGCTATATAGCAGCGGGGCGTTGTTTCACCTTCGACGAAGTAAAAAAGAACTTGGGCATCGTTTATTAAGTCCACATCGCAATCAATCAACAACGGAAGTATGTATCATGGGCGTGAAATTTACGGTGTAAATAACCAGCTCATGCGGCAGATCGCATCCTCACGTCATAATCAACATTTAGCAAAGCGCGATTTAGCCGCACTGTCTGGACTCAAGCAACTGGTGAGCGCGTCTTGTTAACGAGCCGTGCCCGCAGTCAATGCATGCTTACCCGCCTTGACTGCAACTATTAGCGAAAGCCAAGTTTCGCGTGATTAGTTTGCCTGTACAAACCGACGATTGAGATCTTGAACCGTAACACAGCCTCGCCATGAAAAACCATCACACACCGGACCAAAAGCAAACAAAAAAGACCCCACAGAAGATGTCTAAATCATCATCTGCAAAGCCCAATCGCGTTAATCGCTTTAATAACTTCAAGCATAGTCCATTAAACTACGAAGCTATTGAAGCAACCGAGCTTGCTCTTTTAAAACAAGCGATCGGTAGAAATACACCCTCAGGGACTCGAACCCTGGACCCACTGATTAAGAGTCAGTTGCTCTACCAACTGAGCTAAGGGTGTATCTGTCGAACGAGAGAAATTATAGCATCAAATCTTAGAATCTGTCAACATATTTTTTTATCCAAGCCTCGCGCCGCATTCGCTGCAAAATTTGGATGAGCGCAGAATCTTTGCGCCACACTCTGAACAAAACTTTGTGTCGGCATTCGTTGTAGCTCCAGTGCCCGCAGCGTTCTGTTGATTGCCCGCCATTGTATTATTCATCATCGATGTAGCCATCGCCATCATCGACATCTCCATCGCAGACGAACCACCCCTGCCGTTTGACATCGAATCCGCAAACGCCACCTGCTGTAGCTTTGAGACATCACCGATCATGCCCGCTCCGGCGGCTTGGTCGATACGCTTCTGGACCTCTTCGGGATATGTGACCGCGATGATCGAGAAATTTGTCATCGAAAGCCCAATATCGAAGATGTCCCTATCGATCTCCTCCTTGACCATGTTGCCGAGCTCCTCGGCGTAGGACATGATATGGGTCATATCCTTACCGTTTTTAACAAGGTTACGCATCAGGTACTGATCGAGCCTCGACATGATGCGTTCCTTCACAAACTCGACATCCACCTGCTCGCGGATGCCCACGATCTTGTCGATGAGCTTTACATAGTCGGAGACCTTGAAGCTCGCTGTACCGCGAGCGCGTATAGGGATGCCGCCCGGGAATCCCGGCGACGGGATATTAATTGGAGCCTTAGTACCCCAATTTATCAAAAACTCCTTGATGTTTACAAACAACACCTCGGCACGCAGACCGCTGTTAAATCCGAATTTGAAGCCCTTGAGCGTACTCAAAAACGGGATGATCTGCGTTTCGATGTCATATGTGCCCGAATCCGTAAATATACCCTCTATAACGCCGTTTTGAAAGAACACCGCGTCCTGTCCTGGACGGATGATTAGACGGCTACCCTTTTTGATCTCCTTGTTCTTCCACTTCCAGAAGATCGTGTCCTCACGCATCTCTTCCCATTCAATTACATTTGCGAGCTGTCCGCCAAAGATGCCCACTCAAAACCCTCCTCGTCAATTTCAATCTGGCTGCCTATTCCGTCATAGTCACAAACTATTGCATACGCCGCGCCATATTCATACTCATATTCGGCATCCTCTGTAAAGCTATACGCGATATACGCACCGATCAACAACAGTACACCGAGCACGACCGCTATCGCAACCTTTACGGGGCTTATCGGGTAATCGCCCGCTATTCTGCCGGTCTGTCCGTTTACCACAAAGCTATAGTGCTTGCCGTTATAGAAATACCCTGACGCCCATATGGGCGTGAGTATGTGCTTGAACTTTACATCAGCATACGACGGGCTCAGTTTATGTACACGAGCCTCGTCGTAACGCGTCAATATCTGATCACGCGCCATGTCATTCAACTCGTCGCGCATGATCTGCTTGGCCGTTTCAAAGCCCTCCTTGGGCTTTAGGGTATATTTCTCTGTGATATAACCCGGCAGATAGTCCTCGAGAAACGGTACCGCGCTCTGGGTACTAAAGTTCCCACTTCTATTGACAAGGTCTGCGTTACGCGGTGAAGCGTTTACCATGATATCATCAAAGAAACGCTCAACACGCCCGCTGACGGCTGTCCAACGCACACGGCGCTCCTGATAACGCTTGCCGTCCCGCTCTACGGTCACAAAGTAGACCGTACCGCCCTCGCCCGCGAAAAACGCCTCCGCATTAGCGTCGTAGGTCCAGTATGGTATATACATCGGCACAAGCTTATCCTTTTGATATAACAACCGTAAAGCGTTCGGTGCAAATATCCTACCCTTGACCCACTTGCGAAAGATATCGGCCACGTCATCTTTTGTTTTTACAAAGCGGATGATTGCCTCTGGTTTAATCCCCAAGCGTTGTCTGCTCTCGACCACATAGTCCGCTCCGCAGTATATACACTGCGCTACCGTTTCCATCTCGGGCAGCTCTATGACATTGCCGCAGCCCGAGCATGTACAGGTCTTTAACGCATTGCCCCAGTCGATCTCGGCCTTTTTTAATTCCGCTTCGTTAAATGTATATTCCTTAATCTTGCTGTCATTGTCTATAGCCTTCTCATCGCCGCAACTCGTGCATACCAGCTTCTGCTTCTCTATGCTCCATTCATAGGAGCCTCCGCAGTTTTCGCAGGTATAGGCCTTCATCCGTTGCCACGAAGCCTTTCCTTCAGTGCAGCTAATTCGTCCTGTACATTAGCGGCCTTGTCCATATCATCATACTTAGATGTATCCGGCAGATCGCTCTGAGACATATTTAACTCTGCTTTAGCATTCGCTTCGTCGAGCATGCGGTTTGCTTTCTCCTCCATACGCTCAAAGCTGCTCGCCGCACCACTTCCGGGTGTCGAGCCCGAGAGCTTGTTCAGCTTCTCCTGCGTGCTCGCAGCCGCTATCTTCGCCTTTATCGCAGCCTTGCGCTCGTTCAGAGTCGTTATCTCCTTCTGGAGTTTATCATGCATCTGCCTCATCTTTAATGCATTAGACGCGGCCAACTCGTAGCTTTGCTTCAGGCTCTCCAAACGTTCGGCCTTACGGTTCTTTTCCTGCAAAAACTTCATCGCGTCGTCGTCATTACCCGCGATCACGGCCTTCTCGGCATATCCGTTGTATTTCTTCATCTCGGCTTCCGTCTCGTCAATTTCACGCTTTATCCGCGTTTCCTCGGCCATTACCGCCGCAGTCTGCGATTTCACCGCGCCGAGATCCTTTT
>CAZUNC010000006.1:0-31338 GCA_964621475.1 uncultured Defluviitaleaceae bacterium | reverse complement strand
CGCGTGTCTGCATCTCAGCGATCTCAGGATAGCTGACAGCAAGACGGCAACCACGGTGACCCATCATCGGGTTCAGCTCGTGCAGAGCCTTCGCCTTAAGCTTGAGTTCCTCAACACTCTTGCCCATGTCCTTAGCAACAATCGCGAAGTCATCGTCTGTGTTCGGCAGGAATTCATGCAGCGGGGGATCCAGTAAGCGGATCGTAACCGGTCTGCCTTCCATTGCCTCGTAGATACCGATGAAATCGGATTTCTGGAACGGCAGCAATTCGTTCAGAGCAGCTATGCGCTCTTCCTGTGTATCGCAGAGGATCATCTTGCGCATTTTCGGGATACGATCTTCCTCGAAGAACATGTGCTCGGTACGTGTAAGGCCGATACCCTCTGCACCGAACTCAAGTGCTACCTTTGCATCCTTAGGTGTATCCGCGTTTGTGCGCACCTTGAGGGTTCTTACCTTGTCAGCCCAGCCCATAAATACCGCAAAGTTGCCTGCGATCTCAGGCTTCATGGTCTTGATGTCTTCACCGTATATGTTACCGGTGGAACCGTCAAGGGAGATGAAATCGCCTTCCTTGAAGCGCTTGCCACCGAGTTCGAAATACTTCTCGTGCTCGTTCATTTTGATAGCTTCACAGCCCGATACGCAGCAACGACCCATACCGCGAGCAACAACCGCTGCATGTGAGGTCATACCACCACGAACGGTCAGTACACCCTGCGAAACAGCCATGCCTACGATATCCTCAGGTGATGTCTCCAAACGTACAAGGATTACGCGCTCGCCTCTTTCGGCAGCAACTTCAGCATCCTCGGCGTTGAAGTAGCACTTACCTGCGGCAGCACCCGGCGAAGCAGGCAGAGCCTTGCCGATCGGTGTAGCAGCCTTCAAAGCAGCCGGATCAAAGGTCGGGTGGAGCAGCTGGTCGAGCTGTCTCGGGTCAACCTTTTGGATAGCTTCTTCTTCTGTAATCAGACCCTCGTTAACCATGTCAACAGCGATCTTGAGAGCAGCCTGTGCGGTTCTCTTCGCGTTACGTGTCTGTAAGAAGTAGAGCTTGTTGTTCTCGATCGTGATCTCCATATCCTGAACGTCTTTGTAATGCTTCTCGAGCTTTTGAGCCCACATTACAAACTCGTCGTAGATACCCGGCATGTTTGCTTCGTTCTTGAGCTCATCGAACGGCTTCGGTGTGCGGATACCCGCAACAACGTCCTCACCCTGAGCGTTGATCATATACTCGCCGTAGATCTTGTTTTCGCCTGTAGCAACGTCACGTGTGAATACAACGCCTGTACCGGAAGTTTCACCCATGTTACCGAATACCATCGACTGCACGTTTACAGCGGTACCCCATTCGTACGGGATATCGTTCATGCGGCGATATACGAACGCGCGCGGATTGTCCCACGATCTGAATACAGCGCAGATTGCTTCGTAGAGCTGTTCCTTAGCATCGGTCGGGAAATCCTTACCCTGGTCCTCTTTGTAGATAGCCTTGAACTTCTTTACAACTTCCTTGAAGTCTTCTACGGACAGGTCGATGTCAACCTTTACACCCTTAGCTTCCTTAAACTCGTCAAGTACGCGCTCGAACTTCGACTTAGCAACGCCGATAACAACGTCCGAGAACATCATGATGAAGCGTCTGTATGAGTCATACGCGAACTTTGCGTTGCCTGTAGCGGCTGCAAGACCTTCTACAGCCTCATCGCTAAGGCCAAGGTTCAGGACTGTGTCCATCATACCAGGCATGGAAGCCCTTGCGCCCGAGCGTACGGAAACCAACAGCGGGTTCTTTGTATCGCCGAACTTTTTGCCGGTTACGTTCTCAAGATTGGCCATCGCATCGTCGATCTGCGTCTTGATATCGTCCGAGAGTACCTTGCCGTGCGAGTTGTAATATGTGCAGGCTTCGGTCGAAACCGTAAAGCCCTGCGGAATAGGCAGACCCAACTTCGTCATTTCTGCGAGGTTAGCGCCCTTACCGCCTACTATATTTTTCATTGAAGCATCGGCTTCTGAAAATAAATAAACGTATTTACTCATATTTGCCTCCATTTATTTAATAGTAACCGTTGCTCCTACTTCCGACAGCTTTGCCTTGATGCTCTCAGCTTCTTCCTTCTGAGCGCTTTCCTTGATCATCTTTGGTGCGCCGTCTACGAGATCCTTAGCTTCCTTGAGGCCGAGGCCTGTGATCTCTCTGACAACCTTGATAACCTTGATCTTCTCTGCGCCTGCGCTAGTGAGCTCGACATCAAACTCTGTCTTCTCCTCAGCTGCTTCGCCCGCACCTGCACCAGCAGCTACTACTACAGCGCCTGCTGCTGCCGATACACCAAATTCTTCCTCGCACTTTTTAACGAGCGTGTCTAACTCTAAAACGGTAAGCTCCTTTACCGCTGCGATGATTTCTTCAATACTCAGTTTAGCCACAATATTACCTCCATTGTATTTGTTTTATTAAGCCGATGCTTCCTGCTTGTTTTTGATCTCGTTGATAACCCTTGCAAACGAGGACATCGGAGATTTGAAGGAACCCAACAGCTTGGAAAGAAGTTCCTCTCTGGACGGTATACCCGCTACGGCCTTAATACCGTTTGCGTCATACACGACGTTTTCAACCACACCCGCTTTGAATTCGAGCTTAGGCATAGCCTTGAGCTGCTTGTTGATCGTAGCGGCTGCACTAGTCGGATCATCATAGGAAATAGCCACAGCAGTAGGCCCTTTGAGGAATGGTTCAAGACCCTCAAACGCGGTACCCTTAATAGCGAAATCCAGCATTGTATTCTTGTAAACCTTATATTCTACGCCCGCTTTGCGTAATGTCTTACGCAACGTCGTATCCTGCTCGACGGTCAAACCCCTCGCGTCTACCAATACAACTGATTTTGCTTTCTCAAGCTTTTCCTTGATCTCATTGACGACTAATTGCTTTTGTTCGATTTTTGGCATTTGTTCACCTCCTTTCAATATAAAAACAAAAATCCCTGTCTACACGCGCAGACAGGGAGAGATAAACCATGATGGTTTTACTTCATCCTCGGTAGGATTTACGAGTATACGGATACATCCGTTACTCACCTACTGTCTGCGGATACATTATTCATTTTACTCCGTGATCTTAGCCGGATTTACTCTCACACCAGGACCCATAGTCGCTGCGAGTGTTACGCTGCGCAGGTATTGTCCCTTTGCGGCTGCGGGCTTTGCCTTGATGACAGCACCCATCAACGTTTTGAAGTTATCCGTAAGCTTCTCGCTGCCGAACGAAACCTTGCCGAGCGGTACGTGGATGATGTTAGTCTTATCCAAGCGGTACTCAATCTTACCGGCCTTGATTTCCTCGATAGCCTTAGCTACATCGGCTGTAACCGTACCGGCCTTCGGGTTTGGCATGAGGCCCTTAGGACCGAGCACCCTACCCAAGCGACCGACAACACCCATCATATCCGGTGTTGCGACGACCACATCAAAGTCGAACCAGTTTTCATTCTGTATACGTGTCACAAGATCCTCAGCGCCTACGAACTCTGCGCCAGCCTTTTCAGCCTCTACGGCCTTGTCACCCTTTGCAAATACTAAAACGCGTACGGTCTTACCTGTACCATGCGGGAGAACAACTGCTCCTCTGACCTGCTGATCAGCGTGACGGGAGTCAACACCGAGACGAATGTGCGCCTCGACTGTCTCGTCAAACTTAGCGACAGAGGTCTTTTGTACCAAATCTATAGCTACATCCACATCGTAGAGCTGTTGCTTTTCTACGAGCTTCGCTTTTTCGTTATACTTTTTACCGTGCTTCATGTCCGAGCCCCCTATTCCTTAACGGTTATGCCCATGCTGCGGGCTGTTCCGGCTATCATACTCATGGCTGCCTCGACCGTGTTTGCATTCAGATCCTGCATCTTTGTCTCGGCGATCTTGCGCAGATCATCCTTGTTGATAGACGCGACCTTGGTCTTATTCGGCACAGCCGAACCCGATTCGATGTTGACTGCCTTCTTTAACAGAACGGCTGCTGGGGGTGTCTTTGTGATGAACGTGAAGCTCTTGTCCTGATAGATCGTGATTACGACAGGTATAACCATACCCGCCTGTGACTGTGTGCGTTCGTTGAATTCCTTACAAAAGCCCATGATGTTGACGCCGTGCTGACCCAATGCGGGACCGACCGGCGGTGCGGGCGTGGCTTTGCCGGCTACGATCTGCAGCTTTACAAAACCTGTTACCTTCTTTGCCATAGGTATCCTCCTAAGAATTTATTTATCGCGGTTATATATTGCATTCGGAAACTGCATTGCACTCTGGGTAAAATCGAAAGCAAAGCCTTCTGGAGAACCCAACTGCAAATTCCTCCCGCGGATTACTGCCAATAGTGAATTAAATATTATAACTTCGCGATCTGGGCGAATTCCATCTCAAGCGGTGTTTCCCTGCCGAAGATAGACAGCTTTACGATCACGACGCGTTTGCTGAGATTGACATCTTTTACTATGCCAACTGAGCCTTCAAACGGCCCGGATACGACGCGAACGGTTTCCTCGGGGCTGATGTCAATGGTCTCGAGTGCCTCGATACCCATAGCTACAACCTCGTCATCTGTCAGCGGCACAGGCTTTGAGCCAGGCCCGACAAAACTCGTTACGCCTCGAGTGTTTCTAACGACATACCATGTCTCGTCGTTCATGATCATCTTCAACAATACATAACCCGGAAAGACCTTGCGCTGTATAGTTTTCTTCTGACCATTTTTGATTTCGATGGTGTTTTGTACTGGGACTACGATGTCATGGATATATTCCTGCAAGCCCCGGTTTTCGATGATTTTTTCTATATTAGCCTTGACCTTGTTTTCATAACCCGAATAGGTGTGGACTACATACCATCTGGATTCATTGGATTCTTCCGACATTTATCCTGCTCCTTTTCGGTTCGTCTATTTGCCGAAGAAATTCGCAAAGAACGTATAGCCTACGCCGAATGCGCCATCCAGCGCAGCCGTGTAAGCGCCGAACAACAGCGATATCACAACGACGGTCAGGGTCTGCTTCACAAGCTCATTGCGTGAAGGCCAGACAATCTTTTTAAACTCGGCCAGGTACTCCGTATACTTACTCTTTATAAACTCAGTGGGCGACTTGCGCTCAACAATCTTTTGATTCTCCATGTTCCCCTCCGTTATTGGATGTTACTTAGTTTCACGGTGAGTGGTGTGCTTGTTGCAAAAGCGGCAAAACTTGCTGATCTCCATGCGATCGGGGTGTTTCTTCTTTTCCTTAGTGGTGTTGTAGTTCCTCTGCTTGCAATCGACGCATGCAAGTACGATCTTTGTCCTCATTTTTGTTCCTCCCATAGTAACTATATTTGTACGCACAAAAAAAAGACTTTCGTCCATTGCCGAAATACTATCATAAGATATTTTCACTGTCAAGTTTATTTGAAACATTCTTGCGAAAGTTCCAAAATATTGGTATACTTTTTTGAGAAAGTATCCCAAAAAAATAACGGGAGGCTTTGTATTAATGAGCTTAAACGACACAGACGACCTGATGCAGGAATTCGTTGAGGAAGCGAAAACACATATAGAAGCCATCGAGAACGCGTTCATAGCGCCTGATGAGCTAACCCAAAATGCCGATGTGATAAATACGGTCTTTCGTGCTATCCACAGCATCAAAGGGACTGCGGGCTTTTTTCAATTAAAAGCCATCGTCTCCCTCTCTCACGCTATGGAAAACGTGCTGGGTAAGCTACGGGCTGGCGAGCTCAATTTTAGCGACGAGATATTAGACATACTGCTATTTTGTCTGGATAAGCTCAAGGCTATGATCTTCGATGTCGATAACAGTAATGACACCGATATTTCTGATTATGTAAACAAGCTGCAGGATATCTCGGCTCAATCATCGGTTTCGGTTGAACCAAAGCCGCATGACGAGGACAAGAACCTAACCCCTCAAACACATGAAGCTAAAAAAGAAGCGTTTCAAACAACTGTTATTGAGCAGCCGATCCCCGCGCTGGAAAAAGACAATGTAACCAACCTGATCAAGAAAGGCCATAAAATATACCGAATAAATCTATCAATAGATGACATGGATACTTTCAGCACGTCCCTGTCTGAGGTGGGCTGTATCATCGATATCAAATCGGATGCAATAATCTGTACCAGTGTTTTGGAGTATGAGTTGTTTTGCATGTCCATGGAGCTTCAACCAGAAACGGTTGAGCAGATTATATCCGATGAGCAGACTAAGTCCGGCGGGCTGATCAACCAGGAAAAGGATAAAGATAAGGAAAAGAAACCAACAGCAATCGTGGATGATACGATCCGCGTGCATTTGGATACAATCGAGAACCTCATGGCGTTATCGGGCGAAATGGTGCTCGCGCGAAACAGGCTTTTAAACGCATACGCAGGCAAGGCAGACGAAACTGTTTTTTCTAAGCTCTTGCAGGATGTCGACATTCTAACAAGCAGGATGCAAGAAAAGATCATGTTAATGCGTATGCAACCGCTCACAATGGTATTCAACCGATTTCCACGCGTCATACGTGAAATGTCAAAAAAGTTAAATAAGTCTATTGAACTCCATATGGAAGGAAAGGAAATCGAGCTCGACAAGACCATGATAGAGGCCATCACAGACCCCTTAACTCACCTTGTCAGAAACGCCGTTGATCATGGTATCGAAAGCACAGAGGAAAGGTTAGTAGCTAAAAAACCCGAAACCGGTTATGTAATGCTTCGTGCGTTTCACAAGAGCGGTATGGTTGCAATAGAGGTACGCGACGACGGACTAGGTATAGATGCGCTAGAGATTAAAGAAAAGGCGCTTGAGAAAGGGATCATAAATGCCGAACAAGCCGCGAGCATGGATGAACATGCGGCACTTAGGCTGATTTTTAAGCCGGGCTTTTCAACCTCTAAGACAGTGACAGACATATCAGGGCGCGGTGTTGGCATGGATGTCGTACTGAGTAATGTAGAAAAATTAGGCGGCTCCGTTTCCGTATCAACAGAAAAGGGAAAGGGAACCACCATCACCCTGTTTTTGCCGCGTACCCTCGCGCTTATGCATTCGTTGGTCGTCGGAACTGCAGGACAGCGTTTTGCTATACCGAGGTCTGCCATTTCGCATGTACTGAGTCTGAACGAACATGAGCTTACCACAAAGTTGAGGCATATCAATCATTCGCAAGGATTGTTTATACGTAACAAATTCGTTCCGGTCATGCATCTTACGGATATATTATGTATTGAGCGAGCGGCAGAACCTGCTTCAAAGATAGTTATATTAAATGTAATGAAACGAATTATCGGCATCTTGGTTCATACGATAGGAGATATGGAGGAGATGCTGATAAAACCCCTACCCTCATGCATGTCGGATTGTTCAGCCTACTTGGGTGCAACGATTATGGGGGATGGTGGAGTTTCGATGATATTGGATCCCGACGGGCTGATAAAACTGGCTAAGGTCGCAGAAAAACAAGCCAATATTGACGATAGAAATAAGTCCTCCGAAAAATCGGCCCTAAAAGAAGAAGCAACGGATAAAAAAGGCATTGTAATGTTCAACTGCTCCGGGCCGGAGCGCTACGGTATCGACACGGACAATGTGGCGCGTGTCGTTACCATATCTGCCGACGAGATCGAACAGATTGGCGAGCATTTCTTCGCAAAGGTACCCATCAATGCGTTGACAAAGACTATACGTGTTATAAGGCCCGAGGAATATTTACCGGTAAACAATAAGGGTTATAAGAAGGATAAGCTCACGTTGATCATCCTTAAAACTAGCGGTCAAGCCGTAGGCATCTTGTGTGATCGTATAATTGATAATGTCTATAAGCATATCGTACCGGAAACGGGGCATATCATCTCGGAGGGCGTCAAGGGTATAGTCGTCATGGACGAAGCCACTGTAAGCAACGGAATAGTAATTATCATAGACGCGCGTGGTTTATTAAAGCTTTGCGGCGCAAACGCCAAACTCGTTGCCGGAGGTAACTATGATATTAAATCTTTTGACCTTTTGTATAGGTGATCAGCTTTTTGCGATCGATACAAAATATATAAAAGAGGTAGCCTCAAATTTTGTCTGTACACCGACCCCCACCTCGGCAGAGCATATTATTGGACTTTTCAATCTGCGAGGGCAGATAGCGGTTCTACTGGATTTTTCACAGATGTCCGGCGGAAAGGCCGAGAGCTATGGTCAGACCGTTCCATATGCCGTTATCTTGAAACGAAGATCCGGATCCGACATCATCGGATTTGCGGTAGATCGGGCAGACGATGTATTGACAGTGGATGCTTCACAAATAAGAAAACCGCCATCCAATCTCGACGAGCGGATGACGGAAATGCTGAGCGGGGTTATCGAATACGGTGATAAGCTGTTGCTTGTGGTCAGTGCTGAACACCTGACCAATAATATATAAGGTTATATATTAATAAGGAGCGGATATAGTATGGCTGTGTGGAATAGGTTAAGGATTAAGTCAAAGCTGATGCTCGGGCTGATGACAGTTGCGGCTATAGGAGCGGTAGTAGCATTGTTTGGCATATTTGCTATGATGCGTTTAAGCGATCAGACACGCAGGGTTTTTGACAGAACGGTTATACCGCTTGGTGAGATCACCCAGATCACCACAAGCTTTCAAAACATACGTGTGGAATCACGCGCAATCGTGCTGTTTAAAAATGAAAAGGATATGGAAGACTCGTTTCTACGTATGAAGGAAAACATCAATCACATCGATGATATCATACCAAAATTTGAAAACAACATCGAATCGCAAGAGATGCGAAACCAGTTTAATAGTTTTGTCACAACATATACACAAATCAAGGAAGCCTTAATAAACAACTATGACGTTTTAAGTGATCCTGATAGGGATGCGGCTTTCACTTACCTGATGGTCAATTTATCACCGCTCGGGGATAAGGCTATGAGCGACTTGGATAATATTTTGGCGGGAAAAATTCTACTCGCGACAAAGGTTTCAAACGAAATTGAAGACTTTGCCTCGAGTACGATGCTATTTATGCTCATCCTCCTGATATTGAGTATCCTTGTGTCATTTGTGTTATCAACGGGTCTGTCAAATGGGTTTTCAATACCCCTGCTCAAGCTCGCCGCTCTGATGAAAACCGCCGAATCAGGCGACTATACAGTACGTAGCGATCTCACGGTAGGTGCCGAGCTCGGTGATCTGAGCAATGCATTTAACAGCCTTATGACCACAAGCTCCGACATGGTCAAGAGTATCGTAAAGGCCTCCAACGAGCTCAAGCATACAGCAGATAACCTACTGGCAATATCAAACGAAATGACAGCTGGCGGTAACAGTACGAGCCTGAAGACGAGCATGGTCAGTGCCGCAACGGACGAGATCTCTGCAGGCATGAGTCAATCCTCAAATTCATTATCACTTACGAGTAAGAACATCAATACCATAGCATCGGCTATCGAGCAAATGAGCAGCACGATCAGGACACTCGCAGCGGCTTCGGATGAAACCTCCGTAGGTGTAAAGCAAGCGGCCGGCTTAGTCAATAATATAACGACGAGCATTTCTAATGTATCGCAGAATACTACAGATGTCACCGGTACGATATCGAATGTCACGGATTCCGTAAAAGATATAAACAAGTCATTATCAGAGGTCAACACCCAGTCAAAGAATGTCGCGCTCGCTATCGTAAACGCACGCAATAAGGTCGATAACACGAACACAATCATCAAAAATCTGAGTGAATCATCAAAGCAGATCAGCAAGATAATCAATGTAATAAACGAGATAGCAAATCAAACAAATATGCTTGCATTAAATGCGGCGATCGAGGCTGCGGGTGCAGGTGAAGCAGGAAACGGCTTTATGGTTGTGGCAAATGAGGTAAAGGATCTGGCTAAACAAACCGCTAAATCCACTGATGAAATAACCGAAAAGATCGAAAACATGCAGATGAATATGGCTGATGCGGTCTCCGCAGTCTCAGACATCACTAATACGATAAGCCAGATATCTGCGTTCTCTGATGACCTTACAAAGAGCATCGATCTTCAGCACGAACGCACCGAGCGTATAAAAAATGATTCAATCGGGGCTTCGAGCAGACTATCGGAGATTGCAAAGGTAATAGCCTCCATTTCAGAAAATGCGCAGAATGTAAGCCGTAGCAGCACCGAATCCTCAAAGGGCGTGGTCGAGATAGCACGTTCGACCTCCGAGCTTTTGACAGCATCTGAGGAAGTGGCGATGAACACCGAGCGTGCATCTGCGAGTGTCATGGAGATCAACCGCACGACCAATGATATTACAATGGGCGTCTTGAACATCTCAAAGAATATTCAAGAGATCACTCAGGATACGGCAAATGTTGCAAACATAGCAAATACAACCAATTCATACGCGGAGGCGTTAAATGCATCTGCAAATTCGCTGGATGAACTATTGAGCCGATTTAAGGTCTGACAGGGGAGATACAATGGAGCTTAAGAACGTTCTGCTGCTGTCTGCATCGGTAGTTTATAAGAATATGATAAGAAACGCATTGGCCGAGCTGTCTGATAATGCCTCGCTGCTTTCCGAGGACAACGAGACAAAGGCACTTGAACTTATAAAAAACAACCTATGCGAGCTAATTATCATCGATACGACCGTTATGCCAAAGAACATCTTCGGTTTTATAAACGAACTGAGCGGTTATAAGATGCATATCATTCTGCTATGCGAGCAGTCAGAATTTGACAAAAACAACTACCACAAGATCAGGCATGTATCATTGAGCACTATCATCAAACAGACCCACTCGGATTATTACTCAAACTATAAATCTATAAAACGTGGTTTGCGATACGGTATCGTAAAGATCAGGGATCTTGAAGACGGAATGACAGAGATTGTTGCCCCTTCAAACGAGAGGATACGGGAATCTTTTATATCGTATGAACTATTGTTGATAGCCTCCTCCACAGGTGGACCGTCTGCTATAGAACGGGTCTTTTCCGGACTACCAAAAAAGCTTGGCATACCAGTATTGATCGTTCAACATATGCCGCCTGGTTTTACATACAATTTTGCGGCAAACTTGAGCCGCAGCCTTGATATGGATTTCAGGGAAGCCAAAGACGGAGACGAGCTGATTAATGACCGGATATTGATCGCTCCGGGTGGTTACCATATGGTTATTAATAACGAGAAGAAGATATCAGTTACGGACGGCGAGCTTGTAAACGGTGTAAAGCCATCCGCAGATATCCTGTTCGAATCTGTAGCAAATCAATATAAAGGCAGACGTATACTCGTGATTGTATTGACAGGCATGGGTAGCGACGGCAAAAACGGCGTACAGAGCCTGAGCAAGCAATGTAATATCTACTGCATAACGCAGGATGAGGAAAGCTGTGTAGTATACGGCATGCCACGCAGTGTAGTAGAGGCAAGATTATCAGATGCGACACTCAATATAAACAAGATAGCTGGTGCGATAACTCAAAAACTGGGCTTGCGAGGCAATGAGGAGGAAACAAGCTGATGGCTAATAATCTATCAGATATAGAATATCGCCTCTTTAAGGACTTGATATGTGAGAAGTGCGGCATAGAGATTACAGAGGACAAGGCATACCTGATCGAAAGCAGGCTCTCAAAGATGCTTGCGGATTCAGGTTGTACATCGTTTATCGAGTTATATAGACTGTTGACGAATTCCAGAGATCCCAAATTGATCGACAAGCTCATTGAGGCTATTACAACGAATGAGACATTATGGTTTCGCGATAAAGCGCCATGGGCACTGCTGGAGGATGTGTTTTTACCCAAGTTTATCGAGATGCTACGTAACGGTAGCCGAAAACGCATCTCGATATGGAGTGCTGCGACCTCTACGGGTCAGGAGGCATACTCTACGGCCATATGCATAAGTGAGTATTTAAAGACGCGACTAATAAGGGATATCACACTGCAACATTTCAATATCTATGCGACGGATATATCAAAGCAGGTGCTCGACATCGCAAAGTCCGGTAAATATGACAGCATCTCCATCATGCGGGGCTTGGATAAAAATCTACGCAATAAGTATTTCACAAATTATGATACGTATTGGCAGCTCAACGATGAGATACGAAATGCGATTACATTTGATAATTTTAATCTATTGAACGACTTTCATAGATTAAAGACCTTCGATATCGTGTTTTGTAGGTATGTATTGATATATTTCGCGGATAATCTAAAAAAGGATTTACTCAAAAAGATATTTGATGTAACTAATGACAATGGCGTGATGTTTTTGGGTTCATATGAGATGTACAGTCATTTAAGCAATAAATTTAAGATCGTGCATGACGACAAGGGCACGTATTATATAAAATCTGATATTGGAGGTGCTTTTGGAACATGAAGATATTATCTGTCGATGACTCATTTGTAATCAGATCAATCATTAAATCGACGGTCAGTATGTTAGGCCATGAATTCGCAGAAGCCGAAAGCGCCGAGGAGGGACTTTCACTTATAGGCGACATATACGAGGATCTGGGTTTAATCCTATTGGATTGGAACCTACCCGGTATGACTGGATATGATTTACTTAGAAAACTAAAGGCAGACGATAAATACAAACATATACCCGTCATGATGGTCACGACTGAAAGCGAAAAGTACAACATCATCGCAGCGGTGCGAGCCGGAGCCGCGAACTATATAACTAAACCATTTTCCCATGAGGATATACTTACAAAAATAATGGAATGTGTAGGTGGCGGTTTATGATTACCGATTTAAATGAAAAACAAATACAGGTACTTGAGCAAAGCTTAAAGGAGGCCGCCTCAGAGGTTATTGCAAACATGTCGGGCCTGAACGCATGTACCAAGGAAATAACAGAGATAAAACCGACCCGTTATGCATCAGTGCTGATGCTTTGCGGCCTGGTAAACGGACATGTGATTGTTTCCGCAGACGACCACAGCCTGCGTTATATAACCTCATATGTGACAGGACTCGAGGAGGACGTGCTCACTGAATCCGTTATGCAGGATTGCTTGGGTGAGATGGCCAATATCGTAAGCGGTGCCGTAAAGTCACGCCTAAACGCCGTCGGCTTGACATTTATGCTATCTACCCCGTTTTTTATTAGTAGTAACAGTGACATAAATATTTCGTTCAAAAAGAGTGCGACGACGTTTTGCATATCCGCGTTTGCCGAGAATATCTCGGTAAATTTGCGAATTGTTATAATCTAAGAGGTGTAAAATGATAACAATCCTTTTGGTTGACGACAGCCCGCTGATCCACAAGATCGTAAAACGCGCGCTGGGCGAACAATATAATGTAGTGTCTTATGCCTCCGCTAAAGATGCCGTCGACGCATTAAATGAAATAAAGCCTGACCTTGTCCTTTTGGATGTTGAAATGCCGGAGATGGACGGATTTGCTACGATCAAGCTGATGTTACAAAATAAAATAATGGACGGTATCCCGATCATTTTCCTCACGGCTAAAAACGATGTAGAATTCGAATTCCAAGCGTTAGAGCTTGGTGCTGTTGATTATATAAACAAACCGTTCGCGAATCCCCTACTCGTAAAGCGCGTAGAGATCCATCTGACCCATGCGATCCAAAAGAAGACACTATCCGAATACAACGATAACCTCACGCATATGGTCCGTGATCAGACAAAGATTATAAAAGAACTGCAATATGCAATCGTGTACACGCTCGCAGACCTCGTTGAGATGCGCGATAACACAACCGGCGGCCATGTCTTGCGTACTCAGACATATTTTAAGCTCATACTCGATTACCTCGACGAGCATGGTCTATACCGTGACGAACTCGAACACGCCGACTATCATCAGATGATTGAAGCCTCTCAACTACATGACATCGGTAAGGTAGCTATACCGGATGCTATCTTACTAAAACCTGCCAGGCTCACAGAAGACGAATTCGAGATCATGAAGACCCATACAACGATCGGGTATAGCGCGATATTAAAAGCAATGGAGCTCACGAGCGAAAAGAATTTCCTGATGCACGCGGCCGAGGTTGCACTACTGCATCATGAGAAATGGGACGGCTCCGGATATCCAAACGGCATATCCGGTACGTCTATTCCGATATCCGCACGCATCATGGCGATCGTGGATGTATATGACGCGTTGGTTTCCGAACGCCCATACAAAAAAAAGATGACACATGACGAGGCAATGGACATCCTCCGAAAAGGCAAGGCCACGCATTTCGATCCGGTTCTGATAGACGCGATCGAGGCGTTACAGTACAAGTTTGAAGAGATCAGTAATGGATAAATAAAGAGGATAAATATATGTGCGGACAATTTGCGTTCTTTGACGATACCGACAATAGAGAAATTATAGAGATATTAAACGAGATAAACAAACGAAACCCCGACCTGATGCCAAAGATCGGCAATATAATGCCGTCTGAGCCCGCTGTTGTGCTCACGTGTGACGATGATGGTAATATCACGCCACGTATACAAAGTTTCGGATTTCCTCATTTCGAAAAGAAGTCATCACTAATAATAAACGCGCGCTCCGAGACAGCAACAGAAAAGCCCATGTTTGCAAGATCGGCACGTAGTAAGCGTTGCGTGGTCGTCGCGAGCGGCTACTACGAATGGAGCAAGAAACCAAAGCAAAAATACTATATAAACAAAGCCCAGCAAATACCTTTGTATTTTGCCGGGCTTTATAACAATGACAATAAATTCGTTATAGTAACGCGTGACGCGAGTGAACAAATACTGCCAATCCACAATCGCATGCCTGTGATAATGGACCGTGAGATGATGAACTCATACTTACTGGATACCGATGCGGCTATGTCTATCCTAAGATTTCCTCCCCAACCGCACCTTTCGATATCTGCTGTTTCTTAAGATGATGCAGTAGACCACAGTCCATGTCCCCATCTGCTACCATCTTATCTAAAATGCTGAACGCCTTTTCCATTGACATGGGCTTTTTGTATGGGCGATCCTTTGCAGTCAAAGCATCAAATACGTCCATCATTGATATAATACGTGTCGCGGTAGGCAACTCCTCGGCTTTACGCTTGTGCGGATATCCCTTTCCGTTGAGCTTTTCGTGATGCGTCGACGCGAAATATGCCACATCCTTGTAATCACTTGTAAACGGTATCTTACTGAGCAGGCGTTCCGTTATAACGACATGATCCTCCATGATCTGACGTTCCTCGCGAGTGAGTGTGCCATATTTTAATGATAGGCTATTCACCTCATAGTCCGTGAGCCATAACATCTCCTGCCCGTCATCCCTAACTGTAACAGTCTCTCCAAACTGCCGTATCGCATCTACTTCCTCATCGGTCAGCACCGCACCTGTGTCCGACTTTTCACAGAGT
Organism: uncultured Defluviitaleaceae bacterium; assembly: GCA_964621475.1. Classification (GTDB taxonomy): domain Bacteria; phylum Bacillota; class Clostridia; order Lachnospirales; family WQUN01; genus CAYURR01. The sequence continues at coordinate 15,920 of CAZUNC010000006.1, read as the reverse complement.
GCTCGTGCTGCTTTTATCTTCTCAGACAATAACTCCCACTCCGCGGCTGTGTACGCGCCTGCCAGGTACTTCGCCTTTTCCGCGTAAAAGATCGTATCAAACCTCATAGATACAACGATGGCGTGATCGCCGAGCCTCGTCGCCTTGTCCATGATCTGCAGCGGTGTAATGATTTTACCTACGTCATGCAACCACGCGGCCATAACGATCTGTTCCTTGTCCTCCGGAGTAAAGGCCTCCGAAAACTCGCTTTTACTATATCTTTCATTTAAATAATCAATGAATTCGTCCGTGAACCGTGCGACATTACGTGTGTGGTTCGCGTTGTAATGGCTACGTTCATCTATCGCAGTCGCGAGCACCTCTACAAGTGAGTTAAACAATTGCTTGATATTGCGCATATAGTTCATATTCGTGACCGCTATAGCCGCCTGCGATGCCACGGAGCGGAATATCAACTCATACTTTGGATCAAAGGCTATGACAGTGCCATCCTTATCCATCGCGTTCATAAGCTGTACAACACCAACGACCTCACCCCGGTTGTTCTCAAGAGGGATCACGAGCATAGACTGCGTGCGATATCCGGTCATCTGGTCATACCGTTTTGGCCCCGAGAAGTCGAACTTGTCTGAGGTATAGGCATCCTCAATGTTTACAAGCTCCTTATGTATGACCACGTATGAGCTCACGAAGCGTTCTTCGAGCGGAACAGGGGGTAGTGTGACCGGTTCATCCTCGCCGCCCTGGTATGATTTCATCGTGTGGTTGCGCATGATCTTGAAATGCAACTGTCCATTTTCAAAGGTATACAGCGTACCCGCATCGCAATTTGTTATAAGCATCGCTTCAGTGATGATCGTGTCGAGCAGTTTCGGCATGTTTCGCTGCGCGGATAGTAATATACCTATCTGTAGAACCCTTAAAATATCCTCTGAAATCCCCTGCATTAGATAACCACCTTCATGAAGTCACGCGCAAACACGAGACCTTGCATCTGCTGCTGTGCGGCGCGTTCGCGGTCGGACAGCTCCGAATCGCTTAGCGTTGGATTATGATGCGTGATATATAGCCTATCGATACCGGCGGCTTTTGCAAGTATTATGCCCTCTGTAACAGTGGAGTGCCCCCAGCCTTTTACAAAATCAAATTGATTATAAAAATAGCCATCATATAACAATATGTCGCAACCGCTGACAAACCCCGCAACTTTATCAAGATCGATCTGGTCATGCTCGTAATCAACGAGGTACGCGATACGCTTACCCCTTATCTCGATCACGAGCGCAGTGCAGAGGTTCGGATGCGCGGATCGTTTTGTACGTATCGTAAAATCGTGCCATCGAAAACAATCATCCGGCTCAAACGTGGTGTATTGGATGTCGTCGTGAAATACATTTATGTCCATCGGCAGGTAAGGCGGAGACATTAGACCGCCTATCTGATCACGAACGCTTTTACCCAAGCGCGAGCATGAAAAGATGCTTATACTACACGTAGTCGGGTCGTACATGCAATTGAGAAACGGCAGGCCGATGATATGATCATAATGCATGTGTGATATACAAATCGCGATATCAGTATACCGCCCCTGCTTGATCCCCGGGAACTTGTTCGCGTATGTGATGCCGGAGCCCGCGTCTATAAACAACAGTTTATTGCCAGAGCCTATACAGACGCTCGAGGTGTTGCCTCCGAATTCCCTACGATCAGCTGCCGAAACCGGATAAGAACCGCATGTACCTAAGAACACAATGAAATCACTCATATTAAAACATGCTCGTCTTGTCGCCGATCGTTGCCTTTACAGTCATCTTATTCTTCCCGTTTCGTAATATGTTTATCTCAACCGTATCACCTATATTGCACTTGGCGACCTCCTCGATGAGATTATCCATCGTCAGTATCGGCGTACCGTTAAAGCTCATGATGATATCGCTCTGCTTTAATCCGGCCTTTTCAGCCGCTGAATTCGGTGTGACCTGTTGGATATAAACACCGAGGCCCGGGATACCGTATGCCTCTGCCATCTCTTCAGTGATCGCTTTGCCACCAACACCTAAAAACGGTTGCGGCTTTTGCTGCATGAGGCCGTCGAGGATCGGCTTTGCGACAGATGAGGCGATGCTGTAGCCCATGCCCTCAATACTCGTCTGCGAAAGCTTTGCTGTGTTGATGCCGATGACCTCGCCTTTAGTATTGATCAGTGCACCGCCGCTGTTACCGGGGTTTATTGCAGCGTCCGTCTGTATCATACCGAGCATCTTGTCACTAACCGGTATCTTTTTATCCACCGCACTGACGATACCCATTGTGGCCGTATTACCCTCACCGAGCACATTGCCTATCGCGAGCACTATATCCCCTACTCTCATCGTTGATGAATCACCGAAGGTCGCGATCGTGATTTTACTTACACCGGCCCTTTTTATATCTTCCTTTGAGATCGATATCACCGCGAGATCGGCCTCTGCATCACTGCCGACAGACTTTGCGGATATCTCACCACTGCCTGTTATAGACACCGTGACCTTGCTCGCATCCTTTACTACATGATGGTTTGTGGCTATGTATATAGTCGTGTCGTTTTGTCCGTAAATGATGCCCGAGCCAGAGCCCGGCGTTTCCTCGGATATGCGGAAGTAACTGCTCGAACCCGGCATCGTCGTATTGATAGATACAACACATGGGTCCACCTTATCAATCACCGAAGAGAATGAAGCGATGCCAGCTTCACCGACTTGAATGCTTTGAACGGGTGTGACAGGATTGGGCTCCGGTACGCTCACATCGACCTGAAGCTCTGAATATGTACTCCGATAGGGTTCTCCGGTGATAGTAGGTATGACGAAACGCTCTGCTATTGGTATCCCCATGCCGACACCGAGGCCAAGCGTCGACGTCCCCAATGTGCATACCAACAGTGTAGCAACCAACCCTCGTGATACACTCGAAAAACGCGAGCGTCCCCTCCTGAGCTGAAGCATCTGCGCCTCGGCCATACGACGTTCTTCTTCTAAGCGAGCCTCTGCTAAGCGATTTTCCTCGACCCTCCGGCGTTCCTCGTCCATCTTATATATGATCTTACTAACTTCATCTTCAACGATGTCATACGCGTTGTACGGTCTGACATTGTCCATATCCTCAGCCCCTTCCTAAACTATATATATTGTAACCACTTAAGCGAATCATTTCAAGATAGATTCTCAAGACCATTGTATAATCCATTCCAAAATGCTATACTAAATTTAGCTCAATGCCATATCTGTTAATATAGAGTTAAGTATAGAATTAATATGAAGTGTTTTTGAAAGGGTTTTTATAGATGATTTATTTTGATAATGCGGCGACTACGCGCGTACACGATGATGTGTTCAACGCGATGCTGCCGTTTCTAAAAGATGAATACGGCAATCCCTCAAGTGTCTACTCGATAGCGAGACGAAACAAGAAGGCGATTGACCATTCACGCGAGCAGGTGGCCGCGCTCATAGGCGCAGATCCCACCGAGATATACTTTACCGGCAGTGGCACAGAGTCCGATAACTGGGCTATCAAGTGCATATGCGAGCAACATCAGAAAAAAGGCAAGCATATCATCACCTCTGCGATCGAGCATCACGCGGTGCTGCATACCTGCCAATACCTGCAAAAGAAGGGTTATGAAGTTACCTATTTGCCTGTCGACAGCGAAGGCAAGGTAGATCCTGCGGCGGTCAAAAATGCGATACGTCCGGATACTGTTTTGATAACGATAATGCTCGCTAACAATGAAATAGGTACGATACAACCGATCGCGGAGATCGGTGCTATCGCACGCGAGCATAATATACTGTTCCATACTGATGCGGTTCAAGCTGTCGGTCATATTCCGGTCGATGTAGCGGCTATGAACATTGATCTGCTATCGTTGTCCGGCCACAAAATCAACTGCCCAAAGGGCATCGGTGCGTTATATATGAAAAAGAATGTACGCCTCATCCCGTTTATACATGGTGGCGCGCAGGAGCGCGACAGACGCGCGGGCACAGAGAATGTGCCATACATCGTAGCAATCGGCAAGGCCGCCGAGATCGCTAAAGCCGAGATGGATCATGAGTGTCGGCGTATCACTGAGCTGCGCGATTACATGATCGACGGGATACTAGAAATCCCACACACACGCCTAAACGGCTCTAAAACTGACCGTTTACCGGGAAATGTCAATGTCTCGTTTGAGTATATAGAGGGCGAATCGTTATTGTTGATGCTCGATATGAAGGGCATATGCGCATCCTCGGGCTCGGCGTGTACATCGGGCTCACTGGATCCATCACATGTACTGCTATCGATAGGTCTGCCGCATGAGATCGCTCACGGCTCATTACGCCTAACACTCGGACGATATAATACAAAGCACGAAGTAGACACATTGCTCGCAGAGTTGCCGCCTATTGTTACACGGCTACGCGAGATGTCACCGTTATACGACGGACAATAAATATATGGGCTAACCGCCCCAATAGTTTTTACACGGAGGATAAACACATGGAATACAGCGAAAAGGTCATAGATCATTTCACAAACCCCCGCAATGTCGGGGAGATAGATAATGCCGATGGCGTAGGCACAGTCGGAAATGCACGTTGCGGCGACATCATGAAGGTCTCGTTGAAGATCGAAGACGGTGTCGTTATGGACGCAAAGTTTAAAACATTTGGCTGCGGAGCAGCTATCGCAACGTCGAGCATGGCGACCGAGATGATAAAGGGTAAGACGATTCAGGAAGCCGTAAAGATCACAAATAAAGCCGTCATGGAGGCATTGGACGGGCTGCCAACCGTAAAGGTGCACTGCTCGTGTCTGGCCGAAGAGGCATTACACGCTGCACTCTGGGACTATGCACAAAAGAACGGGATCACGATCGAGGGGGTTAAGCCCCCTGCTCCACACGGGGACGAGACCGAGGTCAATGAATGAAAACCGTAATAGTCGGTATGTCAGGCGGCGTCGATAGTTCGGTGGCCGCCTATATTTTAACCAAAAACGGGTACAGGGTTATCGGTTGTACCGTCCGAATGACCACAACAGCAAATGTCGGCAGCGATGCGGAAGCAGTCTGCCGACATTTGGGCATTGAGCACATATATACAGATTTTACCGAGCAATTTAAAGCAAACGTAATAGATTACTTCACAGATGCATATCAAAACGGCTATACACCGAACCCATGCGTGGTATGTAATGCGACCGTAAAATGGGAGGCCTTGTGTTGCGCATCACGTGAGCACAGGGCTGATTTTATTGCGACAGGCCATTACGCGCGCATAGATAAGCACCCTCTCACGGACCGCTTTGCGTTAAAGCGTGACCTTCAACAGATCAAGGACCAAACCTATGCGCTATATGCGCTTAATCAGAAACAGTTAGCGATGACACTGTTTCCGCTTTGTGATCTGCAAAAGGACGAGGTACGTAAGATCGCACGTGAGGTGGGTTTGCCTGTGGCCGATAAGCCGGACAGCCAGGACATCTGCTTTATACCGGACAATGACTATGCGCGTTTCATTACAGAGCATGTTACACATAACGGAGAGACCATTCGCCACGAGGAAGGTGACTTTGTAGACTTAAACGGCCATGTCTTGGGTAGGCACAAGGGGATCATCCACTATACCGTCGGCCAACGCAAGGGCCTCGGAATCTCGTTAGGCAAGCCCATGTTCGTCTCGCGCATCGACGCGCAGAATAACACCGTCATGCTCGCGGACGATGCTGAGCTGTTTTCGTCCGAGTTTGAGATACAAGATATTAAGTACATGGCATTTTCAGAAACGGAAATCGCTTCCGCTTCACCGCTCTCGGTAAAGATCCGTTACGCACATAAAGCCAGCTCATGTACGGTAATCGTACCGAAAAATGACCGCCTCCGCTGCACGCTCGCGGCTCCACAGCGGGCAATCACCCCCGGACAGGCGGCTGTTTTTTATCACGGTGATTTTATCGCGTTCGGAGGGATTATCGTATGATAAAGGTCGAGGACTTGGAGTTTCATTACGTACGATACAGCCCCGATGACAACGAGGAAAAGTCCGTCGCGCTCTCGGGTATAGACCTTGAGATAAACAAGGGCGAATTCGTGGCGATACTCGGGCATAACGGCTCCGGCAAGTCCACACTCGCAAAACATTTCAACGCACTGCTGCTGCCTACGGGCGGCACGGTATGGGTAAAGTCCATGAGTACGTCCGATGAAAGTCACCTATGGGACATACGCAGCTCAGTCGGCATGGTATTTCAAAATCCCGATAACCAGATCATAGCATCGATCGTAGAGGAAGATATCGCGTTCGGACCCGAAAATTTATCGGTCCCCTCGCCCGAGATACGAGTGAGGGTAGACGAAGCTCTCGATGCCGTTTCTATGGGCGGTTATAAAAAACGCTCACCTCACAACCTATCCGGTGGACAGAAGCAGCGTATCGCCATTGCAGGCATACTCGCTATGCGCCCTGAATGTATCGTATTCGACGAACCCACTGCGATGCTTGACCCTGTCGGCAGGCGTGAGGTCATGGATGCAATACAAAGGTTAAATAAGGAATACAATATTACGGTCGTGTTGATCACGCATTTTATGGAGGAAGCCGTAAAGGCTGACCGCGTAGTCGTAATGTCGGGCGGTTCTGTCATCATGGGTGGTACGCCGCGCGAGATATTTTGTTATGAAAACATAGCACTACTGAAGTCTGTGGGATTGGATGTACCCCAGATGACGGAGCTTGCGCACATGCTCAGACAAAGCGGATTGGATATCGACGAGGGTATCTTGACCGTCGATGAAATGATAACAGCACTGAACCGCTATAAGAACCAATGCAAACAGAAGGGCTGAACAAATGCCATTAGAGATAAAAAACCTGACACATATCTATAGCCCAGGCACGGTATACGAAAAAAAAGCCCTCGATGATATCAGTCTAAATATCAACGACGGCGAGTTTATCGGGCTTATCGGGCATACCGGCTCGGGAAAATCGACATTGATACAACACCTGAACGCACTGTTGAAGCCCTTTTCAGGCACAGTAAAGCTGGACGGCGAGGACATCAATGCAGACAAAAACAAGCTCAAAGCCGTTCGTCAACAGGTCGGGCTTGTGTTTCAATACCCGGAGCACCAATTATTCGAGATGACAATATTTAAGGACGTGAGCTTCGGCCCAACGAATATGGGACTGCCGCAGGACGAGATCAACAGGCGCGTCTCATACGCGCTTGAGATCGTTGGTATCGATCCCTCGATGTATGAAATATCTCCGTTTGAGCTCTCGGGCGGCCAGAAGCGTAGGGTTGCAATAGCCGGGGTCTTGGCTATGCAGCCGAAGGTGCTGATATTGGATGAACCCACAGCCGGGCTCGATCCAAAGGGTCGCGACGAAATCCTCGATCGCATATCAGATCTACATAAACGCCTCGGCATTACCGTTATTTTGGTTTCTCACAGCATGGAGGATGTCGCACGGTATGTGCAGCGTGTGATCGTGATGCATGACAGTCATGTGGCACTCGACGGTACACCAGCCGAGGTCTTTGTTCATGCAGATAGGCTTGAGGGTATGGGGCTCGCGTCCCCTACCGTAGTGTATCTGATGCGCGGACTTAAGGCTCTGGGTTGGGATCTGCCGCAGGATGTATTTACCATAGACCATGCGTATAATACACTGCTCGCTCTACTTGGAGGCGATCATGTTTAAGAATATAACAATAGGACAATACTACCCGGCTGATTCCGTCATTCACCGTCTGGATCCGCGCATGAAGCTCGTTGCTATTATAGCCGCGATCGTTGCACTGTTTTTGATCAGGGATTTCTACGGCTACGGATTATTTACTCTGTTTTTAGCAGTAACCATATATTTCTCACAGGTTCCGCCGATGATGATTATAAAGGGCCTAAAGGCAATGGTCTTTCTGATCCTTTTCACGGTGACGCTGAACGTGTTTTTCTCTCCCGGCGAGCGAGTAATATTTGAATACGGTATCATCCATATAACAGCCGAGGGTCTCGAAACAGCCGGAATGATGGCATTGAGACTTATACTGTTAGTGTGCGTATCGTCCGTACTCACGCTATCGACCTCACCGATCGAGCTCACAGATGCGATCGAATTCCTACTGCGTCCGCTAAAGGTCATCAAGGTACCGGCGCATGAGATAGCGATGATGATGACGATCGCTCTGCGGTTTATACCTACACTGCTGGAGGAAATGGAAAAGATCATGAAGGCCCAGTCCGCGCGCGGAGCGGATTTTGATACAGGCGGGCTCGTGAAGAAGGCCAAGAGCCTCGTACCTATACTCGTACCGCTGTTTATTTCATCGTTCCGACGTGCTGACGAGCTCGCGATAGCCATGGAATCCCGTTGCTACAGGGGTGATGTCAACCGTACACGCATGAAGGTCATGAGGCTTGAACAGAGGGATTATATAGCGATTGCGATCACGGCTATTTTTTTGATATGTATGCTGATCGTCTGACATAGGGGGTTCACATGGATATATCTACGAGCTATAACAACACGGTTACAAACACACAAACTACGAATACAACACAACAGGTAAATGCGCAGCAGACCCAAGCCACCGCACAGCAGGCCCAAAGTACTCAGCAAGCGCAAGTACCCACACTGCCTCAGGATACGCAACAGGCCTCTATTTCAACGAACGCCGCACTGTCTGAGCTGCTGTCCTCTTATGGAGTGAAGGTCACTGAGGAAAATAAACGCGTGTTGGAGTTGCTGTTCGAGCATTCATATCCATTAGACAAGGAGAGCTTTACCAAGCTATCACGCGCGCTACTGCTCGCGGGCAACGACGAAAAGCTCGCCTTATATATGCTCGATGCCGAGATCAGGTTGAGCACGACGAACGCCGCTGTAATAAAGGATTTTGCACAGGGGAATGTGAACCTCGCGAGCCGTCTCACAGAGCTCGCCGAAATGATTGATGCATTACCCGATTCGCCGCTAAAGCGGCAGCTTTTGGAGTTGCTCGATACTGCTCCACGACAGATCGGTGTGCAAACGCAAAATAGCACACAGCCACAGAGTACTCCGAGTGTTCCGATACAGAGCGGAGCGCCTCTACAGGATGTAACGCAACCGCAAACAAGCACACAACCACAGGGCACTGCACAAACTCAGAACGAGACACTGACCACCAACCAACCACAGTCCGGAGCTCAGTCACAAACTGTCCCTCAAGCGAATGCAAACGTAGGGTCTGAGACGCAGTCTGGAAATCTGACAGTATCGCCCTCATCAGCAACTCAGCCTACTCACTCAACCCAGACTACCCAGTCAGCTCAACCTAACACTAACCTTGCTCAGAATACATCGCCACAGCCTGTACCAACGGAGCTTAACACTACACAAGTATCAGGCTCACCGACATCCGCTACACCGCCACCTCAGGTTGCAAATCCACAACAGTCGACCTCCAGCCCCTCAGCATTTGCCACTACCCAGGCACCAGGAGCTGATATAAACCCCACTAACTCCGATGTAACGCGAAGCTTTACCTCTGCGTCTGCGAGGGATATGGTGTCCCGATTCTTCGTGGACCCGAAGCAAAACACCTTAAAAGAAGTTGAGGATGTATATAACAATCTGCGAGTCGTATTAAAAGAGGTCTCTACAGTGGTAGAGAAACATACGCAGGCTACGAACAACCAAATAACCAATAACGCATCCAACAACAACCCAACATCCAATAGTTTGGCAGCAACCATCAATACAGCATCATCGGGTGTTATTCAACAGTCTGCCGAGCAGTCCGCGCAGCTTCAGCGACTTTCCTCGTCCGTGAACAATCTATTAAATCAAACAGAATTTGTCGCGCAACTCAAGCATGATATGTACCTGCAGATACCGATAGCGTCTGAAAACAGGTCGATGAACAGCGACCTGTTCGTATTCAAAGACAAGCGCCATAAACAAAAAAAAGGCGCCGGTGCAAGCACGGCGCTGATTGCGTTAGATACATTAAATTTGGGGCGTTTAGAGGTATATGTCCAAAAGAACGGCAAGAGTGTGGATTTGCGATTTGCGTTGGACACACCCCCAACGGAAAAACGCGTCCGTGCACATATAGATAAGCTCGAGAATCTGCTCGGCGAATACGGATACAGCCTTGGGCATTATAACTTTGCCGATATAGGTGAACGCTTTTCAATTACATCCGGCACACCTGAGTCAGCAGACGGACATGTCCATGACCCGTCGAAGGAAGCCCTCTCAAAAGATAAAATCGTGTTGGACTTAAAGGTCTGAGATGTTCTCGAATAAGTAGTCGCTGTTGCAGAAATGACAATGCACGTTGATGTGCCCGTCTTCATCAAAGATACGCTGGATTTCGGCGGGCTCCATCGCTGCAAGCGCCTTTGAAACGCGTTCCTTACTGCAATTGCAATGATACGAAACGCTGATCCTATCCGTGATTGTATATGGTTCCCCGTTCGCGATCAATGCGATGATATCCTCTGGGCTTTTACCCTGCGAAAGCATTGCTGTTACTTGCGGCAGGTTCATGATGTCATGCTCGAGCCTATCAATCAACCCGTTCACTGCGGATGCGCCGGGCATGAGCTGTAACAAAAAACCGCCCGAATTGATAATCGAGCAGTCTCGATCTACGAGTACGCCTAACGCAGCAGACGTAGGCACCTGCTCCGATACTGCGAAATACTGCGTAAAATCCTCCGCTATCTCTCCCGAAACCAGCTCGATGGTACTTGAATATGGCTCCTTTTCGCCGGTGTCCTTTGCGACGGTCAAGTACCCGTTGCCGACTGCCGTACCCACATCGAGTTTTCCGGCATATTTAGGAGGGATATCGACTATCGGCTCATGCACATATCCCTTTACACGCCCCCTGTAGTCTGCGGTCGTTACTATCCCCTTTATCGGGCCGTCCGATTTAATCGTTACGGTCAGCAAATCCGATTCATTTTTAAGCATGGCTCCCATGATCGCGGACATCGTGAGCGTCCTCCCGAACGCCGCTGATACCACGGGTGATGTGCTGTGTATATTTTGCGCGCGGCGTACCGTCTCGGTCGTCACCGCCGCAAATATCCTGATGTATTCCCCTATGCTGCCACGTGCTATATAGTCCTTCATTCGTTGTCTCTCCTCATTTACTTGCCCATATCAACAGCCGATCTGCGTCCTCGGTCAATACCTCCATTGTTCCGCTTTGCTCACTTACTTGCCAGATATTGTGGCAGTAGAGCCCGGAGGTTGCAAGCATTGCCTTGATCTGATCGACTTCATACGCGCGTTGCTTGTGCTTTTCCTCAAAGCGGTTATAAAACCCGCTTTCCGTTTTTACAAAGAAATCTATGTAATACGTGTTCAATGCGCGTTTATTGTTGTAGTTATTCTGCCAGATGTAAGCCATATCCTCATCCGCATATGAAAACGTACGCTTACCGTAGTATTTTTTATACTTCCTGGATGTATTTAAATCGAATATAAACACCCCGCCGGGGTTCAGATAATTCTTTACAAGTGCGAAAACACGAAGCAAGTCTTGTTCGCTTGTAATGTAGTTCATCCCATCACAGATGCATACTATACTGTCGACGGTCCCGTACAGCTCAAACGAACGCATGTCACCTTGAAGAAACATGATCTCCGGTTGATTAGACTGCGAGGCTTTTAACTTCGCGACGGATAACATGTCGGGTGATTTGTCTATGCCTATCATCTCAAATCCCAGCTCAGCACCGAGGCGGGCCAGAGGAATTGTCAAGTTGCCCGTACCGCAACCGAGCTCCAACACAAGCCCTTCCCCAGCCCTAAAGTCCAATCCGGCCTCTCGCCAAATCTCACGAACATTATCTATCCACGCACCGTAAGGCATGTCCAGCATGAGCTTGTCATACACATATGCAAAGCTTTCGTATTCAGCGCCGCTCAAATCTCGTTCGCCTTATCTGCTTGCTTCATGCGCTTATACATTATCCCACCGATACGCCCGCTCTCCTTCGCGGTCAGACTCTTTAATCCACCCTCACGGATTTTGTCCATCAGGCCCAGTTCCTCCGCGATCTCGTATTTTAGCATTTCTTGCTCGTATTTATCCAAGCCCGGCATATCTACCTCCGAATTATCTTGAGTTAATCCTTGTCAACCCTGTACATCTGCGTCATTACATTCAATTGTTTGTTAAAATCGCTGAGTTTTTCAATATTACCTTCCTCATACAGACGCAGAAATTGAATGTTTATCTCATCCATCTTATCAAGCTTTGCGATGTAATACAGGTTTTGTATGCTCTTTAATATCGAGTCCACCAGGTCGTTCTTGCGCTCGACGATGCGTTGCGCCTCGAGCATCTCTTCACGTATTGTGCCCATCTCCCGATCCAACATAAACGCCGCCTCGGCTGAGGAAACCAGACGCTTGTGCAGATCCTCGGGTAGGTTCCCGTTATATTTATATTTTAACGAATGCTCAATCGTGGCCCAGAAATTCATCGCCATCGTACGTATCTGTATCTCCGCAAATACTTCTTTTAACTCGCCCATCAGTGCGACCGTATAGCGCACATGCACATGGTAGCTGCGGTAGCCGCTGGGCTTTTGCTTATTTACATAGTCGCGCTCGGTCACGATACTCAGATCAAAGCCCTGTCGCCGCCTGATAAACTCCATGACCCGCTCGATATCCTCCACAAACCGGCATATGATCCGTATGCCCGCAATGTCCTCGATCTTATCGGGGATCTGGTCATAGGGGATATTCTTCCTGTTCGCCTTGTCTAATATACTGCCCTTCTGCTTAACGCGGCCCTCGACATACTCTATCGGCGAATGTATGCCCAAGAGCCTGCATTGTTTGTCGTATGCCTTGAACTTTATACATAACTCGTTCACGGCCTGCTCGTAAGGAAACAAAAACCGATCCCAATTTATTATGTCCATTTTGACATCTCCATAACAAAACCACGGATTTACGCATTAACGCGCATCCGTGGTATGGTTTTTTTACAACGACATATTTGATTTACAGCAGTCTCTCTTTGGCTTCGGCAGGTAGTTCATCGGATTTGGAATTGACACTCAGTATAAAATCCATGTCAAAGAGTTTGGAGGTGTTTTCCAGCTTATTTATTAGATTTTCCATGTATTCGTTGTCAAATGTCTTTAAAATATTACCAATACCATCCTCATTAATATTTTTTATATCATTGTCCTGAGAAATAATACCGTATACAAAGCCTACAAACTCACGGTAGTTTGACAAAGGAAAACTACGTGTATCTACAAATCTGATGTTGTGATGCAGGTCGTAGATATGCCTATTGTCATCATCGATAAATACTATATGTCCTTCCGTCGTCTTCTGCGCCTCATTAGCCAGATCAATGAGTTTCTTGGTCTTTCCTTCGCCTTTTCCGCCAGCTATGAACTTAACCATAAGTATCTCCTCCATTTTCGTTCGCGTTTAATTCGCGAATAACCGCGAGCGTTTCGTTGTTCTATTATAGACCCTTTCAATGAATATTTCAATCGAAAGTTACCCAAACTATGAGCGCAAAGCTCTTTCATGTAAATAAATTAAATTTTACGGAGGTTCATTTTATGAAAAGAAATACAGTTATCGCATGGTCTGCAATAGCGGCCATCGCATTAGCCAGCGGATTTCCTAAGATCGCAATGGCCAACTCGGTAACTACACCGGGTACGACAGGTACTCCCAGTACAAACACGACAGGCGCACCGACTACAGGCACAACCACCACTACACCGGGCACAAACACAAACGGCACAACCAACACGCCGACATCTACAGGCAATACAAACACAAACACTGGTAATGGAACCGGTGCCGGAACCGGCACAACGACACCGGGCACAAATGGTACCAACGGAACCAATGGCACAACCACCGCACCGAGATCAACAACAACACCTGCAAACAACGGTTCGAAGGTCTCGCCGCAGAATAATGTCAACGAAAAGAACAATCTGATTAACAACGGCCACAATACAGGCCGCTAATACACGGAGGAAGATATGAAGAGAAATAAAAAGCTTATTGTATGGGCCGCTATCGGTTCACTCGCTTTATCTTATTGCATGCCGCAGGCCGTTATCGCAAGTGATGCAACTGGAGCACAAAACACAACCGGCGTGGGTACAGGAACAAACACAGGCAATGATAATGGAGCAAACACAGATACAGGTAATGGAACCACAGGCACTGATACTAACGGCACAAACGGTACTACCGGTACAAATGGTACTACCGGTACCGGTGCAGGCACCACCACAACAGATACCAACGTCACTAACGGAACTGGTACAGGTACAGACACCGGTACAGCCACAGGCAACGGTGCCGGTACAACCACACAGGACACAAACGGCAATGCAACCAATCCCGGGGGCGCAGTATCACCACTTAATATGTACAACACAGAAGATAAGAATAGCTTGATGCCCAATACAGGCGATAAAAATGCGATCACAAACGATGAAAAGAACATGTTGATGCCCGGCGAACAGGGTCCTGCCGGTGTGGACGTATACAGGGTCAGGATCGGCGATACGCTCTGGGAGATCTCTCAGAAATATAAAGTTAGGATCGACGCGGTTATAGACGCGAACCCACAAGTAGAGGATCCGGACGAGATATATCCAAACGATATGATCAAGGTCCCGCTCGAGGACAAAAATAAAACAGACATCGGCGCAGCCCATACCGATGATGGCAGCAAAAAGCAGAACTGTAACCCAGCAGTCCCCGAGGGTAGCAATGCAGCCGTAAAACCACAGTCTCCTTCAAATCCGATGGAGCAAGAGGTTCTCGCACTGGTGAACAAGGAACGCGCTAAGGTCGGTGCTGCACCGCTTAAGCTCGCCACAGACGTAAGCAACGTAGCGCGCGTTAAGTGTGAGGATATGCGCAATAATAATTACTTCTCGCACAACTCTCCGAAGTATGGCAGTCCGTTTGATATGCTCAAATCCTTCAACATTTCGTACTCGACGGCAGGCGAAAACATCGCAAAGGGTCAAAAGACTGCCGCAAGCGTTATGAACGCATGGATGAATTCATCGGGTCACAAGGCCAATATATTAAACTCACGCTTCACTGAGATCGGTATCGGTTGCGTAACCGACGGCGGCACACCATACTGGACCCAGATCTTTGTAACAAGGAAATAGTAAACAAAAAATATACCACTGATAAACAAGGATTTTTTACGGATTTCCACGGATCAAACAATAAATGTTTAATCCGTGGAAATTCCTTTAAATGTAAAAGCAAATATCCAATATCACATTGCCCTTTTCATCCGGCGTTGTGAAACGCGGACATACATAGCGTTCCATAAACCAAGTAGCCCCGTTCTCATCAGTTTTTATCTTATAGCCCTGCTCCTCAAGCTTTTCCGCGCACTTGTGTTCCTGTGCATATAAATTGCTTTCGGGGCCATACATCCAACCGACACCCAACGTGCTCTTCGGGACATCGATATGCACAAAGCCCTCCGGAACCTCCGTGCTCTCAGGCATGAACATGCCGATATAGTACTCGAACGGCTCACCGTTCTTACAACGCATGTACCCGATATAAGCCGCACCGTCTTCGCATGTCTTACTTGTGTTACCATCTACCAGCGCTTCAAGCGTTGCGAACCTGTTCTTTTCAAACCACTCGCCCCAACAATGCCCAAAACCTCCGTCTTGCCTATCCGCGTCCGAATACTTCAATCCGATGAAGCGCAACGCCGGAACCTCCTGTGTGTACGTTTCAATAACCTCTGCCATCCATACCCCTTCTTTCTTTTTTAGTTTATGTGTTACATATTACAAACTTATGTTCGCCTTTGATGTAATAAAAAAAGCGGGTGATGGGAATCGA
>CAZUNC010000005.1:0-37794 GCA_964621475.1 uncultured Defluviitaleaceae bacterium | reverse complement strand
ATATCAGGAAGAATGAATTCGTGACATTGTTGGGGCCCAGCGGATGCGGAAAGACGACTACCCTACGGTTAATCGGCGGCTTTGAGACACCGACCAAGGGCAAGATCTTTATCGAGGATCGGGATATGCAGGACATCCCACCTAATATGCGCAAGGTCAACACAGTGTTTCAGAAATATGCATTATTCCCGCATATGAATGTAAAGGAAAACATAGCCTTCGGGCTAAAGATAAAAAAGGAACAACAGAGCGTGATCGACGAGAAGGTTCAGACTATGCTAAAGCTCGTGAATCTATCCGGTTATGAAAAGCGCACGGTCACCTCTTTGAGTGGCGGACAACAGCAGCGTGTTGCGATAGCGCGTGCGTTAGTCAATCAGCCACAGGTGCTGCTGCTCGACGAACCGCTCGGCGCATTGGATCTGAAGCTACGTAAGGAAATGCAGATAGAATTAAAAAACATGCAAAAGAGACTCGGCATCACATTCGTCTACGTCACGCACGACCAAGAGGAAGCACTCACGATGTCGGACACGATCGTTGTAATGAACACGGGTACGATACAGCAGATAGGCAAGGCCGAAGATATCTACAACGAACCCAAGAACGCGTTTGTCGCGGACTTCATCGGAGAGAGCAACATATTGGACGGTGTTATGCTTGAGGACTATCTCGTTGAGATATTGGGCGTAAAGTTGCGCTGTGTGGACAAGGGTTTTACTCAAAGCGAGCCCGTCGATGTCGTGATACGCCCTGAGGATGTACATATACTGCCGTCTGCAACCGACTCGGCACTGTCAGCTCGAGTGATGAACGTGACGTTTAAGGGTGTGCATTATGAAATGCTTTTGGATGTAAACGGTATTACCTGGGTTGCACATAGCACGGTAATGACACCGGCCGGTGAACTGGTCGGCATAGATATAAAACCCGATCTCATACATATCATGAGGAAGGCAACGAAAAGGTAAAGGGGGTCGAATAGTTGAACAAAAAAATAGCCGCCTACCCATATGCCATATGGGCGGCCATCTTCATAATCGTTCCGCTAGTTTTGATCGTATATTTCAGCTTGATCTCATCTGAGGACGCGCAAACGACCCTTACCCTCCGTCATTTTGCTCGAGCCTTTGAACCCGTGTATCTGAAGGTCATAGCCCGTAGCATACAGCTCGCGGCTGTCAGCACCATAGTGTGCTTCTGCCTTGGGTACCCCGTCGCATATATCATGTCCTCAAAGGAATACTCTAAAAATACCACCCTATTGTTTCTGTTTCTCGTGCCGATGTGGATGAACTTTCTGCTTCGCACCTATGCATGGCTATCCATCCTCGAACACAACGGCCTTATAAACTCGTTGCTGAGTTTTATCGGATTGCCGAAGCTAAACCTCATCTACAACGACTTCGCAGTGCTACTCGGTATGACCTATAACTTCATACCGTTTATGATACTGCCGATCTATACGGTACTAAAAAAGATAGATCATAACATCATCGAGGCCGCTCAAGATCTCGGCGCTAATGGTTTTAATGTGTTTTTGCGTGTCGTATTCCCGATGAGCCTGCCCGGCGTCATATCTGGTATTACGATGGTGTTTATGCCCGCGGTCACGACGTTTGTAATCTCAAATCTACTGGGTGGCGGACAATACATACTCGTTGGTAACCTCATAGAGCAGCAGTTCTTAAAGGTTTATGACTGGAGCTTTGGCTCGGCTATATCCGTGCTGCTGCTGATAATTATTTTTGTGACCATCGTAATCTTTTCGTTTACTGAAACCGACGAGGGGGAGGGAACGCTGTTTTGAACGCCAAGGTTAAATCCGCAATCAAACGCATGTACCTGTTTCTGATGTTCATATTTCTGTATGCCCCTATCGGCGTGTTGATACTGTATTCGTTTAACGCGTCGCGCTCGCGTGCGAACTGGACGGGCTTTACATTCGACTGGTATATACAGTTGTTTAGGGATCAAAATATCAAATCCGCGCTCTTTAACACGGTCTCGATAGCCTTTCTGTCGGCGCTGATCGCAACGATCGTGGGCACAGCGGCCGCTATCGGTATAAACGATATGAATCGCGTACCCAAACGGATCATGATGAGCATCACGAATGTACCGATACTAAACCCCGATATCGTGACGGGTGTCTCGATGATGCTGTTGTTTATATTTGTGTTTAGGTTGTTCGGTGTCGGTAGCCTGGGCTTTGGCACGATATTGCTGTCGCATCTGACGTTTAACATCCCTTATGTGATCCTGTCCGTGCTGCCCAAGTTAAAGCAGCTCGACAAGAACCTATATGAGGCCGCACTCGATCTCGGTGCGTCCCCGCTTTACGCATTTTATAAGGTTATATTGCCCGAGATCATGCCCGGCGTGCTGTCGGGAGCATTACTCGCGTTTACGATGTCTGTTGACGATTTTGTCATCAGCTTCTTTACAACCGGCGCGGGCGTGAACAATCTATCCATCTTGATCTACTCGATGGCGCGGCGTGGTATCAATCCAAAGATTAACGCGCTGTCGACATTGCTATTCGCGGTCGTTTTATTTCTTTTATATGTGATTAATAAAATGGACAGTAAAAAACAACTTTCGGAGGTGGGCGTGAAATGAAAAGGGTTTTATCCGCAATACTGATCGCAATGATTACACTGGCATTCTCGGCTTGTTCAAAAGCAGGTACAGGGGCTAAAGCAGAGGCATCCGGCACCATAACGGTTTATAACTGGGGTGACTATATCGACGAGGAACTCCTTGATATGTTTACACAAAAGACCGGTATCACGGTCGTATATGACGTATTCGCTACGAACGAGGACATGTATAGCAAGCTTAAGGCCGGTGGAGTAAGTTACGATGTGGTCATCCCGTCGGACTACATGATAGAAAAGATGCGTAACGAAAACCTGCTGCAAAAGATAGACCTCAATAACATACCGAACTTTAAGCATCTGAGTGAGCTTGTAAAGGGTTTAGCGTATGACGAGAAAAACGAGTATTCTGTGCCGTATATGTGGGGTACCTTCGGCATATTGTATAACCGTGACATGGTAACAGAGCCCGTGGACAGCTGGGATATCTTCTGGGATCCCACCTACAAGGGGCAGATATTTATGTATGACAGCGTCAGGGATACGATGGGTGTCGCACTAAAGAAGCTCGGCTATTCAATCAATACTATAGATACCGCGCAGCTTCTGCAGGCAAAGGATATATTGATCGAGCAAAAGCCGCTCACTCAGGCATATGTGGGCGATCCTGTAAAGGATAAGATGATCGGCAACGAGGGTGCACTCGCGGCGGTATATTCGGGTGACGCAATCTACTGCATGCAGGAGAACCCGAGACTTGCGTATGTAGTGCCAAAGGAGGGATCGAACAAGTGGTTTGACGCGATGGTAGTACCGGTCGGCGCGAAGAATAAGGCGGGTGCCGAGGCATTCATCAACTTCATGTGTGATCCGCAAATTGCCGCAAAGAACGCAGAATACATCGGCTACAGTACACCAAATACTGAGGCACTAAAGCTGATGGATCCCGAGATCATAAACAATCCCGCTTACCAGCCCGATCAAAAGATCATCGATAATTGTGAGATATTTAAGGATCTCGGCGATTCGATTAAGGAATACGACAAGATTTGGACCGAGATTCTTGCTGAACAATAGATAGGGGGATGAAATGAATAATCTTATCAAGGCCATGACCTACAACCATCCGAGCGAGATACCGATCAGTGTCGGTATACTACCTGCGGTATGGAAGAAGTACCCAAACGAATTACAGGAACTGACTGCGCGGTTTTCGGGCTTATTCGGTGAGCGCTACAAGGGCTACGAATATGACGAAGCTACACTCGCGCGTACATACCGCCTTGGCGAAACGGTAGACGAATGGGGTTGCGTATGGACAAACATCGAGGAAGGCATGGAGGCCTATGTCACTGGGCATCCGATACAGACCAAGGAAGACATCCGCAATCTGCAGATACCCACGAATGAAGATGGCCGCGTACCGCATGGTTTTATGTATCTGCGCATATTGGACTTGATGGGCTTTGAGAATGCGATGACAGAATTTGCCGAGGATAGCGACGAGATACAGATGCTCATCGACAAGGTCGTCGAATATAACCTCAAGCAAATAAATGTGTTGATCCCAAAAGCCGATGAGATCATATACTTCGGTGATGATCTCGGTATGCAAAAGGGTCTTGCTATCGGCCCGCACAAATGGCGCAAATATTTTAAACCTGCGTTTCAAAAGCTCTACGCGCCCGTAAAAGCCGCCGGTATATATGTATACATGCATACGGACGGCTGTATCTACGAGATCATGCCAGACTTGAAAGAGATCGGTGTGGATATGATCAACCCGCAGTTTCGCGCTAACGGCCTCGACAACCTCGTAGAGGTCTGCAAAGGCAAGATACCGATCAATCTCGACCTCGACAGACAGCTGCTGCCGTTTGCAACACCGCAACAGATTGACGATCATGTCCGCGAATGCGTCGAGGCATTGTACCTGCCCGAGGGTGGTTTGGGCCTGAGCCTTGAGATCGGCACGGACGTTTCGCTGGAGAACATGGAGGCCGCATTCAAGGCCGTGGACAAATATAGATTCTATAAATAACGGCACGGAGCTGATTATGAACACGACAATAAATGAGTTTATAGACGCGCTCGCATCCAAAGCCCCCACCCCGGGTGGCGGCGGAGCGAGCGCGTTGATCGGCGCAGTAGGCGTCGCATTGTGCTCGATGGTTGCCAATCTGACCTCGGGCAAAAAGAAATACGCCGCATATCAATCCGACATCGAGCAGATACTGACACGCGCTCAGGCCTCGGCTGAGCGTTTGCTTGCGCTGATCGAAAAGGATGCGGAGGCATTTGAGCCGCTTGCTGCGGCGTATAAGCTGCCGCAGGATGCTCCGGATCGGGACATCATTCTTGAGGCTGCACTCGTCCGTGCCGCCGAGGTCCCGCTTGAGATCATGCAAGAGGTAGATGGCGTCACCGAATTAATCGAGGAGCTCAGAACCAAAGGCAGTAAGCTTGCAATCAGTGATGTCGCTGTGGCAGCAACCGCATGCAGGTCCGCTATCGAGGGCGCAGTGATGAATGTGTATATTAACACAAAGCTCATGAAGGATCGCGAGCGTGCACAAGTATTAAATAACGAGGCAACGGTCTTGCTTTCCGAAAATGTTAAAAGGCTTGAAGCTGTATATATGGAGATATCTGATGAATTGAGGGGACACGCATGAGGATATTGACAGGCAAGGATGTAGTGAACGCGTTGAATGTTGCATACAAGCAACGTGTGACCGAATTACATGAACATGGCATTTCCCCAACGTTAGCGGTTGTGCGTATCGGCAAGCGTGAGGACGATATCGCATATGAAAAAGGCATAAAAAAACGCTTTGAGAACGTCGGCGCAAGCGTAAGGATAACAACGCTCGACCAGGACGTTTCACAGCGCGGGTTGGTTGATACGATAGAGACATTAAATAATGACAGCAGCGTTCACGGCATATTGCTGTTCAGACCACTGCCCCCACAAATAGATGAGGAAGCGATCAAGGTTTTGATCGCACCCGAAAAGGATGTCGACTGCATGGGGCATGTAAACATGGCTCGGTTGTTTGCGGGAAATACGGGTGCATCCGGTACACAGGGTTTCGCACCGTGTACCGCAAAGGCCGTAATGGAAATGCTTGAGCATTACAACATCGACGTTTCAGGTAAGCGCGTCACGATCGTAGGGCGCAGCCTCGTGGTAGGTAAACCGCTCGCAATGCTCATGCTTGCTAAAAACGCCACGGTCACCGTGTGCCATACAAAGACAGCAGACCTCGAAGCAGAATGTAAACGCGCGGATATTTTAGTTGCGTGTGCGGGAAAGGCCCGAATGATTAATACCGACCATGTGCAACCGGGTCAGATCGTTATCGACGTAGGCATAAACATGGCAGACGGCAAGCTCTGCGGCGACGTGGATTACGAAGCCGTCAGCGAGATTGTAGAAGCCATCACGCCCGTGCCAGGCGGTGTTGGTGCCGTGACGACATCGGTGTTACTCGGGCATGTACTTGTTAAATTACCCACACAGGCACAATAAAGTTCTGACTATTCACCGCTGACAATTCCGACCGCATACAAATAACAGCACCATTGCCACGCGGCACAGAACCCTTGTCAAGCAGAGAAAATGTGTTTACAGGATCAGTTCCGGGATTAACGGATCGTTTAATTTCCATAGGATGCAACAAACCATCAGCTTCAAGTACAACATCGATTTCCCTTGCACTTTTGTCACGATAATACCAAAGCAAGCATTCCTTACCGACGTTGTGATATGTTTTTATTATTTCTCCAACAACATAATTTTCTAAGATCGCACCGTTCATTGCTCCATTTGCCAGGATTTCAGCAGAGGAGTATTTTGCAAGAAATGCCACAAGCCCTGTGTCAAAAAAGTACAACTTAGGTGTTTTTATCGTCCGTTTTAACAGGTTGTTTGAGTAGGGTCTAAGATAAAATATCACATCCGATTTTTCTAAAACAGACAGCCAACGCTTGGCGGTATCGTCAGACACACCAATATCCGTAGCTACATCGTGGATATTAAGCATCCGCCCCGCACGACAAGCAACAGCGCGGATAAAATCCCCGAATAATAACTTATCTACACGGTCGATTACCTCACCAACATCACGTTCAATGTATGTTCTAATGTAGCTTGAATAAAACAAATCACGGTCAGTGAATTTGCCGCTAACAAGCCCCGGCATCGAGCCACGCCAAATACGTTTATAAACTTTCATCATATCAGCGGAAGCTCCGTTAACCACTCTGTTATTCAGAGCCTCTAAATCGATTGAGAACGGAATATTTTCACCGCTTCCGTATACCTCGTGTTGAGATAATGACGGCGTATGCAGCAGTGCTACGCGCCCCACAAGTGATTCCTGCGCAAGCTCCATTAAGTGAAAAGCCTGTGACCCGGTGAGCCAAAAACTACCCGGCGACGCACCATTATCAATAGCGATTTTGATATACGAAAACAGCTCAGGCGCATACTGCACCTCATCTATCATAATAGGCAAGCTATGCATTTGTAAAAATAACCCAGGGTCAGTTTTGGCAAGCTTTCTTTCCTCTAAATCGTCAAGGGTAACGTACTTGCGGTTAGCTTCGGCAATGGTTCGCATAACGGTGGTCTTGCCCACCTGCCGGGGTCCTGTAACTAAAATGCACGAATATTCGTTTGAGAGTGTCAGTATCTTTTTCTCTATATCGCGTTTTATATATGCCATTAAGGACGGGTATCATGCCAAACAATTTTTTATTATTACTATCCCTTATTTTTCTGATACTCAATTTATTAGTTTTATCTTTTGATTATATATGTTTTATTTTGCTGCGAAAAGCAATATCTAATATTGCATTTAGTGTCAATGCTTTTTTGTACATTCCTGCCTTCATCTTATTCAATTTCAACGCATGTATTCCGGCTGGATGCGTCTCATTTTTAGCGGTAATGTGTACAATTATTTTTTATTGTCTCAAGAACCGCATATATGTTACGCAAGGCAATTTCACATCGGATCTACTAAAAGAAATTGATTGCATAGACACTTACATTACATATAATAATAAAAAACAGATACTCGTAATAAGAGGTAACTACAAACCAATTATTAAAGCTATTAACAAGTCATATAAGGCAAAAAAATCTATGCTCAAAAAGCCCTCATTATTTTCATTAATACGAACCTATTTGTATATTCCATCTATGTGCGTTGTTTTATATCTTTATCTAATGGAGCTATTTAAACTTTTATAAAACATCTCGACTACCCTACCATCCGGTCTAGGTAAAACACTATAGTCCGCTAACTCACGTCCAACGGCCTTTATCCCGGCTGCCACAGCAGCTTCTACATTGGCTACAGATCCGCGCATGAGAACAAACGCCTTTCCACCCATGCCGCCGCGCAGACGGATACGTAATATGCTCACAGCGGCGGCCTTTGTACATGCGTCCGCTCCTAATATTCCCGAGACAACAGACTTAGTTTCCAATATGCCCACGGCATAACCGCCTACACTACCCATAGATACATCGGCATTGCCCGGATCAGTATCCGTCGTGGTATCTATCCCCGCTTCCTCATCCCCACGCACAGCTCGCCTTACCTCCGGATGCGGATTTCCGATCACATACGAACCAGCCAGCGCATCGCGATATCGATTGCGAACGGTATCGATAGCCATGTTGACCGCGCTAAGCTCGCCGTCGATGATCACTACCAGCTTTCCCGGGGTTACGATATCGGAGAATACAATATCAACAGGGCTATGCTTGACCATTTCATCGGTCGCTGCAAGCCCCGCAGATATCGTTACAAATTCCGCCATACCAATGGCGGAATTTTTTTGTCCATTCATTTGCCCGTACCTCTGTCCGTCATAGCTTATCATCGACTATCCCCACTATCAACGCGTCTGTTGGGGTTCCACTGGCCGCGTGTGCGGTACTGCCCGTAACGACCAGCACCGTCTCACCTACCCCAGCACCCACATCGTCCACGGCTACAATCCTGTGCTCGTATGTACCCTCCAGAGGCTCTACGATCAAAAACTTGCTGCCTACGAGATCTTGTCGCTTGCGCGTACTGACGACCGTGCCGACGATCTTACCCATTATCAAGCTACCACCCCCATGACCTCGCCTGTGATGCCCATCGCGTTAGCCTCGTCCGTGTCGATATGCATCTCAAGATCGAAGCTCTCGTCCACACGCACGAGCACCTCTTCAAACACCCCTGCCCGATCCGTCTCAAACCGAACGGTCACGATGTCCTTGTCTCTCACGCCGAAAATCTCCGCGTGCCCAGGGGTCATATGTATGTGCCGCATGGCAACGATACAACCCTCAGGAAGATACACAGCGCCGTGAGGTCCCACAATCGAGATCGCTGCGGAGCCTGTGAGTAGTCCCGACTCCCTTACGGGCGGGTTTACACCGAGCCTAATCGCGTCAGTCATTGATACCTCTACCTGCGACTGCTTGCGTGCAGGACCTAATATGCGCAAGTTTTCTATGGCGCGGAGTTTTTCGCCTACGATCGTGACGCATTCCTGCGCGGCGTATTGCCCGCCCATGAGCTTTTTCTTTTCACGCAATTTATAGCCCCTGCCGAACAGCATCTCTATATGCTCCTGCGACAGATGCACATGCCGCGCCGATACCCCTATAGGCACGGCACGCGCATGTACACTCGCATGCGTATGTACACCCGCATCCGTAAAACCGGACCCCTGCTCCGATGCGATCCGTTTAATGACCTCTTGCGTGATCCGTTCTATTATGTCGGCATTCATTGTTTTACTTTATTGCCGGTAAAATCTTTTCGACATCGCCGTGCGGCCTCGGGATTACATGTACAGCTATGATCTCGCCCAGGCGACCCGCAGCAGCCTGACCAGCCTCTACAGCGGCCTTTACCGCGCCTACATCGCCCCTGACCATTACGGATACAAGGCCCGATCCGATCTTTTCCGTACCTACCAATACTACATTCGCGGCCTTTAACATCGCATCAGCCGCCTCTACTGCTGCCACGAGACCCCTTGTTTCGATCATGCCCAATGCCTGCAATTCCATATGCCTTACCTCCTGTTTTATTGTTTTAGTCTTAGATTTCGCCATTATCTTCAACCCCTGCATCTACCGCCGTGACAGCTTCCGTTTCCGCCTCTGCTACACCCGAAAAGCCTTGATGTGTGCGGCTCAGTTCAACCATTTTTACGGTCTCGGGATGGGGATTTGGCAATACAAGATGTGCGACGACCTTACCGGACTGACCGCCCACTACGGCCTCGACAGCCGCGTTTACCGCCGAAACGCTCCCGCGCACGATGATCGTCACGAGCCTGCCGCCGAGCTTTTTTTCCCATGTCACAAACTCAACGTCCGCTGTCTTTAACATCCGGTCCAGTGCCGTGAGTGCATCCGTAAAATGCGGCATTTCCACAAAACCCAGCGCCTTCAATATTCTTCTCCCGGCTTATATCTTAGGCAAAATGCCCTCGACATCCTGATGCGGGCGTGGGATTACATGCACTGCAACGAGTTCACCCAAGCGTCCCGCTGCCTGCGCGCCGACCTCTGTAGCTGCCTTGACCGCACCTACATCGCCCCTTACCATGACCGTCACGAGACCCGATCCGATCTTTTCCGTGCCCACCAGCCGCACATCCGCAGCCTTTATCATCGCATCCGCAGCCTCTACCGCAGCTACGAGACCCCTTGTTTCGATCATGCCTAATGCCTCTTGATTCATGTCGTACCTCCTATAGTTTTTATATAGCGTTAATCTTTAACATCTTTTCGGTGTCGCACTCGGGATTGGCTATGATATGTGTAGCCACCACCCCCGACACCGCGTTCGCCGCTGCCGCTCCGGCCTCTACAGCTGCCCTGATATCCGATACGCTGCCGCGCAGCTTCACCATAATCAATAGCGGTACCGCGAGCGTCTCGGCGTTAGCTGGTTTGTTCCGGTCGAACGCTTCTATCGTTACATTTGCGGCCTTGCATGCCGCGTCACCTGCCGCAAACGCCGCCGCAAGCCCATATACCTCCAACAATCCTACAGCCTCAGCCATGTGCTCACGCCTCTTCGTTAATGTACGCGACCTTTATGCCCTCCATGCGGATGTTGGTCTTCAGCGCGTCGTCAATCTTATGTAGCGGGAAGCGATGCGTGATGAGCCTTTCGAGCGGTATACCGATCGCTTTCGCGCGTTTTAGAAAATCAAAGGTGTTCGGATAATCGCGCAGTGTATACACCCACGAGCCCACAACCGTGATCTCCTTCTTGCAGATATCTTGGTGTGGATTGATGCTGCACTCGCCGTTATCTACAAAGAAGCCAAGCTCACAGAGCCCACCGCCTCTGCGTACAAACTTCCAAACATTAGCCGCAGCCGCGGGTACGCCTGTACACTGGAACGCAAAATCCGCCATGTTGCCATCCGTCATGTCTTTGACGGCCTCGATCAGTACGTTCGTGTCGCGGTAGTTCTTGAAATTTACGGTCTTGGTAGCACCCATCGCACGCGCGAGCTCGAGCCGCATATCCTCGCCGTCCACCGCGATGATGTTCTCAACACCGAGCGTTCGTACAACCGCGATCAGCAATAGACCGATAGGCCCGCAACCCTGCACGAGCACCTTGCTGTTAAATCGCAGCAATCCTGTCGTCTTGGCGCGTTCGACTGCGTGTATGACCACCGCCGCGGGTTCGATCAATAACCGCATGTCGAGATCCAAGTCATTCACGACAAAGAATGTGGAGTTCTTGCGGATGAACAGATACTCGCCAAACCAGCCGTTGAGATGTATCTCATCATCCGGCAATAGACCGTAGACATTCGCATTGTCCGAGATGTTGAACTTGTTCATGTCGAACATCGTAACTGCCGGATTGTCACCGAAGATCATGCTCGTGACGATGCGATCTCCCATTTTGACCGGATGCCCTGCAGAGTCTTGTCTCACGTTCTTACCCATCTCTACTATGTATCCGCTGCCCTCATGACCGAGCACCACCGGTATCAATCCAAACGGATCCTTTTTATATTCGTGCGCGTCCGTGCCGCATACCCCGCAGCCCTCTATACGCACGAGGATATCGTCATCACCTACAGGCGGTATCGGATACTCACGTATCTCGAATCTTTCCTTGTCCACGAGTACCGCAGTCTTTGCGGTGCGTGCGGCCCCGTGTGTGGTCGGGGCGTTACCCATTTCGGTCAACACCTGCTTGACGATACGTTCAATATCTATCTTGCTTACATCCACATGTATTGCCCCCTTTATCGAATACACAGGCTGTCACTCATGACACAGCGCCTGCTCTTTGTAAATGTGATCGCGGACGTGAGACCCTCACCCGTGCGGCTCGCTATCGTAAACGTACAATAACCCTCGCCCCCATAACCGAGCGCATTGTAGGACGGGCCGTTTTTAACAAATATCGCTGTATCGAGCGCCTTACCGTAGCGCGTCAGGTTATCGACATTCTTTGAATGCATATGTGCGGAGTGTCTATATCCATGCTCAAGCCGTATGGCGGCCTCTATACCTGCCTCGACATTTGGCACGCGCACGACACCGAGTATCGGCATCATGAGCTCCTCGTCGATCATCGGATGTTCTATGTTACCCTCGAACACTATGCACTTGATCTCGTCGCCGACCTCTACACCTATCAAAGATAAAAGGTGCTTTGCGGACTTACCCACACACTTACGGTTCAATATCTGTTTGCCTTTGTGCTGTTCGAATACAACACCGCAGAGCGCCTCGATCTCGCGCGTGTTTGCGATATACGCACCGACCTCCTTTAAGTAGAAGATCAACTCGTCGGCGATCCTTTCCACCGCAAGGATCTCCTTTTCGGCTATGCATGGCAGGTTGTTGTCAAAGGTCGCGCCGTTGATGATATCCTCGGCGGCCTTTCTGATGTCGGCGGTCTCGTCTACCAGCACCGGCGGATTACCCGCGCCCGCACCTATCCCGCGCTTACCAGACGAAAGCATCTGCGTGACTACACCAGGCCCACCCGTCGCAACGAGCAGTGATATGTCCGGATGTTTAAACAATATGCCACCCGACTCGATCGTGGGGTTTCGTAGTGAGACTGCTATATTCTCGGGGCCTCCGACCTCTACGGACGCGCGGTTGATCATCTCTACAGCCGCGTTTGATACGATCTTTGCGCCCGGATGTGGGTTGAATACAACCGTATTACCAGCCGCGAGCATGCCGATCGTGTTGCAGATGACGGTCTCGGACGGGTTCGTGGATGGCGTGACCGCACCAATAACTCCAAACGGCCCGCGCTCCACAAGTGTAAGCCCACGATCGCCCGACCACGCGGTCGTCGTGATGTCCTCCGTGCCCGGTGTCTTTTCGGCAACGAGTCGGTGCTTGAGTATCTTGTGCCCGACATTACCCATGCCCGTTTCCTCTACACCCATCCGCGCAAAGGTTTCGGCGTTTTCGAGCGTACGTTTTCTGATCGCAGTGATGATCTTCTCTCGAAACTCCATCGGCATAACACGTATGCGCTGCTGCGTGCGCTTCGCGGCCTCGATTGCGGCCTCTACATCATCGAACACGCCGGGCAACACAGCCATCGGTTGCTTGTCAGCGCGCCGTATCCGTTCGACTACCTCTCTGATCACTGCCTCTATCTCATTTTGACTGATGTTCAAACCCTCGATATTCAACCAAATGCCTCCCTTGCCCTATTCGCAAGCTCGATATCCTGTTCCGCTGTGCCACCGCTAACGCCAAGGCCACCTACCAACACACCCCCGCGATATATCGGTACGCCGCCGCCTATGGAGGTCAGCTTCCCATGTGTCGTGGTTTCGATGCCATAGAGCGCGTCGCCGGGTTTTGTGAGGGTGCCGAGCTCCGCAGTCGCTCGTCTGAGTACGGCGGCTGTATAAGCCTTTGACAGCGCGAGTTCAAAGCTCACAACGAATGCACCGTCCATTACATTGACCGAGATAGGGTTCCCGGAGGTATCCGTAACCGCCACCACCACATTCACGCCGATATCGGTTGCGTCTGTTATAACATTCTGGATAAGTTGATTTGCGGATTTAAGGTTCATCGTGGACTGCTGAGTTATGACTTGTTGTTTTTCCGAGCCCTCGGGTCTTTTATCCGCAAGCCGCGCGAGGCAAAACAGATAATCCGACAACCTATTGATGTATCGTTGCGCGACACTGTTTTTAAGGATATCTACCGCAAATGTCTCGGCTCGCCTGCATACCGTACGCGCTACATGTATCGCAGCCCCACGCGGCGTTTCCCCCGGTATTACAAACGCCCTCATGGGTGGCAGCTGCGCTGATAATTCATCAATACGACGTTCAATCCCTGTGACATCTGCGTCGTTCATATCGAACCGTTCCTCACGCGTTGCGATAAACGCGCCAATATCCAACAGCTTCTGCTGTATATCATATATAAACGCGCTCGTATTAATATCCGATGCCGCGCGAATGACCCCGAGGTGTGCCGCCAATTCGTCGACTGCGCCGAGACAGCGAATTACATCATCGGACTTCTTCAGATCCGTGCCATCCGCGAGGGTTGTGCGGCCTGTGTCACCGTTTCCGGTGTATATACTCATAACATCAGCCTTTCATTCTTCATGTATCGCGCCGCGTTCTGCCCGAATCGCCTGATCGCTTCTGCTCCGTCTTGTAAGCTCACGGACAATAATGCTCTGCCGGTATGCTCCGTGAAAAAGGATGCGCCACCCGATACCAAAACGATACGGCAAACGACCCCGTTTTGCGTGTCGCACACCCATGGGACGCCCTCTTCCTCAAGCCCCGCGAACATCTCTGTCCATTCCGCATCCCGTGTATCGCGCACCTCTATCATTATGACCAGTCTATGCATATCCGATCACCAGTCCCGTCGCGACTGCGTTTCGAGGACCCAAGGTCCTACGGATGTTCGCCCGGCCACAGACGATACCATAATCCGCAAACGCTTCCGTGAGCATTTGGGGTATCTCAAAATCCATCGACGAACCACCGACCAGTACGATATTTCGAAATGCCGCTATGTCCGTGTCCATATCATGGGCAAGCATCCTTAGTGCGCGTATGGCGTTTCGGACAAAGACCTTGCACTTGGCTTCACGTCGAGCGGCAACAACACGCTCCATCGGGATATCGTTTATCGGTATCAGCTCTTCGCCGTTCATTAAAACGGTCGAGGCGAATAACCTCGGGTTGAGTGGCTCATTAAAGAACACACGTCTGCCATTTTCCATACGGATGTGAAACAGGCTCTCGACATATGCCGCCGGATAGCGCTTGATTAGTTCCGCAAGGGAGTGGCTGGCTGTTCCGAGCTCCGCGTCGATGAGTTTTGTTACGAGCTCGCCCGCGCCCGCAACGCATATCGAGCTGACTGTACCGTCCTCGCTCAGATGTGACACATCCGTAGAGCCACCACCCAAATCCAGCACAGTCAACGGTAGTGCAACACCCGGTGTCGTGAGCGATCCGATCGCGGCCATGGCCGCTTCGTTTCCTGCAACCTGTGTGTATACGCCGGTCTTTTGCATCACGGCCTCCGCTATCCTCTGCATCGGCAGTGCTTCTAAACGAGCCATTGCGGCCAGTCCGATAGCGCGTTCGGATATCATCTCATCGAATAGTCCACCGTTTACACGCATCTTGATTGTTGTATCGACCGCGAGCATGTCGGTGATCGCCGCGTCAGTACTTATCCTGTGCCGCTCCTTGAGCTGTGATGCAGCCTTACCCGTAATATCCGTTATCCGCGACCGTCTATGTGCCTCGTCTACCGCTTTCATAACGGCATCCGCAGCCTTACCGAGATCAGCCGTCAAAGTCTCGCCACCCTCTGTTTGAACGCTGAGTCTGCCGAGGTCTACGGCCTTCACGGTCACAGGCTCCGAAGCCGATTTGATCACGACCCCTGAACGCTTGCCAATGAATGCCTTGGCCATATGTATGACCGAACGGGTCTGTTCCGGCGTGAGATCAAGTAGTGATGCGATACCATAAGGGTTCGAGAGCGTCGTAACACTGTATGACACGGGCGCAACCTCTATTGCCGCGAGCCTATTCATCGGCACGAGTTCAATCCTGCGTACCTCGTCAATGATACATATACTATCCTTTAACTCCGGGCACAGTCGGTTATATACAAGCACAGCCTCATCCGACTCGAGGATAAGGCCTGTGACCTTTATGCGCGAGCGAGTCAACGCCTCGTTTAATATACCGGCTACAGCCTCGTACCCGTATCGCCTGTCCGCCACGGCTATTACAGCAGATACCTCGTCGATGCGAGATACCCCTCCAATGCGATCGAACCCTCCGATGTCCGTAAGAATTCCAACCGCTACGCCCTGCCCAGCCGGTGTAGACGGATTGTGCCCGATCATAGCGGAATCCGTTATCACGGTCTGCGTGAGCGGCTGTACGAGCGTATCTCCTATAACAGGCGAAGCCTCATTCAAACGTATCAACGCAAGATCGGATATCTTTCTCCCGAGCTTGGCTGTGGCCTGTGTAAGACATTCGACGATACCGTGGATATTGTCGGGTTCGGATTTAATGCCCGTCGTCGCACAGCTGTATTCGGACAGGAAACGGATGTGCCCGCCTTCGTCAACCGATGCGATAGCCGCCTCCGTCGTGGAATTCCCGATATCCACACCCGCTATCAGTTTCACTTACAGAGCCCCCGCTTTTCATAAACCGCGACCGCGTCCCTTACGAGTGCCGCGCAAGCTTTAGCGTTATAACGCGTTTCGAGCTCTACGGCCATCGCTGCAAGCTCTGCGCTCGTGGATTTGTTTGGGCGCAGCATGTTGTACATGCGCAGCAGCACCTCGTCCGGTATGTCCACCATCTCGGAGGCGCGACGGAAATTGGCGGCCATCTGCGGTCTGTTCGCGGCCCTTGCGACCTCTGCTTGGTGCAACAAAGTTTCTGAAGATATCTTAATATCCTCCCCGGTTATATGACCCTTCTTGATTTCATCTATTGTTATCTGTTCGGGCATTTTGCCCGTCTTTGAGGATATCTGCATATTCATCCGCCCCATACAATACTCGGCTTGTGCTTAACTACGGCTTCCGTTTCCTTTATATGCATGATCGCGGCCTTGACCTGAAATTTAGCGCGTATCATCGGGTCGTTCAACGGCTTGATCGGCGTTACGTTCTTGCCCGCGACATAACACGCGGCGTTTCGTCCTATCATCCTGTAGTGCTCAAGTGTCAGCAGCGGTGCCTGTGGAAACAATTCTAAGTTCGTGAGCGTATTCAGATCGCGCTGATGTATCACAGCCGTCCCCTTGGATTGCAACCCGATACCGATGCCGCTGCCACTTTGTGTCGCGGCCTCTTTACCGATGAACGCGACATCCGAGCTGCGAAACACCTTCATGACGCGCGAATGCATGCCCTCCTCCTCAACGCCCGCGCATATCTCACGCAGTATGTCATTATGGGAAAGCCCGTTGATGGTCTCGTGTATCTCGGACTGGAACGCAGGGCCCACACCGATCACGATCTCAAGCGGATCTGTGGACGACAGGCTCTGTACGATAGCATCCGATAGGGCTTCAATGAGCGCGTTTATATAATCTCGATTGTCCGTCACTGCTACTCCCCCCTGCCAAAGCTACCCTTTATCTCTGCCATACGACCTTCACTGATCCGATAGCCCGTGCCGGGGCCTTGGTATGTATTCGGATGTGTGATCCCGCTGACTACATTAAAGTCCTCGTCGAGTATCGCCGAGGTCTGCATATAGTCACCGGTAATACGCTGCTTTAGCATATTCAGGATGCGCTCCGCGATATCCTCGAACCCACTCTCTGCCAATGCCCTTACGATGTCTATGCCTGTGATGCCACGCCGTAACAGATCATCGACCGCGAGCAGATCCGCGATCTGATCCCTGTCCGGTGTATCATGACTGCCGTGCGCAAAGGTTACGGCCTCGACCTGTTCGTCTGTTATTTCCGACAGTCCCAGGTATCTGAACACAGCCTGTACGGCTTTTGCAGCCTTGTGGCGCACAGCAATAGCCTCCTGCTCGGTGATGGGTCTGAGCCCACCATCCACACCGAAATCCCTCTGCAATATGTTGTAGTCGTCAAAGTCCTCCGCATCGAAGTTCGAGCCCGCGAAGAGATTGTCGTAGTTTGGCTCCGCTGCATAACCCGAGAATATGAAATCAGTACCCGGTAAAAACTGCAGCATCGTACGCGCCGAACGCCTCAGATCGGAATGTGTAAAGCTCTGGTCATTTGACGAGGCAACCTCGAGATCGAGCATCGCTGCCACGAGGTTTTCAGCCAAAACGCCCTTCAGCCCAGAGGGGACCGACGCAGGTATGCCTATGCAGCTCACCGAACCGTTTTGGATGCCCTGCGAGCCTGCGGCCTTCGCGACGAGTAGGCAGCGTATTTCAAGATACAGCATCGACTTCATCTCCGCATTACCCATCAACACCTCTGAGCCAGAGCCCGACGTGAATCGAGTTTTTAAACCCCTCGACGCATAACACGCATTTAGAAATGCCTTTGAATACGGCGTATCGTCACCGTCTGTGAATACCGACTCCGTACCGTATACGCTTATGGTCTCAGCATATGTAGTAAACCCGTCGATACCGAGCCGCAGCTCAATGGCCTCCTCGACTGCGCATTGTGTGAGCACGCCCGGCGAACCGACCTGTGAACCAATCAGTAGCGCTATTGCGTTAAACGGCGCATAACGTGCGATACCGACCGTCGTTTCCTCCTCGCGAAAGCCTCTGAGCGCACCCTCTGCGGCATCGACGGCTATCTGCACCGGATCGTCCTTGCAGTTGGTGATATGCGCTTGATTGGCCGGCGAGAGACGCACACGCATCTTTTGCATAGCAAACATCATCTCAACGACGTTTAGGCAGTTCATGACCTCTGCGATCTTTGCAGGTGTGAGCCCCGATATGATCCTCACGATCTGCTCACGAGGCACATGTATGTCCGTGAGCATGCGTGCGATCTCAAGTGATTCCATGTTCATAGCAGCAATCTGGGTAGTGTTTATCGCATAGTCCGCTATAAAACTATCAATGCAGTCGAATGTGTCACGCCGCTTGCCGTCCATCTCCACGATAACGCCATCCTTGACCTCTATTGACGGGCATGGGTCGTACGGACTTCTCATCGCGACGAAGCCCTTCTCGGGCCATTCGTCTATAAAACCGTCCTTATTTATAGGGCGGTTTCTGAGGATCTCAAAGCGTTTTGAAACGGGCATAAGCTTACCTCATCTTCTCGATAACCCTCTTTGTGACCTCGGAAACAATCTGTGCTATATCCATATCGGTTCCTGTTTGTGCAGGCGCGACGGTAGGTGTGTGCTTGTGGCAACCGCTTCCGCAATTGTTACCAACGCAGACATCAGCCGGATGCTTGCCGGGAAGCCCGAACTTGCGGCGAATCTCGTAGAGGCTCTGTACCTGTTCGCTGTTGAGCTCCTGCGGACCGCCGAGTTGTTTTGAGATAAACAACAGCTGCGCATAAAACTCCAACGATTCCATCTTGAAATATGCCTGCGTCAGATCGACGCTATAGGACAGTGCACCGTGGTTTGCAAGGAGTACCGCATCGTAATGTTGCAAGTATTTAGCTACTGCGTTCGGTATTTCGTCTGTTGACGGCGTACCGTATTCGGCTATCGGTACGCAGCCGAGGGAAATGACGGCCTCGGGCATGATCGGCTGTGTCAGCGGCACACCCGCGATGGCAAAGCTCGTCGCATACGGCGGATGCGCGTGAACGACCGCGTTCACATCTGGTCTCTCGCTGTATACACGCATATGCATCTTGATCTCCGATGAGGGTTTAAAACTGCCCGACGACGAAATTACCTTGCCCGTTTTGTCAACCTTGCAGATCATGTCCGGTGTCATATATCCCTTGCTCACGCCTGTTGGTGTGCAGAGATATTCGTTATCATTGAGTTTTACGGAGATGTTGCCATCGTTTGCGGCTACAAACCCCTTGCTGTAGATCCGCTTACCTATCTCACAGAGTTGTTTCTTTACTTCGTATTCCGTTACCATTTTTAAGCCTCCGTTTTTAATACTATAAAGCCAATGTTTGTTTTGTGTGGTTTTAACTTTGTTTTATTTGTATTTTACCATTTCCGAGTACCTTTCGCAAGAAAAATATATACAAATATTACATGGAGGTTGTCATGTTTAACATGCTGATGTAGAATGAAAGTATCCGCATAAAATGAGGAGGACGTATATGCCGTTTTGCAGGCAGACGATAGATTTCTTAGTTGAAAACCGATTGAGGGACTCAAAGGAATGGTTTTCCGAACACAAATATGAGTACGATACATATGTAAAGGCCCCTATTACAGAGCTGTTTGTAAAGCTCTCACCTATGATGCGCGATATCGACGACAAGATCGTGACCGACCCCCGCCGCTGTATCTCACGCATTCACCGCGACACACGCTTCGCAAAGGACAAGTCGCTCTACCGTGACAATCTGTGGTTTACATTCTCACGCAACAAAAACGCCTATGGTATCTATTTTGCGATGTGGCCAGGAGGTTTCAGTTACGGCTGCGGTTATTACGAGCCCGACAAAGCAGTCATGAACCGTGTACACCAGCTGATACTAAGCGGCGACAAGGACTTCAAGGCCGTCCTCACCGCACTCAAAAAGCACGACATCTACAAGCTCAACGGCGAGAAATACAAACGCAGCCGCCATCCTGACGCGCCAGAGGATCTACGCGAATGGCTCGATCGCAAATCCTTCTATATCGAGCACGAGGTCAATGACGAGGTGTTGTTGTTCTCGGATGATCTCGCAGACAAGCTCATAGTAGATTATAAGACCGCGATACCGCTCTATAGGTTTATCCTAAAGGCAGAGGCCGGCATAGTATAAAAAAGGGCTGTTACAGAATATAAATCATCTGTAACAGCCCCTTATTTTATTTACTTTTATCTCATCTGTTCATACAGCGAAATGACATAGAATTTCTCGTCGGTCGGTTTTACCTCACCATCCAATTTTACCAGCGGGTATAGGAAGTTAGTGGAGGACACATATACGACCTCGGCGATTTCGCCGTTTGACATCAACACTTCCCTGCCCACGAGCTCCATCGGTATTAGTTCCAGAAAGATGTTTACAAGCTTCATATCCAGATCCGAAAAGCGCCCCTTCGAAAACTCGTTCAATATCGCAAAAGGCGAGAACGCTTTCTTGTAGCTACGTTTTGCTATCATCGCGTCATACACGTCCGATATCGCCGTAACGCGTGAAAAGATCGGTATCTCGTCCAGCTTTAACCCCGATGGATAACCGTTTCCGGCCGCTTTTTCGTGGTGATGCAACACGCTTATCGCCACGATCGGGTCATATCCCGGAGTATTTATAATTGTATCATATGAATAAACAGAGTGCCTCTTCATTTCATCAAATTCCTCACGGGTTAGACGTGAAGGTTTATTTAGTATCTCAGGCGGTACCTTGAGCTTGCCTACATCATGCAGCAACCCCACCTGTATGAGCTTGTCCGTTTCTGCCTCAGACAGCTTCAACCATTTTCCGAACAGCCCATTAATAAAACCAACATTCACACTGTGGTCATATAGATACTCGTCAATGTTGCGAGCGCGGTTTATACTCTGAAGTATCGTCGACGCGCTCAGGTGTTTAACCTTTTCCGAGATGTCCGCGGACATGATCTCTGTTATTTCAAGCGGCACTTCTTCACTCTCTAAAACCGAATCAAACATCATCCGCGTACCCGATATCAGCCGCTCATAATCTACAGCAGCCATTATAACGTTATCCCTGTCTAACGGCTTGCTTTCGACTGGCCTTGGTTCAGCAGGTCTGTGAACTGCGGACTTAGGTGTCACCGCTGTTTTTTGCGTCGCTGCCTTTTGCTCCTCTATATCCTCCATTATCTGAGCATATTCGGTCCTGTCCATGAGGAATCTGTAACCTTGTAGCTTTTTTTCTTTTATACGGTTTAGTATATCGTCGTTTATCATCGAATTCCCAAAGCACAAGATTATGCTGCCGCCTTTTTCGATATATACATTCGAGCGTATAAACATCCCCAGTGTAAATAACGATGCATTGATTGAAGTTAAATCATATTTACCAGCCATTATATTTCCCCCCATGATGCATTGTTTACTGTTGTCATATTATCATATCTTATAATTATTGCAATGAATATTTAATACAAATATATTGCGCATTCGACGCGCTTACGCATGAGCTCACAGTTTATTTCATAGAAATCCTTGGCTGCGCAGCCGCCGCTACAGTAATATTTAGCAAAACAGTCTGTACAATGTGCCTTCTCGAGTACGGTCTTATTAAACCGGTCCGACACCTCATGCTTTTGTATGCCTGTATGCACATCGCCCATCCGATATGCCGCATCACCAACCGTCTGGTGACACGGATAGAGATCACCTTCGGGAGTGACCGCGAGGTATTCGCTGCCCGCTCCGCAACCCTTGATGCGCTTGATGATACAGGGTCCACCCTTTAGATCTATATTAAAATGAAAAAAGTTAAAGCCCTCTCCGGCTTCACGGCGTTTTTTCATCTCTATAGCAAGGCGCTCGTATTCCTCAAGTAGCTGCGGTATGTCCTCACGCTTGATCGAATATGCCTCTTGGCTGTCTGTTACTACGGGTTCCACAGATATATGCTTAAATCCCAAGTCCGCCAGATGCAGCACATCTGCCGCGAAGTCCGGATTGAAATGGGTATATGTCCCTCTGACGTAATAGTTTTGATGCTCCCTGCTCTCGGCGAGCATTTTGCTGTTTTGGAGCACGAGCTTATAGCTGTCCTTGCCGTTAGCGGTCTTGCGCATACGGTTGTGTACCTCTTCGCGCCCGTCTATCGACAGCACGACATTTTGCATCTGAGTATTTATAAAGTCTGTAAGCCCTTCATCTAATAATAACGCGTTCGTAGTCAGTGTAAACCGGAAATTCTTGCCGTGCTGTTTCTCGATTGAACGTGCATATTCCGTTATGCCCTTTACCACATCCATATTCATGGTAGGCTCGCCGCCAAAGAAGTCCACCTCGAGGTTTCGTCGCGGTCCCGACGAGGCTATCAGGAAATCGATCGCGCGTTTGCCCGTCTCAAGGCTCATCATCGAGCGCTCACCGTGATAATCACCCTTACCCGCGAAGCAATATTCGCAACTCAGATTGCAATCATGCGCAATATGTAAGCACAGAGCCTTGACGTGCTGCTCGCCTATCTCTATGGGCTCGATCGAGGCATCCGTACATAACAATCCGTTTTCATACAACTCATATAGTTCATCTATACATTCCGCGACCTGCTCCGGTGACATGCCGTCTGCGCTTATTTTTATTTCATCACGTGCCACATTCTTAACGCATCTATCAAAATCCTCTACCACCGTGTACACGGCCTTATCAATCTCATGCACCGCGCCGCTTTCCACATCGAGCACAAAATATTTACCGCCTATTGTAAATCTATGTATCAAATCTCTTTCTCCTTTTGAAAAAGGGGCGGTAGCAAAATGCCACGCCCCTCGTAATTAATTCTTCTTTGCCTCGCAAACCTGATTGGCTATCGTGCAAGAGGTCTTGCAAGCCGATTGGCAAGATGTCTGGCATTCACCGCAACCGATCCTGCGGTCGGTGTTAGCGGACAATGTCGCGCCATTGATTGTCTTTATATGCTTCATTTCTCTACCCCCTCTCGGATAGAGTATATCATCAATGAATCCTTCGGGCAATATATACGCTGAATATACCCAATACCGATACGATAGAAACGAGTATCAGTACAGTGCGCCAATTACCGTCGACAGCGAGCGCACCCACGAGCGGACCCGAGAGCGCCGCACCCAAATACGCAGCGAAATCCAACGTCCCAGCAACACCCGACACTGAACCGCGCGCCGCGAAATCCAACGGCAATACGGACATCACGATACTGTTCAACGCGTATTGCGAAGCGGATATCAATCCGAGTAGAAGTATGGACAGCAGTGGGCTCAGACTCAAGGCCAACGTCAGTATCAACGTAAACACACCGGTCGAACCAAACAACACGATCAATTCTACACGGAAGTTGTTCTTCATTTTATGGTTTAACCAGCCTGAAAATAATATACCCGCGAAGTTGACCACCGGAATAAACGATAGCCACATGAACACGCGTGAGTACTCGATACTCTGCGTCTTCGAAACGAGCATCGGCCCCCAGGTAGCTATCGTTTCCTTTATAACACCATGCATTATGCATGCGATTACAAAATAAAACAGGTTACTGCTGCGCAGGAATGAGAGGAATTGTTTGATCCCGCCCGATTTACTTCCGTGTGCACCATGTTCAGTTGCGATATGTGTTGAGCTATCATCCACCCTGATAACACAGAGCCATAATAATCCCATCGCAAACAGCACGATACCGGGCAGTAGAAATATCCACGATGGATAATTATCTATCAAGCGTCCGAGGCAAATATACGCAGTAAAATATCCGATGACCAAAGATGTAGACAGTAACGTCGCTGCAAGCGTACGGCGTTCAGGTTTTGTATGCATAGATAGTGTACGTACGATAGGCCCCCAGAGCATCGATTGAAAGAAGCCGTTTAACGCCCATAATACGACGAGCATACGAAAGTCCGATACAAGACCGAACACTGCATTCAATATACCCGACGCGCATAGCCCGAGTGCGACAAAGTAGCGCGGGTTTACACGGTCACCGATATTACCGTTTATTAGCTGTCCGATCGCATATGCCCAAAAGAACGCGCCCGCTATTATTCCGAGCTTTAGCGTATCCAATCCATATGCCGTCATCAGCGACTGCATCGAAACAGAGAAATTTACCCTGCCGAGATATGCTATCGCATATGCGGCCCAACACATCAAAAATATACGCTTCTTCATCCCCCGCGTTTACGCCCAGTATTTCTGCAGTAGCTTTGGTACGCGACCCTTAAACAACGTCAGCGCCTCGAGCGCCCCCTCTTCGTTGCAGACCAGATCCTTCATCAGGCGGCCTTCCTCAAAGCAGAGCGCGTCATGTATCGGGAAATACTCCTCTAACAGGAAACGTGCGAACTTGACCATACGATAGGAGCCGTGTACACGGTAGGTCTCTCCGGGGTAATGCTCGACTGCAACCGAGTATCCTGCGCGTATCGCGTCGAATACATTCTCTTGCTTAAGATCTTTTGAAAATACAATCGTCGAGGTCCATGTGAACCAGTTACGGTTGACCGTGCCATGTGAGTCGCTCGAACCCACGATCGGCACGTTATGACCCTTTGCAAGCTCGGAATAATAATACTCGACCTGTAGGTTATTGCTATGTACCTCCTGACCTCCCAGAAGCTCAAACGCATCGAACGGTTTTCTTTCGAATAACAGATTTACGAGCTTAATCGGCACATGGAACACATCCGCGAGCCAGTGCGGATGCGGGAATATCGAGAACCCTCCGGCTTCTTTTACACGCTCGAATATCCAGACGCACGCAGCATACACAAACGGGCTCACGCCCTCCGGTACATCAAGTGTCGGGATCAGCGCCTCTACCTCAGATCTGTATTTTTCGGGATTCTTTTGGAATATCTCGTTCACGCTGTATTTGCTGCCGATATTGACCACATGCACAAAGCAATCCGGTGCGTGTATCTCCTCGCCCGTATACATCACAAAATCCACAGGTTTGTCTTTGAAGAACTCTATACACTCAAGCGACGGGAATAGCTTTCTGTGATCCGTCTGCGCAAAAAAATCGAAGCCGTGCTTACGATAATTAGAAGCGACGATCTCAGGTGCTTCCTTACCGTCCGAATGGAAGCTATGCGCATGCAGATCCCCCCTGTAAGCAAAGCGCTCAAACACATCTGGCATTAGCGCGTAGACATGCAGGTTGAAGCGGCGTTCCTGAACATTTAGATCCATACGGTCTTCCTTGTGCGCATGATAGATGCGTATATAGTATTCCTGTTCGCCTGTAAAGGTATAAAAAAACGACAGACAGCCGTTCTCGTTGGGTGCGACGTGTATCGTGTCGTAGTCATAGACCGGCTCCTTGCTTTCATCGAGCGGCATTATCTTTATCTTGTAGCTATAACCGGCTTCAAACGCGACATGCCTACCTAACGGCTTTACCGTGACACATGTGTTTTCGCCTGATTTTACGACTTTGGGATATATGTCGTAATATTCGAGTTCTGTCTTCATGGACGCCTCCTTGTATTATGTTGCTTTACTTTAATATGGAACAATTATACAGAGCGTGATATATTAATGCAAACACATTACATGAGAGGAGGAAAATAATGGTCGCACTCGAACGCATCCTCTCATCATCGGACAACATTGTATTCTTTGGCGGCGCGGGTGTCTCAACCGAGAGCGGAATACCCGACTTTCGCAGTACAGATGGACTGTATAACCTCAAATACAAATACCCACCTGAGCATATCCTGTCGCACAGCTTCTTCATGACACAGACGAAGTCGTTCTACGACTTCTATAGGGACAAGATGCTCTACCTCAACGCAAGACCCAACAACGCGCATATCGCACTCGCAAGGCTCGAACAGATGGGCAAGCTCCGCGCTGTCGTAACTCAAAATATCGACGGCTTGCATCAACAGGCGGGCAGCAACACCGTAGTGGAGCTGCACGGCAGTGTTCATAGAAATGCGTGTATGCAATGCGGTAGACCATATGGCATTGAGATTATTATAAATTCTGCTAATATCCCTATCTGTGAATGCGGCGGCATAATCAAACCTGATGTCGTCCTATACGAGGAGGGCTTGAACGCAGATGATCTGCGTAACGCTACCCAAGCTATATCAGAGGCTGAGGTGTTGATCGTGGGTGGTACATCGCTAAATGTATATCCGGCCTCAGGCTTATTGAACTACTTTGCTGGAAAAAACCTTGTACTCATCAACAAATCAGCTACTGCGTATGATCAAAAGGCTGATCTTGTTATCCGTGAGTCCATAGGCACTGTGCTTAAATCATGCGTTGATACGATCACGTCATAACAAAATTCTACAAAATATTCGAAGTTATAAGTATATTTTATGAATCAATCATAGATATTTGCATTCCTTGCGCAAAACAGATACAATATAGCCAGTCTGGAGGCTGAGTATTGTGGTTATAGATGTATCATATGATCTATATAAAATATTCTGTAAGGTTATACATACTGGAAATATGTCTGTGGCCGCAAAGGAACTGTTTATTTCCCAACCAGCTGTGAGCATGGCAATCAGGCAGCTCGAGGATCGTATGGGCAAGACACTTTTGATACGATCACCAAAGGGTATAAAACCCACACCCGAGGGTTCTGTTCTGTACGAATATCTACAGCAAGCTATGTGCCTAATAGAGACCGCCGAGCATAAATATAGCAAGATGGCCGATATGGAGCTCGGAGAGGTACGGATAGGCGCGAGCGATACGATCATCAGCAAATACCTGATGCCATACATAGAGAGCTTTGTCACTAACTATCCGAACATAAACATAAAGGTTACAAACCGCACCTCTCTTGAAACGATCAAGCTGTTAAAGAACGGGACCGTCGATATCGGCTTTGTAAATCTGCCGATACAGGAGGACCCGATTATCTCTGTGACCCCATGCAAGCGGATACACGATATATTGATCGGTGGATCCAAGTACGCATATCTGTCAAAGACTGGCATCAGCATGTACGATCTAAAGAACTATCCGCTCTTGATGCTCGAAAACGACAGCAAGACAAGACAGTATTTAGACAGTATCGCACAGAAGCACGGCATCTGCTTTAACCCGTCCGTGGAGCTCGGCAGCAGCGAGCTGCTCGTACAGTTTGCCTCTATAAACATGGGCTTGGCCTTTGTGA
The DNA here is from genome assembly GCA_964621475.1 of uncultured Defluviitaleaceae bacterium. Taxonomy (GTDB): domain Bacteria; phylum Bacillota; class Clostridia; order Lachnospirales; family WQUN01; genus CAYURR01. The sequence goes on along the minus strand of CAZUNC010000005.1, from coordinate 10,215 downwards.
TAAAGGAGTTCGTAGATGCCGATAACGATACACTGTTTACTATCCCGGTCACGCCTGCTATACCACCGCGCAACATCGGCATCGTACATTTGAGTGGTGTTTCAATGAGCTACGCTGCACAAAATTTTGTAAACTGCATAGACAGTAAGTAACGCTAAATAGATACTTGTAGGAGGTTATGATTTATGAATCGCATTGAAGTCATTATCGAAAAGGATTACGCTGCAGCAAGTAGGCGCGCTGCCGATATCTTCGCGGATCAATTGCGTACTAAACCAGATGGCGTATATGGATTTGCCACCGGCAGCTCTCCAGTGGGCATGTACAAGGAGCTCATCCGTTTGCACAAGGAACAGGGCTTGGATTTTTCCGGGATCAAGACCTTTAACTTAGACGAATATTACCCGATGACCAAGGACAACGACCAAAGCTATTTCTACTTCATGCGTGACAATCTCTTCAATCATGTAAACATAAACCTCGCTAACACGAACATACCCAACGGCGAAGCAGCAGACGCGCAGGCCGAATGCGAAGCATACGAGCAACGCATAACCGATGAGGGTGGTATCGATCTACAGATACTCGGCATCGGCTTGAATGGTCACATCGGGTTTAATGAACCCAACGATCATTTCACTGCAGCTACAAACCTCGTTAAGCTCACACAGAGTACCGTGGATGCTAACGCGCGTTTCTTTGCATCGGCGGACGAGGTCCCCAAGCATGCACTCACGATGGGCATCGGTACGATCATGGCCAGCCGTCGTATATTACTGATCGTTTCGTCTGCAGCAAAAGCGCAGATACTTCGCGACATGCTCAGGGGTCCTGTTACACCGCAGGTACCGGCCTCGATACTGCAGTTCCATGGAAACGTCACTATCGTAGCTGACGAAGCCGCAGCCTCCTTACTCTGATGCGTATCTTACATACATCGGATTGGCATCTGGGCAAACACCTCGATTATGCATCGCGTATACCCGAGCAAGCCGCTTTTCTCGATGAATTTTATCAGATCATCAAAGACCAATCCCCTGACCTTGTAATAGTGGCAGGGGATATTTTTGATTCCGCGAACCCATCAGCGGAGGCCGAGCGGTTGTTTTACAGCGCGGTCAAGTACATATCCGGCGATCTGCAGACCCCGCTATTAATCATCGCGGGCAATCACGATAGCCCCGAACGCCTATCGGCTGTGGCGGAATTGGCGGCGATGTTTGGTGTGATCATCATCGGCTCGCACACCCCAGATCTCTCCGGTGCGCAGACAGACACATTCCGGCTACTCGCATCGGGCAGCGGTTTTATCAAGCTACGGATAAAGGACGAAACCGCCGTTATACTCACTATCCCCTACCCATCCGAACGCAGACTCGGCAAGTTATTACACGCCTCGTCCGATATGGACGACGACGCGTTACTGCGTATGAGCTTTTCCGAAAAGATCGGGTTCATGCTCGATGGGCTATCCACGCACTTCGAACCCGATACCGTAAACATTGTTACCGCGCATTTCTATGTATCGGGCGGAGAGATGGTCGACTCCGAGCGTGACATCCGATGCGGAGGTCTATTCGGTGTGGATGCCTCCGTGTTCCCAAAGGCTGCGCAGTATATAGCGCTTGGCCATCTGCACAAGCCACAGCGCATATCTTCCTGCCCGGCATACTATTCAGGCTCTCCGATACAGTATTCAAAAAGCGAGGCGCGCCAAGCCAAGTATGTTTTGATCGTGGATATTAGACCCGGCTGTGAAGCGGATGTTCAGAAGATATATCTGCGCAACTACAAGCCGATCGAGATATGGCACGCGGACAGTGTAGCCGAGGCTATTAGCTTATGTGAGGCACATACGGGCGAGGACAGCTTTGTGTTTCTGACAATAAAGACCGATAAGGTCATCGCGCCGTCCGATATCAAGCTCATGAAATCTCTCAAATCCGATATCATCGAGATATCACCGGAGCTAATCGACATCGATATGGGGACTGTCACACGTGATGAGCATACAGAGGCCTTTAATATAACCGATGAATTCAACGAATTTTACAAGGAAATACGCGGTGTTTTGCCGAGCGAGGGGATCATGGAATTGTTCGCAAGGGAAATACTACATGCCGAGGAAAGGGATATGACCGTTGAAGCCGATCATGCTGAAGGTGAAGGGATTTAACAGCTTTGCGCAGGAGCAATGCGTGGATTTTGAGAAACTGACCGCCAACGGGATATTCGGAGTATTCGGTCCGACCGGCAGCGGCAAATCCAGCCTTGTGGACGCTATAACGATGGCGCTGTATGGCAAGATGCCGCGCTATGACAAGATCAGATTACAATGCATCAACGTTGACTGCGATTCGATGTACATATACTTTGCGTTCGAGCTCTGTGTAAACGGGACAGCTGCTCGTTATACCATCGAACGATCATATAAGCGCAGCACGCGTGCGGGTTCAGCCGAAAGCATGGGCATCGAGGCGATACATGTACGTCTGTACGAACAAACCGCTGACGGCCCGTCTATCTTGGCCGATACCCCGACGACGCTCGCTACGGAGATCAAGAGGCTCATCGGCATCGGTTATGATGATTTTATACGCTCTGTGATATTACCGCAGGGTAAGTTCAGCGAGTTTTTGCTCCTGACCAATAAGCCGCGCTGCGACATGCTCGAGCGCATATTCGGCCTCGAACGTTATGGCGAGGCGCTGAACAAGCAATTATCGAGTAAATCCCGCGAGATTAGAAATGCACTGGAGATCGCACAGAGTAATCTGAATATCTACGGCGATATTAGCGATGACACGCTCAACGAGGCCAAAAACGCAATAGCCTCCGAGTCGACCGAGCTCGAGCGTTTAAGGCAAGGTCTTTCGGAACTCGAGCAACAAATGAATGCCGCAAATACCCTACTTGAGTTGCTGCGTGAATATGACACACTATGTAAGCAACAGGCCGCACAACGCGCGAAGGCCGCATATATAGACGAAAAGCGTGTGTTCCTATTAAAGGCCGTACAAGCAAAACGTGTTTTGCCGTTTCTGCTGCATCTGCGCGAGGTACAACGTCAATATGCAACTGCGCTTGACGAGCACCAACACAACGAGGCGGCATATGTTAAGCTGATCGCCGGCGAATCCGAGGTCATCAACACGCTGCAGACCTTCGCGGGATATACGGAAAAGGAATTGCCCAAGATCATTCTCAGAGAGGCCGAGCTACAACGCGTGGCTGAAATCGATAAGCATATCTTAGCTCTGGAGAAAGAACGTGGAGGATTGCGCGAGGCATATGCCACTAACAAGCAGGCCATCGATATACTCAAAGCAGAACTCGATCACAGCGTTCCGGCACTTGAAGCCGCGAGGGCGGAGCTCGAAAATGTACAGCTACAGCAGCAAACCGTTTCCGTTTCACCGGAGGAACGCAGACGCATCACGGAGCTAAACAATCTGGGTATACGATACGATGAACAGAGTAAACGCATACACGCTGTTCTTTCGCGCATAGAGCAAGCCTTAGTCGAGCAGCAAGTCACAGAGGCTGAATATCTAAAGCTCCATGCCCAACATAACGCAAGCATCGCCGCTACCCTCGCCGAGCAGCTTGAGCACGGCAAGCCCTGTCCCGTCTGCGGCTCCACAGAGCATCCGATCCCGGGCATATCGGGTGGTATCACAGTTTCAAAAAAGGCCCTAGATGACGCACTGACCAAGAAGATCGCGGCCGATGAGCAATACAAAGCCCTCTGCGCGCGAAAGGACGAAGCCGAGACCGAGCTCGCACAGCTTCGCGCCGATATGGATGCGTTATGGTACGGGTCGGACACGACTATTGTAGGGCATATACTTGAGCAGATAAAATCGATGTTTGCGAAGATGGAACGGGATACTGAGGATTACGACAGATACACCAAAAAAGCCGCATTGCTTCAAAAACAGATAAACGAACATGTAATAGCTTCCGATAAAAAGAAACACCAATTGTCCGAGACCGAGATGGCGTTTCAAAAGATTACTGTAGAGGGCACCGAGCTCTCTAAGACGATAGCACGCCTCAAGGACGAGCGAAGCGCGATAACGCCTGAGTTGGACATCACTCAGCTTTTGCACGCATTGCAAACAAGAAAACTTGAAATAAATAACGGAATGAATTCTGCTAAAAATAAGTATGATAGATTTGTCGAAAGCAAACAAACGATACTTACAAAGCGAGGAATGCTGAGCGCACAGTTAAATGAGCTCAGTGATAACTTAAAAACACGCGAGCATAGACTGAACACGGCTCTGTCCGAAAATAAACCGATCACGATCGACGAGGTTGACGAAAGCATCGCCGATGGATCACGGATTGATAATCGAATCGATACCGCAAAAAACGAGATCTCCTCATACGATGATCAATGCTTGCTCACACAAAACGCGATCTATAATCTCACAGACAGGCTTAGCGACCATTCTGATCAACTATCGCCGCCGACACCGGATCAGCTCAGACAGGCTGAGTTAAACGCTGTGGGACTTGCTGCCGATGTCGCGAGACTTAAGTCGGCCATCGATCAAAAGAATGCCTCGATCGCGGTGTTACAAGAGCGCTTTGCGCAAACACTGAAAAACCTCGAACAGGTGAAGCTGATCAAGTTGCGTATAACGGAACTCACAAAACAGAGCGATTTACTGACGGATTTGGCCGAGGTATTTAAAGGGAACCGCTTTGTCGAGTATCTATCGCGCAAGCAACTAAAATACATAACTGCTGCGGCTTGCGCACGGTTGAAGGAAATGACCTCGGGCCGATACGCACTCGAGCTTGACGGTACGGACTTTGTGATCAGGGACGACTACTACGGCGGCTCGCGGCGTACACCGAAGACATTGTCGGGTGGCGAAACATTTATGGTTTCACTATGCCTCGCACTGTCGCTGTCTGCACGCATACAGCTAAAAAATAATGCATCGCTGGACTTCTTCTTCCTCGACGAGGGCTTCGGCTCACTGGATCGCGGGCTTGTAGATACGGTAACAGACGCACTCTATAAGCTTCGGGACGAACGGCTTGTGATCGGGATCATCAGCCACGTAGAGGAGCTGCAGCACCGCATAGAGGCAAAGATCATAATAAACCCAAACCACGAAAACGGCACGGGCAGCATCATAGAAACGACGGAGGATTACAGATGAGAAAGGCAACTAAAGAGGATTTGGACGCGATCATGGAGATCATAGAGGCTACGAAGGTGATATTGCAAAATGAGGGCAATAATCAGTGGGATAATAACTATCCCGTGCGTTCGGATTTCTCAAAGGACATTGACGAAGACACCCTTTATGTGTCAGAATTAGAGGAACAGATCATAGCGGTTGTAAGTATAAACTTCGTCGAGCAGCCCGAATACGCGCCGCTGCCGTGGGCACGCGACACCAAGGCTACGGTCATACACAGGATGGCTGTTTCCCCGACACACAGGCGCATAGGTGTTGGACGATCGCTGATGGATTTCGCGAAGTCGCTAAGCATACAGAACGGCACGCGATACATCAAGACCGATACAAACAGCAAAAATCCCAAGATGAACAACCTGTTTATGCGTAACGGCTTTAAAAAGGTCGGCGAGATATATTTCAGGAGCAGGGCGGATCATTTTAACTGCTATGAATGGTGCGAAGAATGGGAATCGGAGGAATAACAAATGCAATATATAGGATTGAGCAGCATTAATGGCTCGCTCGTTGTACTCGAGGGTGTCGAGAACCCGATCTTTGACGAAGTCGTCGAGATACATGTGCAGGACAAGAATGTAAAGGGCAACGCCGCAACGCGCATGGGCCGCGTGGTTCAGATCATGGGCGACAAGGTTATCGTACAGGTGTTTGAGGGCACAGAGGAGCTCGGACTAAAGAACACCGTAACCAAATTTACCGGGCATCCGATGCAGATAAAACTCTCGGGAGATATACTCGGGCGCGTGTTTGACGGTATCGGTCGGCCTATCGACGGGCTCGGCGAGATAGCCGCCGAATGTAAGCGAGACGTAAATGGTGCTCCGATAAACCCCGTTTCACGCACCTACCCCCGAAATTATATACAGACCGGTATCTCCGCGATAGACGGCTTGAGCACATTGATACGCGGGCAAAAGCTGCCGATCTTCTCCGGAAACGGCCTACCGCATGACCAGCTCGCCGCGCAGATCGTACGTCAGGCTACGCTGACAGGCGCCGGTGCCGAAGACGAGAAGTTCGGCATCGTATTCGCGGCCATGGGTGTTAAATATGACGTTGCGGATTTCTTTAAGCGTACATTCGAAGAGAGCGGCGCAATCGAACGCGTCACGATGTTTATTAACCTCGCAAACGACCCTGTAGTCGAACGTATAATCACACCACGTGCTGCACTCACCGTGGCCGAATATCTCGCATATGAAAAGGATATGCACGTCCTGGTCATACTCACAGATATGACATCCTATGCCGAGGCACTGCGTGAGATATCCTCGTCACGCGGAGAGATACCGAGCCGCAAGGGCTATCCGGGTTACTTGTATTCGGAGCTCGCGTCATTGTTTGAACGCGCGGGTATCATCAGGGGTAAGAAAGGCTCTGTGACCCAGATACCGATCCTCACAATGCCAAACGACGACATCACGCATCCGGTACCCGACCTCACCGCATTCATCACCGAGGGCCAGATCGTTCTGGATCGCGGTATGCATCAAAAGGGTATCTACCCTCCGATCAACATACTGCCTTCGCTGTCTCGTCTAATGAAAGACGGTATCGGTGATGGTTTTACGCGCGAGGATCACCCGGACTGGGCCAATCAGATCTTTTCCTCATACGCGCGTGTCACGGATGTGCGTGCGCTCGCGTTCGTAATAGGCGAGGACGAGCTCGGCGAGCTCGACAAAAAATATCTCGCGTTTGGTAATAACCTCGAGCGGGAGTTTATCAATCAGGATCGTTTTGACAACAGAGACATCATGAAGTCTATCGAGATCGGCTGGGACATTTTACGTCGTATGCCCAAGGGCGAACTCGATCGTATCAACACGAAGCTGTTGGAGAAATATTATCAGAAATAGGGTGAGGACATGGATCAACGAACCTTCCCGACCAAGGGTAATCTCATAGCGGTCAAGAATACGTTGAAGCTCTCAAAGCAGGGTTACGAGCTGCTGGACAAGAAACGCAACGTGCTGATCCGAGAGATATTGGAATTAAATCAAAAGGCAAAAGACATACAGGCCAGCATAGATAAGGTGTTTACGGAGGCGTACAAGGCGTTGCAGCAGGCCAATATCGAGATGGGCATCAGCAACGTCGAGCGTTACAGCTACGGTGTGCCGCAGGAGGAATCCGTGCGCATACGCACACGTAGCATCATGGGCGTGGAGATACCACTCGTGAGCTATCAAAACTCCACGGACGGCACTCTAAACTACGGCTTCGGTAACACGACCTCCGCGCTTGATGAAGCGTATAAGAAGTTTAACGAGGTTAAGGATCTGATTGTGACGCTGTCGGCAGTCGAGAACACGGCCTATCGTTTGGCCGTGAATATTAAAAAGACCCAAAAGCGCGCGAATGCGCTCAAGAACGTCACGATACCAAAGTATGAGAAGCTCGTGAAATTTATCACAGAGACCCTCGAGGAGAGGGACAGGGATGAATATACGCGGTTGAAGGTTATAAAGCGGAGGGTGTGAGGAAGATGCCTTCGTTCAATGTAACGGGGATATGCATCCCCGGCATCCATTACATGGTAGATATCACAAATAAGCTCAATAAAATAAAAGCCCTCATCGACGAGGGCCATTACTTTACGATAAACAGGGCCAGACAATACGGCAAGACAACAACGCTTAACCTACTTAAGCACCGTTTGTCCGGCGAATATATATCAATTATGATTAGCTTTGAAGGACTTGGTGACGAGAGTTTTGCGACGCCTGAGGCGTTCTGTACATCGTTTACTAGAAAGGTGGGAGATGCGCTATCGTACTCCGGCGCCGAAAGTGATTTAATTCTTCGCTGGAAAGCGTCGTTACCAAGCAATTTTGATGAGCTGAGCACGCATATCGGTAACATATGTACTGACAAGGCTATTGTATTAATGATAGATGAGGTAGATAAGGTCTCGAATAACACTGTTTTTGTTAATTTTCTCGGTATGATCAGGGACAAATATCTCGCCAGAGCTATGGGAAGGGATCATAGCTTTCGTTCCGTTATCCTAACAGGTGTTACAGATATAAAGAATATAAAATTGCTATTGATCCAAAGGGGAACACATAATCCAAACAAATGTGAGCGCATTCAAAACTCGCCATGGAATATAGCAGCTGACTTTGATATCGACATGTCATTTAACGCGTCCGAAATCGCATCGATGTTAGATATGTATGAACGCGACCACTGTATAGGAATGGATATCACCACGGTTTCAAGTGCAATATACCAATACACAAACGGTTATCCATATCTTGTTTCACGGATTTGTAAGCATATAGACGAACGCCTTAAAAAAGACTGGACAGAAGACGGTGTCAAAAACGCTGTAAAAATAATTCTCAGTGAAAATATTACGCTGGTAGACGACCTATTTAAGAATCTGGAAGCGAACGATGATCTGCGTGATGTTGCATACCGTATATGCGTTAAGGGCGATACAATCCCGTTTGCCCATGGTGTCCCTGCTATAGACATCGGCTTTATGTATGGCATTTTGAACTCCCGAAACGGCATATATAACGATATCAAAATATCGAACAAGATTTTTGAGATGTTGATTTACGATTATTTCACGCTCAAGGACATCCTGAGTAATACCCCTAAAATAACTGGCGTATTAAAAGATGATATCGTCTCCGGCGGTAGGTTTGATATGGTGTTATGTCTTGAACACTTTGCGGATCATTACGCGCAGACGTTTGTTCAAAACGATGCACGTTTTCTAGAACAGCATGCGCGGCAGGTATTCCTGACCTATCTGAAACCTCTCGTAAACGGGATGGGATTTTATCATATCGAGAGCCAATTGCTGGATCAACGACGCATGGACATCGTAGTCGACTACGGTATGGATCAATTTATAGTCGAGCTAAAAATCTGGCACGGGGAACGCCGTCATGAGGATGCATATAAGCAGCTATGCGGATATCTGGACACATTAGGAATGGAAATGGGTTATCTACTGACATTTGACTTTCGCAAGGACTCAAACAAAGAATTCAAGGCTCAATGGATAGAGTTCGAGGGTAAGCAAATATTTGATGTAATAGTTTAACTCCCTTGTACCCGCTCCTTGCTTTTCACCTCGTTTTGTAGTAAAGTATTCCACAATCGTTGGAATCGTTCAGACAGGGCGAGGAGGCATATATGAATATAGGCGACGTATCCCGAATAGCCGGGGACATACGTAGCAACATAGAGAAGGTCATCATCGGCAAGGAGCAACAGATCAACCTTGTGATGACGGCCTTATTTGCGTCGGGGCATGTGTTGTTGGAGGATGTGCCCGGCACGGGTAAGACCATGCTTGCAAAGGCACTTGCACGCTCTGTGGACTGTACGTTCAAGCGTATACAGTTTACGCCGGACTTGCTGCCGACCGACCTTACGGGTATCAATTTCTATAACCCAAAATCCGGTGAGTTCGTGTTCCGTCCGGGCGGATTGTTTACAGACATTTTGCTCGCGGACGAGATCAATCGCGCGACACCGCGTACACAGTCGGGCTTACTCGAGAGCATGGAGGAACGTCAGATCAGTATAGACGGCACTACATATCCGCTCGCGGCATCATATTTCGTTATCGCAACGCAGAACCCGATCGAAACCCAAGGCACCTTCCCGTTGCCCGAGGCTCAACTCGACCGTTTTATTTTACAACTGTCCGTGGGTTATCCCGAGGGATCATCTGCTGTAGATGTGGTCAGGCGTTACATAAACGAAGAACCGCTCACATCCTTAACAGCGGTCTGTGAGCTGAAGACACTTACCGAGATCCAATCTGCGGTCAAAACCGTCCACATACACAACGACATATACCGCTACATCATCGATATCACGGAAGCCACGCGCCAACACGAGGCTGTTGCGCTTGGAGTGAGCCCACGCGGCAGTATCGCGCTTGCACGAGCCGCACAGGCCTATGCGGCCATCATGGGCAGGGACTTCGTAAAGCCGCAGGACATCAAGGACCTGTGCCCGTATG
>CAZUNC010000004.1:0-38892 GCA_964621475.1 uncultured Defluviitaleaceae bacterium | reverse complement strand
CAACACTCCCGCCTCCGTATACACCCTACTCGGTTGGTGTGACGGAGAGGATGCCCAACAGCTATTGCCGCTTTTAAGCGAAACCGATCAATATGTACTTGGTCTGAGATCCGGCGAGATACTCCGACGCATACACTCCATACCCCCACCCGCCAATCAGGAGCCATGGGAAATCCGTTTCAACCGCAAGGTGGATATCAAAATCGCTAAGTATAGCGAATGCGGACTACGTTTCGACGGTGACGACAGGGTTATCGCGTATCTCGAGTCTAACCGAGACTTGCTCGCGGACAGGCCACAATGCTTCCAACACGGGGATTACCACGTCGGAAACATGGTCATCGATCGCGTGGATTCCGCGCTCGGTTACGAACTGTCGGTGATAGACTTCAACCGCTATGACTACGGCGACCCTTGGGAGGAGTTTAACCGCATTGTCTGGAGCGCGGCTACGAGCCCGTATTTTGCTACCGGGCAGCTCGTAGGCTATTTCGGAGGAAAACCACCTATCGAGTTTTTCAAGCTGCTTGCGTTTTATATCGCGAGCAACACGGTTTCTTCTATTTACTGGGCTATCCCATTCGGCGAGGACGACCTTAATACGATGCTTGATCAGGCTCGCGACGTTCTCTCCTGGTACGGAGGCATGCACGACGGATTCAACCCCGTGCCGAGCTGGTACATAGAGGATTTCTATATCCAATACGCCGACGGCGCACCCTACAAACTCAAATCCCCATTCGACATGTCTTTTCTGAGCCGTTACGGTACGGTTTTCAAGGTTTACGACGATCAGGACTCCGGCAATATCTGCTTCGGGGTCAAGGCAACCGACCATTCCCTCCCCAATCGACTGTTCGTTAAATTTGCAGGTGCGCCGACAGCCCGTGGAGGTACTACGCCAGCGGATGCGATCTCAAATCTTATGTCCTCGGTGCAAATCTACCGTGATTTGACCCACCCGAACCTCATTCAGCTCGTTTCTGCGGAAGAGGTATCCGGCGGTTACGCGGCTGTTTTCGAGTGGTGCGATGGCGAATGCATGGGCAGGATGTACCCGCTCTCGCGCCACAGATTTATGGATCTGCCGATATCCACACACATGAGGATCTTCGAGGATATCGTATTGTTTCACATCTTCGTCGCACAGCAGGGTTATGTCGCTATTGACTTCTACGACGCGAGCATCCTGTACGATATCAACGCGGGCCGCACACTAATCTGCGATATAGACTTTTATGCAAAAATCCCTTACACAAACAACATGGGCCGCCTCTGGGGCAGCTCACGTTTTATGTCTCCCGAGGAGTTTGTACTCGGTGCCGATATCAACGAGATCACTAATGTATACACGATGGGCGCCACGGCGTTCGCGCTATTTTCGAACTATGATCGAAGTCGCGAGCGATGGCCGCTCACCGATACCCTATACGACGTTGCCGCGAAGGCTGTGAGCAATGACCGCACAGCGCGACAACAGAGCCTTTTGGCATTTTTCAACGAATGGCGGGCAGCAAAGGGAGAAAATTGATATATGGTGTGCAATTCACGCGGGGGTCGCTTGTATCATACGTACCTTTTCTTCGCTGACCCCTGTGTGCTCTACAATAAACTGGATAGTCAATCCGGTTAGTAACATGTTCCGAATTACCATTTCCATACCCTTTTCTATACCCTTCTCTATTCCCTCTTCCATACCCTTTTCCATACCTTTTTCTTCCGCAACTTCAAGTATTTTCAATTTTCTCATATCCTTAAATTCCTCCCATAACGATAATATTTGCTCTTTACTCACCATTTTATCCGCCAATACTAACATCAATGCAGCGATCTTTTCGTTCGACGCGGTTTTACTGTCCATTGTAGAGGCTAATCTTAGGCTGTCTTTGAGCAGCTCTATAGTCGACTTTTCTTTTCCGTGATACAACGGCAGAAATATCAAATCCAATTCATTAACATGCTGCCCTTGCTCTATTTGACTTTTAATCCTCGCATATATCTCATCCGCATCTCTTTGGGATAAGTCGATGATATGTGGCTTAAATGTAGGCGTTTTTTGTATGTCAATGTATTGTGAAATGTACTCAGGGATGTATAATAAATCCGCAAGCCCACTACTCTAGATCATCCAAGGAGGAAAAATATGCATATAGGCATGCCCACACTGATCGAACTACCGGATATAACATCATGCGCGGCGTATTGCGCGAAGCTTGGGTTGGACTTTATAGAGCTTAACATGAACCTTCCACAATATCAGCCCGGTAGCATCGATGCCGAGTATTTCACTGAGCTCGCAAGTAAACACGGCCTCTACTACACGATCCACCTTGAGGAAAACCTCGACCCATGTTATTTCAACGAGGCCGTAGCTCGTGCGTACACCGAAACGGCCTTGGCATCCATCGAGCTTGCAAAGAAACTCACCGTGCCAATCATCAACATGCATCTTGTAAGCGGTGTCTATTTTACGATGCCGTCCTCCAAGGTTTATCTCTATGAAAAATATGCGACCCTCTACCATGAACGGCTCGCGGCGTTTCGTGATATTTGTGAGCGAGCTTTAGACGGTGCGGACATTCGCATCTGCGTCGAAAATCCATTCATGGGCTTTCAACACCATGCGCTCGACATCTTGCTTGAAAGCAAGGCATTTGGTCTCACGTTCGACATCGGTCACAATGTGGGCAACGACTACAGGGATGAACCTGTTATCACGCGGCACATCGACCGTCTCACGCACATGCACATCCACGACGCGGATCCTGTGACAAAGAAAAACCACCTGGTGCTTGGCACAGGTGGTCTGGATTTGCAATCATATTTCTCGCTCGCTCAGCAACACACATGCCGCGCTGTTATCGAAACAAAGACGATCGAAGGCCTCAGGGCATCGGTTAACTACTTGCGTTCTGCGATTTCTTTGACTATCCGCTCATAGGTCGGCTTATCAATAATATACTTCGCTCTATAGATAAAATACCCGGCCACTATGCATATCAAAGGCAGCACCAACATAGCGATCTTCATCATCATCAAGCCGCCGGGCGTGACCTCGGCGGCTGTATTTGCGTCCTTGATACCCGAGAGGATGATCACGACGCTAACAATACCGCTCGATATCGCACCGCCGATCTTATTGATAAACGGTTGCAACGAGAAGGTAACGCTTTCGTTGCGCTTGCCAAATTTCCAATGCCCATACTCGACCGTATCGGCCAAGAACATCATCATCATGATCGAGATAAACGCCTGCCCCACAAACAGCAGCACACCCGCTATACCGATAAACAGCATCGTATTTGTAGGTGCGAAGAAGAAGATCACGTATCCGAGCACAACGAGCCCCGTTGCGAGGGTATACAGGGTCTTTCGTTCAAAGCGCTTGCCCAATGCAGGGAACACCGCGAGCGCAATGATCTGCGAAACACCGAGCACTAACGCAAACATCGAATACATGCCCTCGTCGCCGTACGCATATTTAAAGAAATATAACCCGAAGCTCGTGGTCGTTGTATAACCTATCATGAACAGCGCCATCGATATCGCCGTAAACAATAGCTGATCGTTTTTAAATATCGCAGTCGCCATACCGCTCAGTGTGGTCGGTTGCGAATTTTTATATGAAAAATCACCCTCACGCACACCGAACACGGTTATACACAAAAACAACACCATCAGCACCGACACGCATACCGCGAACGGAAAGAAGCCTGTCTTTGCCGTGATAGGCACGATGCCCACCACAACCGCAAACAATCCTACATTCGAGCATATACGCGCAAAAGAGCCGATGCTTTCGCGTTCGGACTGCCCCCGTGAGAGTGCGGGCAGCATTGACCAGTAGGAAATATCATGCGCGGTATAGCTGATCCCCCACATCAGATAAATGACTGCAAACAGTACAATATAACCCGCTCCTGTCACATTCCACTTATAAAACAGCAGTATAGTAAAGATCGCAGAGCTCACCGCACCTATTGCTATCCATGGCTTGAATTTGCCAAAGCGTGTGCGAGTGTTGTCTACGATAACGCCCATGATTGGATCGTTTACCGCGTCAAAGACACGCGCACCCAAGATAATCATGGCAACCCACCACAATGTAGACGTCGGCAGGCATATAACATCCGTCAGATAGAAGATCAGGTACATACTCACGATTGTATAAACCATGTCCCTACCCACCGTGCCTAGCCCGAATGTATAGCGGTTAGACCTCTTTTCCATAGCGTTCCCCCGTTTATGTAGATTTGTCGCTTCCATTAGAAAGAGTATACATGGCTACACACTTTTAGAAAAGTCTTTTGTGAATCCTTCATTCTAACATCGTTGACACGGGATTGAGGTTTGTTATAATGTGGCTGTCTGAGATAAATCAGAAATTGAAGGGATTGATATTGTGTTTGATAAACTCATGGGCATCGCGGAGCAACGCCTTTCGCATAACCCGAAGCTTTTGACCACTTTTTCAAAATGTCTGCGCAGCACCATAGACACCACTACGAAACGCGTGGAAAATGGCGAGACCTTTGTTTTTACAGGTGATATACCGGCCATGTGGCTGAGGGATTCATCCGCGCAGGTCGTACACTACCTGCCGTTTATAGAGGACGAACCAGAACTTGCCGATATTATAAAGGGTTTACTGCGCCGCCAGTATCGTTGCATTTGCACAGACAGCTATGCTAACGCATTCAACGAGGATGCAAACGATCATCGCGACTGGTTTGACGCAACGCCGCTGCACAAGATGGTATGGGAACGTAAATATGAGGTAGATTCCCTGTGCTACCCGATATGGCTTACATACAAATACTTTAAACAAACCGGTGACATGTCCGTCTTGGACGGCGGATTTGTGGCTGCGTGCCATACAATCGTTGAAACCTTCGTGACTGAACAGCACCACATGCGGGATTCGTTATACAACTTCCAACGCGACATCAGCCTGCTGGGCTTTATCGAAACCGAGACCCTGCAAAACGACGGCCGCGGCATGCCTGTCAACTACACCGGTATGACCTGGTCGGGCTTTAGGCCTTCTGACGATGCATGTACCTTTGGCTACCTGGTGCCGTCAAATATGTTCGCGGTCGTGATACTCGGTTACATGTGTGAAATGCTCACAGCTTTAAACGAGGCTTCAAGCGGGATCAATCCCCATGCAAACCTCATAAATAAAGCCGCAAAGTTGCGGCATGAGATCGATTACGGTATAAGAAAGTACGCAGTCTATCATCACCCGAAGTTCGGTGATATCTACGCGTATGAGACGGACGGCTTTGGTAATTATACATTGATGGACGACGCAAATGTGCCGAGCCTGTTGTCGATACCTTATCTCGGATACAGCGATATCGACAACACCATCTACCAAAACACCCGCGCGTTCATTCTGAGCAAGGAAAACCCCTACTACTACGAGGGCACATGCGCGAAGGGCATAGGCAGCCCACACACACCACCCGAATACATTTGGCATATCGCATTGTCTATGCAGGGTCTCACCGCCAAAAGCCCCGACGAAGCCAAGCATCTGATCGACCTTATACTCTCGACAGACGCGGACTGTAACGTGATGCATGAGGGTTTCAATGTCAACGACCCGCATCAATTTACGCGCCCGTGGTTCGCGTGGGCAAACAGCCTGTTCGCAGAACTCGTATATAAAACCTATCTTATAAACTGAGGTTTGGTGTGACAGAATTAGACACCTTAGGCTTAATAACTATTATTGTATGTCACCTTATTTCGATACACCTGATTTCTAGGCCAAAGTACAGCAGAAAAAAAACAATCTTATTGAGGGCAATCGCGGCTTCTATTGTCTTCATAGTCGACTGTGCAATATTTACATATATAGATGATAGAACGCTATCTGCACCATTAGGGTATATGTTTACATTAGTTGTCGGTGTGATTCTGTTTTATGCTCAATCCTCTGATGTTTTTTTTAAGAAGTCATTTTTATTATTCACCTATAGCCAGTTCTTTGCTATTGCACTCTTTATATCCGGCCTGATTGCACATATGTATTTCGACGGCAGCCAGTTAGCGCGGATGATTATTAGAAACGCTATCTATGTTGTCGCGATTTTTATTTATGTGCGGTTTGTAAAAAAGAAGTTTGACGCAGTCAGTATTGATATCATCACAGGATGGCCGCCGCTGAGCTTGGTCGCTGCTTTGTTTTTCGTCTATCAAAGTTATATCGCGGTGTTTTATCATTTCAATGCGTATGAAAAAAACACTGTCATCCTGTTCTTCTTGATTTTAGTTATCGTTGCCGCGGTATACTTTGTTATTTTCAATACGATCCGCTATATGCATACAGCCGCTGAAAAGGAACAATCAGAATTGCGAAGCAACTTTCTGATGAGGCAGGTCGAAAGCATGCAGGAGTCTATTGAAGAAGCGCGTCGTATCAGACATGATATCCGGCATCACAACACGATCATATCCGAATATGCCAAGAATGGCGAAATGGTTGCGTTGCTCAAGTATTTAGATGAATACCGAGAGGAATCGGAGAGACCACAAATAGAGACACTCTGCGAAAACATAACCGCCAACAATATCCTCTGCGCGTATGCGATAAAGGCCCGGCAAAACAATATTGACATACGCTTTGACGTTGTAATGCAGCAGGATATAGGTGTGCGAGATATAGACCTGGTAGCTATGTTGGCCAATGTATTGGAAAACTGCGTCTACGGCTGTACACATTCAAATGAACCAAAGCAGGAAATCGATGTGTACATAGCTCAAAAGGAAAACAAGTTGGTCATTTGTACCCGCAACACCTGCGAAATGGATGTTGATTTTGATAACGGTCTGCCCCGCTCCAAATACAGCGGCGGGGTAGGCGTGTCCAGCATCCTCCACGCAGCATCGCATTACGGCGGAGAGACCGACTTTAAGAACGAGAATGGTATATTCGTCTGCCGTATCCTGCTCAACTTACACGAATAACAATGTCATGTAATTTATCCCAGAAAATTGCGAAATAGCACAAATTGCAGTATCCCCTACCTTTTTTGATATACTGATTACAACATTATTCATAAGTAAAACACAGGGGATTGGTAATATTATGATCAACTCGACATATGAACACATCGATGCACCACCTGGCGAAACAGTGCTGATCACCTCCGATGCGCTGCGCCTTTCCAAGCATCTACGCAAGACCCTTAGGGATACCTTTGATGTTTATACATTACGCAGCAACCAATATATCATTGATGTCACTCATAAAGTGAAGCCCTCTGTTATATTGCTGGACATATTACTTCCTAACACCAAGGGTTATACATACATAGAGCGGTTGAAATCAACACCGGACATATCGGATATCCCTGTGATATTCCTCACATCAAAGAGCGACGAATCAACTGAGGAGCAATGCCTTTCCTGCGGTGCGGTGGACTATATAGCAGAGCCGTTTAACCCAAGAGTGGTCAACGCACGGGTTAAAACCCACATGGACCTGTACAATTATAAAAAGAAGATCGAACGCCTGATGATCACAGATACCCTGACATATATCTATAACAGGCGTGGCTTTGACGAGATACTTGCAAGGGAATGGGGACGAGCTTTACGTGAAAATCTGCCCATTTCCTTGCTAATGATCGATGTGGACTCCTTTAAGGCCTATAACGACCTATACGGTCATCCACAGGGGGACGACGTTCTGCAGCAGATAGCTGATGCTATCAGGAGTGTGTTGGATCGCGTTTCTGATATACCGGCGCGTTATGGCGGCGAGGAATTCGCCGTTATACTACCAAACACAGGCGCTGTCGGTGCAAAACATGTCGCCCAAAAGCTAATCCGCGAGGTTCGCAGCCTGAATATAGTGCACAGACGTTCAAGCGCAGCGGATCATGTTACAGTAAGCATCGGTATTGCAACAGTTTTTCCGCAGATAAACGGAAATGCGAATGAATTGACCAAGCTTGCTGATGAGGCGTTATACATAGCAAAGAAATCCGGCAAGAATGGCTGTCGCCATATCAACGAATGCAAGGAGACAGAATATGTATCGGTTAGCGGTATGCGATGACGAACCGAGAGAGCTTGACAAAATAACATCGATGCTGGACGCCTATGGGCAGCTCCATACCGAATACGAGTTTAGTATACAATGCTTTACAACAGTTGAGGCTTTGCTGTTAGAAAATGAGCTTCAAAACGGCTACGACTTACTGCTCTCCGATATCTATATGCCACAAAAGTCAGGCATAGAGATGGCTCGAGAACTGCGAAGGAACGGATTTTCATATCCGATCATCTTTTTCACCTCATCATCAGATCATGCACTCGAGGCATATGGTGTATTTGCCATCCAATATCTCGTCAAACCGGTTACACAACCGGACTTTTTCACCGCCATGGACATTGCCTTCCAGCATATGAATCAAGCGCGCCGCAGATACATTGCCCTGAAAACGGACAACGAACTGCGGCGCGTTGCGATAGGTGAGATTATATATTGTGAGGCGCAGAGAAACTATCAGCGTATCTACCTGAACGACAACTCAGATCTGCGCGTGCGTATGACCTCGTCTGAGCTTTTCACAATGCTGTCTGCCTTTCCGGATTTTACCCGATGCGGCGCGTCGTATATCCTAAACCTAAATCATGTTTTAGGCATCACGGCAAAGGATGTTCATATGGACAACCATAAAAGTATCTCTGTACCGAGGGGAACGTATGCGGCCTTACGGGAACGCTATTTCGATTTTTATTGCAATAAATAGCGTAAACTTATGGATTGATGTCTATCCTGCGGACTACGCTATGCGTATAACTTGTAAAGTATTTTAACCAAAAGCCATATGCCGTGGGATTAAAACTCTCAAAGTCTACCCCAATGCGTATACAGCCCTCGGTCTTTAGCTCAGTAATCGCAAGGTTTAGCAGGCTTAGAGCCACGTTCGTTCCCCTGTATTGGGGTAGGCAAAACGCTCCGCAAATATTTCGCATATCCGGTACGGCTGTCGCGAAATTCTCGCCGTCCTCAGCCACCTCGATGAAAGCTATCGCTTGATCACGATCAAACGCCGCGAATAGTATTGAAGCCCTGCTCTCGGCTCTAATAAGCCATTCCTCTATCTCGTGCGGTGTCGAGCGCATAAAACATGGGCTCTGTCCGAGATGTTCGGTCAACATACGCCGCAGCTGCCTAACAAACGCGACCTCGTTCCTTTCGAGCCTACGAGTGATAAACGAGCACGCACTGTCCAGTGGGATCGTTTCAACTCGCCGAATAGCGTCAATACACCGAAGCCCGAAGCCATATGTATAAAACGCGTTGATGGCGTGTACATCGTGCGCGTAAAGCCCTACCGCATGGCAGCCGACACCCGCTCTCACCAGTTTGTTCGCCGCGACCTGATACATGCGCTTATAAATACGCTCACGATTTTCATAGACCGCGCCATGCGCATGGATAGGCGCATATGTACCGCGGCTTCCGCTACCAAACGCATTGTCCCATGGTTGATAGAAACTCAGAAACCCCATAAGCCTTTCGCCCTCAACAGCAGCGACCCCTAATCCGTTGTCTGCAAAATCGCTTATATCCGGCAAGCTATCTACTATCGGTAGCTCCTGTACATATTCCCGTTCCTCGGCATAGCTTGACATCGCCAGCGCATAGGCCTCCGTGATATGAGCTCGTGTAAAATCTATAATGCGCATGTCTCCCGTCATATCTTCCTTCCTACATACATCAAATGCTCTGACCAGCTCAGCAGCTCCTCACGCTCACACAACTGTTCAACAAAATACATCCACGCATCCACGATCTCCTTTGGTTGGGACATGATGTTACCTTCACAGGGTGATGTGATGCTCTCCTGCCCGAACAGGTGCAACTTCTCAAGCGGAAACTGTGCCATGAACGGCAATACCTCATGTTGATCTATGAAATATGCCTGCGTAAACGCATCCCCGCCATAACTCTTTCCCGCAAGTAGATTAGACCTATACTCAACCTCCGAGGGTAGATCCGAGGTTATTATTTGTGGTGCGATCTTCATCGCAAAGATCATACCCGCGATCATGTTGATGAATGAGACGAATATTACACCACCCGGCTTTAACAGACTTAGACTCGCGTTTACAGCCTTTATGCGGTCCGTTTCGTTAAGCAGATGATACATCGGCCCCATCAATAACACATGGTCAAATGTGCCGTTTACAAGCTCGTCTGCTATGCACGCATCACCGCATACTGTTTCTATATGTATCCCCTGCTCCACAGCCTGTGCCTGTGCGAATTTGAGGTTTTCATCCGCGAGGTCAAATAGCGTTACCTTCACACTATTTGCCGCCAGATGCAACGAATATCGTCCGGGGCCTCCCCCGATGTCCAGAACTCTATCGCCTGGCTTTATATACCGATCCAGATAGCGGCATGTGAGCACAAACTCCGGCCTATCGGCGATACGGTTCCACTCCACGCTCGCATTCGCGTTGTAGTATTCCTTGATGATCTGTTTAGTGTCCATGGGGTTACCTCCTTGTGATATGGAATTTTTCATATAGTGATGCTATACTATACATGAATTGGATTATGATGTATACAAAAGAACGTATCCGGCTTTGACCGCATGGAGGCTATCATGAATAGACTGGCCCGCCTATTGCTGACCATTGTGCTTCTGTTTTTATGTTTATCCGGCTCCGGATGCTCGGCGACTGAACAAAATCCCAAGATCACGATGTATTTCTTTAACAACAACCCATGCGAGAGCTGCCGCGAGATTCTGAAGTTAAACGAGGCAATCGCAAAGCAGCCTGAAAACCTGTCTTCGAGGTATACATATAGCGTGCTGGAAATAGAAGCGTTTAAGACCACTAACCAAGATCTTGTAAACAGGTACAAAGGTTACGCCGAGAAGAACGGCTTGAAGTACGAGTTCCCTGCCCTCGTGATAGGCAACGAGATCATGTATGGTTATAAGGAAATGACAGACGGCATTGAAGCGGCGATGGAAAAGGCTGCGAAGAACAAAGGCAAGTCCTTCATGGATGATGATGCCGAATATGCCTCGCCTTATATGCCAACTGCGCAAGCCGAGATACCTGAGGTTGATAAGAACAGTCCATACGCCGTGTTGTTCGTAACAGAATCCTGCAAGGAATGCGAAAAGGCAAAGGCTTACATCGCCGATTTACCCGAAGCATACACAATCAGGGAGATTTCTATCGCAGAGCCCCAAAACACCGCGTTGATGCAGAGCTTTTTTCTGAAATACAACGTGCCGGTTGGCAAGCAACAGGTACCGATCTTGTTCATGACCGACAGTTATTATTCCGGCTCGGATGATATCGTTAAAAATACACTCAGCGCATTTGATAACGGCGCAGGGTTCGGGTTTACTTATCCGGACATGGGCGCGTACTCTCCCGATACCGCACAGGCCGGTAGCACCACTATATGGGGTTCTGCGCTATCAGGCCTTATAAATGGCTTGAACCCATGCTTGCTGTCTATGGTGTTGCTGTTGTTGTCTCTGATCGCATCATCGAGTAAGAGATTTATAAAGCTTGGCTTCAGTTTTCTGCTCGGTAAATATGCAGCATATCTAACGATCGGCATAACCCTGTATTACACGTTATTCCTGGTAAATTTCAAGCTGCTCGCGCAGATCCGTTTTGTCTCCGGTATGCTGCTGCTTGTTTATTCGGCGGTATTCGCTGTGGTCAACGTGATTGACTTTTTCTACGCAATCAAAGAACAGTACGGTAAGATACGCCTACAGCTACCTGTCCGATTCCGGCAGTTCAGCCATGCGCTGATAAAAAGAATTGACCTCAGCGATAACAAAAAACACGGCGCGTTGTTGTTGTTCGTGGCGGGGATAACGATATCCGCCGGTGAGTTTCTATGCACTGGCCAGATTTATCTCGCAAACATCCTATACATGGCGCAGCAAAATCAACAGACCGTTCTTGTATTCGCAAAGTTAGCTATATATGTCACGGCACTATGCATCCCAGCCTCGATCTTGGTTATCATGGCTAATAAGGTGGACAGTATCATCGTTTTGTCCGAGTTCAGTCGTAAGAACCTGCCGCTTATAAAACTGCTGAATGTAGTGTTGTTTGTATGCGTGGCAATTATCGCGGCGATGATGCTATTATAACAATGTATAAGATGCAACATCCGGAGGTGCTCTAAGTGAATCCCCCCTCTGTTAAGCGGCTCATATATAACCTCGAAAACGAATTTTTTGACAAGCACAATATTAACGCGCTTGCCAAAAGCTGCTACACGTCGGCCATGCAGCTTCAACGGGATTTCTATAATCTCACCGGATACAGTGTAAATAATTATATCCGGCACCTGCGCCTGTCAAACGCGCTGTGTATGATTAAGGCATCGCAGTTTTCGCTTGCGGATATTGCATGCTCTTGCGGATATAGCTCACAGCAGGCCCTGTGCCGTGAGATCAAGGCGATACTCGGCACCACAGCAACCGCATATAAGGAAGGCAACGACTATTATTTTCTGTCTGCGCTTTCAGACGATGTACCATTTCAAGTTGAGGTTTCACGGGTTAATGTACCGAGGACGCTTTGCCTCGCATACTATAGCCCCATGCTTCGCGGCATCGAAAGCAACGCGGTGAGCTTATTTTTGCGAAACAACCCCGCCTTTAGCGGTCGCATATTCGGCAGAAACTCCACGCAAAAGGGCCATATGCTCTGTTACGAGCTGCATGTCGAGGTCAAAGAAATCATAAACCCAGAGACCTTAAACACCCGTGGCTTTGAAGAAACAGGCTACCTTCCCGCCTACGAAGCTATCTGTGCCCAAACGCGTGTCAAAAACAATGAGAATGAAATCAATGCGGCATGGGATTACTTATACTCCGCATGGTTGCCAGGCAGCATGTTTGAGTATGCGGGACAGACTGACAAGGGCTTTGAACATCAATATTTCGAGGAATATTATTATAGAAATGCCACATCTAAGCGCTTGAAGCTGTATCTACCGATCATCCGGCGAAGGGAATGCCTAAAGATATCGGTAGAAACGGTAGATTTCATGCGCTTTTTTGTATGCAGCTGTGATGAGCAGAATGCCGAAAGGGATGCCAGCAGAGCGGTGATCGATTACCTCTCGCGATATCATCCATACATAGTAGCGAACGCAAAGGAATTTTATCTGGAGCAAAACACTGAGCGATTTACCTGCGGTCTGAGAATTACCACCGACTTGACTGTAACCGAGCCCTCTTTCCGGATCTTGGACTTTGAACGACAGACATTTGCGATGCTGTATTTTAACGGGATCAGCGATTTTGGCCGCTCAAAAGACATGCTTCTAAACTGGCTACACGCAAACAACCTCTCCCCTATAGGCAGCCCGTTCGCGGTTTACGATGCGTCCACGAGCTTTCAAACCCCGAAGATGAGATTATTTTGTCCGATATCGAGCCTAAGGGGATAAATGATGTTTGCATTTGATAATACGCGAGCAGAATTGATGGGTAGAATGACTGTATAAAATCTACCGCGGGAGGAAGATACAATGAGCGAAGCAGCTAAAAAATTAAACCAGGTCCATGAGAGTTATAGTCCGAAGCGACCGGAGATTTTGGGGATGGCTAATGACTTTATCAACACCGATCCATTGCCTTCAAGCTTTGTGTTGCCGGACAAGAGCACACCGATCTCTGAAGCGACCACGAACAATTGTCCCGGTTATGTCGCCTTTGCGAACGAGTTTTCATATTTTATGGAATACTCGGGACAGGGCTATGGCTTCATGGACAATGACGGATGGCGATGTGATGTCAACTATACGCTGGCAGACATCTTAACCGGTTATGCCATGCGTCCTTCGTGTCTTGAGGTCACAGCTGACGGATTAGAGCGCCTGTATCGCATTGCCGGATTTGATCGCACGGTTTATTGTGCAGACGCTACGAAAGAAAACTACATGAGCTATGAGCAAATGAAACGCGCCATATGTTATACGTTGCATGTCTTAAAGCAGCCTGTGATCATCACACCGATCGAAGACATGTCTTTCGGTGCCGCAATAGTAGGCTACGCACAAGACGGGGATGTGCTTGTCACCTATTCTTATCCGCCGTACTTTAAACAGCCGGACAATATACTGCCAGAGGTCAAGAACATTGATCATTGGTATAGGGAAGATACGACGCTTATTATCATGGGTGAGCGCAAAAACGAGTTGTCCTTGAAGGAAGTGTATCTGGAAGGGATTAAACAGATCCGTGACTATTTATGGGCGGGGATATATGGCGAAGACAGGCGCTATTACACCGAATGGGAGGCCTTTTTGCGCAAGAGCATGGAGGACATGATCGCACAGGTCAGAGCCGAAAAGCACCTGCCGGCCTCAAATATGTGGGGTAAGATAAAGGACAGCGATACAGACGAGGACATTCGAAATCTGATCAACAGCATCGTCGATCCGACATGGTGTGAGATGGCCGAGCGGCGCTACTACATCATGCATTTCTTCCGCCAGGCGATCGAGCTATTCCCCGAGGTAAAGGACGAAATGTCTAAGCTTGAGCAGCATTTCGGGAAATCGAATGCGATTATGGGCGAGGACTATATCCACGAGGCCGGGCATGATCCGGTGTCTGAGGCATTTAATGATCCGGCTGCGCGAAATCGAATGGCAGACTGCGTTGTGCGTTGGCGTGAGGCTGATGAAAAAGGACTGGAGCTTGTAGAAAAGCTGATATCAACCATTTGACTTATTCAATAACCTTTGATAGAATTATTCCAACAACTGAATAACGAGATATCTTCAGGGCAGGGTGAAATTCCCGATTGGCGGTACAGTCCGCAAGCCAGTGAGTAAACCTCACAGGCAGACTTGGTGAAACTCCAAGACCAACAGTTAAAGTCTGGATGGAAGAAGATGTGTTAATGGCATACAATGAAATCGACCTCTTGTTACTTAACACCTGAAAGATATTTTCATTCTTTCAGGTGTTAATTTTATATAGGAGGGTTCTTATGAATACAAGAACACGGAAAATCACTATTATCGCAATGCTTTCAGCCATCGCCTATGTTGTTATGGTTGTAGGGCGAATACCGATCGTTATGTTTTTAAAGTATGACCCCAAAGATGTCATCATCACCATCGGTGGTTTTATGTTCGGCCCGCTAACTGCATTTGCAATGTCTGCCGTCGTCTCGTTTGTTGAAATGCTGTCTGTGAGTGATACGGGTTTTATCGGCCTTATTATGAATGTGATCTCTACCTGTGCATTTGCTTGCACAGCCGCAGTGGTTTATAAGAAAAGAAGAACGATCTCGGGTGCAGTAATAGGGCTCGTGCTCGGTTGCGTCTTGATGACCGTTTTAATGCTCTTATGGAATTACCTGATTACACCGATATATTTGGGTTATCCGAGGGAAGCCGTTGCGGCCTTGCTCGTTCCGGTTTTGCTGCCGTTTAACCTGGTAAAGGCCGGGCTCAATATGGCGTTTACCTTGCTTTTGTATAAGCCGTTACAGACCGCTCTTAAGAAAAGCAACCTATTGGTTACGACAAATGAACAACCGGCCAAAACTAAATACATCGGCATGATATTAGTATCGCTTCTTTTGCTTACCACTTGTGTATTCTTTGCGTTAGTGTTGAAGGGTGTATTGTAATTACCTGAACAGGAGGTTTTCAAATGGCTGGATATCATTTCGCTACTATATCCGAGTTACATACGGCGTTTCGTGACGGCAGTTTGACTGTGCGCGAGCTCGTGTTGTCCTTTTTGGCGCGTATAGCCGAGATCGACAAGACCGAAAACGGCTTAAACTCCGTATTGGAGCTCAATCCGGACGCACTGTTTATAGCCGACAGGCTGGACAAAAAAATCCGTTCCGGCGAGCCGCTCGGGGCATTGTTCGGTATACCGGTTTTGTTGAAGGACAACATCAATACCGCCGACAGGATGCATACCAGCGCAGGTTCCTTGGCATTACAGGATCATTATGCGTCATATGATGCATTTATCGTTAAAAGGCTGCGCGAAGCCGATGCAGTGATCCTCGGCAAAGCGAATATGACAGAGTTTGCAAACTTCATTACCGACGGTGAAATGCCGAGCGGTTATAGCTCTCGGGGCGGTCAGGTAATAAACCCGCATGTTCGTGAGAATACACCGAGCGGCTCGAGCTCCGGATCAGCCGTGGCTGTCGCGGCCGGGCTGTGTACGGTATCCGTCGGTACAGAAACCTGCGGATCCATCGTCTCTCCTGCAGGACAAAACGGCATCGTAGGGCTAAAACCCACACTCGGGTTGGTAAGCCGTAACGGTATTATCCCGATAGCCCACACCTTTGACATTGCAGGCCCCATGGCCAGAACCGTCGAGGATACGGCGAAGCTGCTCAACGTCCTTGCCGGTGTCGACCCCGAGGATGCGTCAACCCACGCGCAACCAAAGCGAATGAAATATGATTATTTGTTAAATGCCGACCTTAAAGGTACAAGAATCGGTATCTATCGCCCACAAATCCCCGATGAGCTTTCGTTGGCAGACGACAGGAAGGCAAGCTTTGACCAATTTTGCAAATCCCTTTCCGATGCCGGAGCGATCCTGACGGATGATATCAAAATCGATTTGGAATTCAATATGTGGAACATGATGCGTTATGAGTTCAAATCGGATATGAATTATTATCTGTCAACGCTGGGTGGTCGCGCAGCGTTAAAAACCCTCGGGGATATCATTGCCTATAACGAGGCTCATGCAGAAACCGCATTGAAATACGGTCAAAGCACCTTTGTTAATATAGAAAACAATACCTCCGGCAACATGACAGAACCCGAATATCTGCATGAACTTGCAACCCGTGAAAGCGTCATTAGGGGCTTTGACCAGGTATTTGAACAATACGATATCGACATTATACTATGCCGAACCTTTAACAATATCATAGCGCCATTTACCGGTTTCCCAAGTTTGATACTCCCGATCGGGCAGCAGCAGAATAGGCAGCCGATAGATTGCTATTTGATGGCGCGCCGATATGATGAGGTCACATTATTGAATGCGGCGTATGCGATCGAGCGATTGGTTGGGTATTCGGGTGGACTTGTATGAAGAACATCAATATGGATAGATTTAATTTTTGCGTTATATGGCTTAAGGTTATAAGTGTGTTGTTTTCCCTATTTGGAATTGTTATTGCACTATTTAATCAAACTCAATTGTTTCAAATAGTTTTTAATAATCAAATCAATCCCACATTCTTTGGCAGTAATGATTTATCCATAGAGGCCCTGCGCTTTCAACAGTGGATCTATGGTCTGCTCGGTGCAACATGCCTCATGGACGGTATACTAATATTCTTTATCGTTCAAAATGCATTTGCTAAAAAGGAAAAGTGGGCATGGTATTGTGTACTCATTGGCTTGATAGCGTGGTTTGCTATTGATGAGCCTATCTCCCTATATTTTCATGTTTATTTCAACGCGATATTTAATCTGGCTTTATTAATAGCTATCTTGGTTCCTATATGTTTAACATATAGGGATTTCAAAAACTAACGTCGATTGTATATTGGGAATGAGGTAATACTGTGATTTACATAGCAAATGATAATTGGAATCCTACTAATCAAAATCCATATATACCGGATGGTACATATGGCAGTACTTGGTCGTCATTTATATATGATCAGACTATTAACATTACGACAAATGTTTATGACAATGCAAAGGTCTATGTCGTTAGAGTTTCACCTGAATCCGATATGGCTTTTACCCGACTATTCGATTTCTTGTATTATGAAGAATCCTACGGACGAAATGTAATACTAAAATTGACACCAGGTATGTATGCGGCAGATATTTTGAACCGTTATAGTAATGCAAACCACAATGTTGTATATCGAGATACGGATGTGCCATTTATGGTTCATAGCACTACATTGGCCAACTGGAGCAGCATTCAACATGATGGGTCTATAGTATCCCCTAATATGTTAAGGCAGATGGGTAAGCCGGTTAGCGAAATCGGGTTAAAACAATTGATGGAGCCCGAAGATTATTCGGATTATGTGATGTTAGATATCCCGAACGGGTGCGGTGAGATTGTAGTAAACTCCCGTCAGCTTGGTTATATATGCTTAGACCCCAATGCACTATACAACCCGGGTGTGCGGTTATATTTCGATGTGAAACAAATAATATCCGACAAAATTGCCGTGCGTGACGGGCTTCACATTCTTAAGATTAAGGACATGTTACCGTTAAATAAATATCTAATAGCTGCAATAACAGCAAAAGACTTTCCGTCAAATATTGACTGGACCCCTACTCTATTTACCGAGATGGCAAACCAATATTTCACGACTATGAAGTAAGAGGTAAAAATGTGCAGGCATTATTAGAAGTAAAATCTGTTTTAAAAACCTTTGACAGCGTAACTGCCGTGAATGGTGTAAGTTTTAGCGTTGCCAAAGGTGAGTTTGTGGGGATTATGGGCTCCTCCGGTTCTGGCAAGTCTACACTGCTTAACCTAATAGCTACGATCGATACAGCCTCAAGCGGCAAAATTTCTATAGATGGTAAGGATATTTCCACACTCAACGAATCGCAGATGGCCGATTTTCGAAAGGACAGCCTGGGTTTCGTGTTTCAAGACTATAACCTACTCGATACCCTAACTCTACGTGAAAAAATCGCATTGGCACTGATTATCAGAAAGACATGTAGAAAAGAAATGGACGATCACATTGATGCAATAGCTAAGAGGCTCGGGATTTATGAAGTGCTGGAAAAGTACCCGTACGAGGTATCGGGCGGCCAGCGTCAGCGTTGTGCCTGTGTAAGGGCAATCGCCGTTTCACCCAAGCTTATATTGGCCGACGAACCGACCGGTGCGCTCGATTCTCATTCGGCAAAGAGCCTAATGGAAACCTTTGTACAGCTTATATCAGGGATCTTAAGTTATATTCGTATATCAAGGTTGCAGATAGGCCAACTGATGATTTCAAGTCGTAGAAATGAATATTGTCTCGTACCGACGTTATTATTAGTGCTCTGGGTGTCTTTTGTTTATGCTTTTGCGGCTTATATCTGGCGTATTTAACGGTGGTCTATCGATTATGCAATAATCATATTGACACATTATACCGATAGGTATATCATAAGCATATGAATAATACCAACAGCAGAGATACAATATTACAGTGTGCGTTAAAGCTATTCGGGGAAAAGGGCTACGAGTCCGTTGGCATTACGGAAATCACCACACAGGCCGGGATTACAAAGCCTACGCTTTATTATTTTTTCCAAAGCAAGGAGGGGGTATTTAAAGCCATTTTGGAAGAATATTATGAGCGTTTTAACCGTATGCTCGAAGGCTTGTGTACATACAGGCCTAACACAGAATCCTATATTGAGGATATTTATCCTGTGCTTCGGCGTATAGTCCATGCCTATTTTAATTTTGCACAAGAAAACCAAACATTTTACTTAATGCTGCTATCACTGGCCTTTGCGCCACCGACCGCTCAAACCACCGTCATCACCAAGCCGTACATCACAAGGCAATATGAGATAATCATTAATCTGTTTAAAGACATCGCAGCCCATCACACAAATCTTAAAAACAAAGAGTTTGAATGTGCGTGCAACTTTGTCGCCATCATTAATTCAAATATCGGCTTTTGGTATCAGGGGTACGTTCAGCTAGATGAAAACAAGGTAAAGAGGATATTGCAGCAATTTATGCACGGAATTTTTTCGTAAAAATAATAAGGGCATCAGACCTTTTATTTTACCATTCAATATACATAACGGTATATATTCAAGGAGGAAAATCAATGGAGAGAATACCCATGGGAAACGAGCGTTTACATTATCGCTCACCTAATATAAATGTATGCTTTAAATCTACAATAACCGGAGCATTTACAAACGATCAGTTTCACGATGCTATAGAAGCCGTATGTCGTCGGCACATCTTGCTCACATGTGTACTACAGACCGATGATAACAATAACATCTGGTATCTGCCTAATCACACCAAACCAAGCCTCGAGATATATGACAACAACAACCTTAAATGGCATGAATGGTATGAGCGCGAAGACGGCAAGCCCTTTGATTTTACCACCGGCCCTCTTGCAAAATTCTGCGTGTTTCGAAAGAACGATAAGATCGATATTGTAATACTCGGGCACCATGTTATTGGCGATGGTATTGGTTATCTTAATCTACTTCGTGATTTTCTTTACGCACTCGATGGAGAGCTGGATGCTACGCCCATTAAATATATAGCGAACAACACGATAAAGGATCGAACAGGTCTTGGCTTCATTTCTACCATTTATGCAAAATGCCTAAATAGATCCTGGCGCTCTACATCAAAGCAATTTACCGAGCGCGAGTATCTGGATTTTTTCACTACATATAGAAAGGCAAACAACCCATGTATGTACCTGGGAGTTCTTGATAGCTCGCGGCTCGATCGTATTATTTCAAAATGCAAAGGGATCTCCATAACTGTAAACGAAGCCATTTCAGCGGCTTTTACAAGCGCTCTACTCGACAGCGGATACAACAACATCGATAAAGTGAAATTAGGCGTAGCAGCAAACATCAGAAATGAAATGCTAACCCCCTCCCCCGATGCAATGGGTAATTGCACAACAGGCATCAAAACGCTTGTACACTGGGATAAAGCTAAATCGTTTGCGGATAATGCAAGAACTGTTAAGAAAGCGCTGAGGCAACAGCTTAATGTACCGAAATATCGATATCAGGTTATCCAGTTCTTAAATCTCCTTGACAAAGCATTTTTAGATGCGGTGCCATTTGCGGCCTATGGCGATTTTAATAATCTGCACGCAAAAAAGCTCGCGATGATACTCGGTGAAACAACAGATAATAAGGGTATCGGCGTTTCAAATTTAGGCAAACAGGATATAGCCATGTTTGCCAATCTGTCTGTCGAAGAAGTGTTATTTATACCCCCAGCCTTTCCTGCCAATCTCATAAACATTGGCATCATCACGACAAATAACCGCATACGTTTTTGCATACGGTACTCCCAAACAGATATTCCCGATCATGTAGTTGAAAGTATTTATATGAAGGCGATACAATTACTTACAGAGTGATTCGGTAAGTCTAATTGAAACATTGAAGACGGGGCTGTAGCAAGAGAAAACCCTTACCACGGATTTTCGCATGCTACAGCCCCGTTTTTTAGGTGCTGCTCGACTCCCTTATAATCAAATTCGCAGGGATCATTAGTGCCTCATTCATACTATCGCCGTCTATCAATCGTTTGAGCACGGCCATCGCTGTCCATGCGACGGTTTTCGAACAGACCGAGACCGTTGAAAGCGACGGCGTTGAGAATTCGCCGGACTCGATATTATCAAAGCCCACGACCCTTACCTGCCCCGGTACGGTTATCGAATGCGAAGACAGCGCGCGCATAGCACCGAGCGCAATCATATCATTAGCGGCCATGATGCCGTCAAACCGGATCCCTCGTCCTATCAGTTCCTCCGTACATTCCCGTCCGCTCTCGAAATCCCATCTGCCGCCGATCACCATATCCGGATCATATGGCAGGCCATGTGTGGCCAGTGCGCGTATATAACCTTCCAGGCGTTGCTGCGCGTTTAGGTAATCCTCCGCTCCCGAGATAAACGCAACGCGCTTACAGCCTGCGTCGATCAGATGCGAAACCGCGTCATAGGTGCCGTTGATGTTATCATAAAGGATCGCGGGAACACCGGGCACGACGTTAGAGACCAACAATGTCGGCACACGATATTGAATAGCAAGATTAATATATTGCAGATCGACCTTACTGTAAAAGATCACTCCGCTCACCGATGAGAGTACCTTTGCAAAATCCAACATATTACCCTTTGGACCTATCTGTACATACTTTAGATTAAACCCGTCATGGAACAAGAGTTTTTCAAGCCGGTAAAACAGGTTAGCCATGTAAGGCTGCTTGATCTTTTCGCCGTCACCGGCCGACAACGCAAACAATACATTCAAATCCTCGCTGTAATGCCTGGGTTCCTGTTGCATCTGAGGTTTATTTACGATCGTGCCCTTGCCTCGTATGCGCTGCACCAAGCCTTCATCAGACAAAACCTTTAATGCTCGGCGTATCGTCAGGCGTTCGACACCGTATTTCGCAGCAAGCTCGCGTTCAGACGGCAAAAATGTATTCTCCGCACCCTCCATGATCTGTGTGCGCAGGTTATCCGCTATGCTCTGATAAAGAACCAAACGTTTATCCATAGTTTAATAAATTCGCGAATTCTTAGTGTTTTCATAATAATCCGCGTTATGTCCAAGCTTGTCCAGGACAGGCTTACCCAACATGTCTATAGCTGCGATTATATCCGGCGAAAGCACCAACTCCGACGCTTTAACATTATCCATCAGTTCATCTATATTCCTCGAACCCACCAACGCGTTATCTATCCCCTGCTTATGCAGCGCCCAAGCCACCGCGAGCTGTGCCATCGGTATGTTCAAATCCGCAGATATCTTACGAAGCTCCGCGAGCGCCGCAAACACCTCTTCCTCAGCCCCCGGTTCAAAATGTCTCGACTGATCCTGTCCGCGCTCGTTTTTGAAATGCCTCGAATGCGCCTGAGCCGGTGGTATATCCTCCACGCGCTTGTATATGTCTGCGAGCAAGCCCTGCTGCAGCACCATCGAGCATATGATTGAGACATTGTGCTCGATACAGTGCGGCAGTATCTCCTTTTCTATAGCACGGGACATGATGTTGTACGCGATCTCGTTTACATCGATCACGACACCCGTATCATGTACCTCCTGCATCTGCTTTACGCCGAAGTTAGAAACGCCTATGCTCCTGATCTTACCCTGCTTCTTGAGTTTATCGAGGGTCTCAAAGGTCTCCTGTACCGTGGGCTGGTTGTCTATGATGTCCTGATCGTTTGTAAAATGCAGCAATCCATATCTATTGATCGGCCAGTGGAGCATATATATATCCAAGTAATCCGTCTGTAGCTTTCTAAGTGATGCCTCCAAATGCTCCACAAGTGTTTTTGGACGGCAATTGGCCGGGCTTATCTTTGATATAACCACTGCCTTATTTCGCTTACCCTTTAGCGCCTCGCCGAGTGATACCTCACTATCACCGTTGTTGTACATCTCAGCCGTATCAAAAAGGTTAAGACCGATATCCAGTGCCTGACTTACTACATTATTTACATCGGACTGGCTTTGTTCACCCCAGTAAGCGCCGCCCCCAAATGACCAACAACCTACACCAACGGGATGTACCAAGAGGTCCGAAGAACCCAATTTTCTTAGTTTTGTCATAATCACCCTCCGTGTTTTAGCATATAAGATATACCTTTGGTATACATTACTATGCATAGTCATGTTTGTCAATGTCACATTGGCGAACTTTTCCTCAGAATGTGATTGACTGCAGGTGTCCATAGTGCTATATTCCCGATAAAAGAAACGACCCCATAGCTCAAACATTGTACACCAGAGGTTAAGAAAGGAGGGCTAACTACATGACCGCTAAGGAACGCATTTTAAGTACCATATAAAGGAAATGTAACTTCGGAGAAAGCCATCCCCTACTACCGATACATATTATGACGGCTACGGAAATCTACACCAGATCAAGGTTTCCGACGGCAGACCACTGGATCATATCGTGGAATACGCTCTCGAGCGCGCGGAGGATCCCTCTGACATCGAAGCCTATGAGCTATTCGGACCCGATATGATCGGACAGGTGCCCATCCAAAACATTCTCTCGTTGCGTAAGGCTGCAATGGACTATGTAATCTAATGTATTTATATAATCTATTTTTGGAGGCGATGTAATGTCAAAGCGTTTCATTTTTTCGATGTTTACAAAGATGTGGAAGACCAAAAGCATAAACGAGCTCGCAGCGTTTGTGCAGGGGCTCGGCTTCGGTGGCATAGAGTTCCCGTTGCGTGACGGTTATCAGGTAGAACCAAAGGACGCCGAAACAGGCTTACCAAAGCTCGCAAAGGACTTCGACGCATATGGCCTAAATATCTGCTCTGTAGCGAGCAACACGAAAGAGAATGTGTTCGGGGGCTGTGCGGAGGCCGGTATACCACTCATCCGTATCATGTACGGCCACGACCTCAACAACGACTATCTGAAGACCGAGGCCGATATGCGTAAGGACATCGAGGGTTTTCTGCCACTCTGTGAGAAATATGGCGTGAAGGTCGGTATACAGCAGCATTACGGCCCGGGTATCAACAATACGATGGAGATGCTGCACCTACTCGAGGATTATGATGCAAAACACGTCGGCGGCATCTGGGACGCCGCGCACAGCGGTCTTGCGGGTGAGGAACCCGAGCAAGCTATCGATACGATCTGGGATCATTTGGCCATCGTAAACTTCAAGAACGCGATGTACATCCGAAAGAACGGACCCGAGGCCGAGGAAGCCGAATACGAGCGTTACTTTACATCGGGACGTCACGGTCTGTGTTCATGGAGGCGTGCGCTCATGCAGCTCAAAAAGCGTGGATACGAGGGCAATATCTGTTTACCGGTCGAATACACAGACGAGCCAAACACTGAAAAATACGCCGCTTTGGACATCGCATACATCAAAGGCTTAGTGGATGAGATATTTGGAGAAGGGACATATTAATGAAAATCCAATCGTTAGAACTATATAAGGTGCCCCCGCGTTGGCTGTTTTTAAAGATTACGACTGACAGCGGTTTATGCGGCTGGGGCGAGCCTGTTATCGAGGGCAAAGCCGCAACGGTTTTAGCGGCTGTTAAGGAATTTGAGGAATATCTGCTGGGTAAGGATCCTCTCAAGATCGAGGACCACTGGCAAGTTATGTACCGCTCATACTTCTATCGTGGCGGTCCGGAGGTTATGAGCGCGATAGCGGGTATCGATCAGGCTTTATGGGACATCAAGGGTAAGTTTTACAACATGCCCGTATATGAAATGCTCGGTGGTATCTGTCGAGATAAGCTCCGTGTCTATTCGTGGATCGGTGGCGACAGGCCCGATGACATCGTCGCGGCGGCCCAGGAAAAGATCAATCAGGGCTTCAGTGCGGTTAAGATGAACGCTACCGAGGAGATGC
The DNA here is from genome assembly GCA_964621475.1 of uncultured Defluviitaleaceae bacterium. Lineage (GTDB taxonomy): Bacteria > Bacillota > Clostridia > Lachnospirales > WQUN01 > CAYURR01. The sequence continues at coordinate 13,746 of CAZUNC010000004.1, read as the reverse complement.
ACTATGTAGACGGTTTTAAGAAGATACAGCAGGTATTAGACCGCGTGGGAGCTCTGCGAGACAACTTCGGTTACGATCTGGATATAGCGGTCGACTTCCACGGACGCGTACATAAACCAATGGCAACGGTACTCGCCAATGAGCTGGAGCCGTACAGGCTGTTCTTCATCGAGGAACCCGTGCTGCCGCAAAACAATGAGGCCCTCAGGGACATCGCAAACCACACCTCGACACCCATAGCTACAGGTGAGCGCATGTTCTCGCGTTGGGACTTTAAGAACATCTTAGAAGACGGATATGTGAGTATCCTGCAACCGGATCTTTCACATGCGGGCGGCATATCCGAATGCAAGAAGATCGCGACAATGGCCGAAGCCTACGATGTAGCGATAGCACCACACTGCCCGCTCGGGCCGATAGCCTTGGCTGCGTGCGTGCAGATCGACGCATGTACACCGAACGCGATCATCCAGGAGCAGAGCATCGGTATCCACTATAACCAGGGTAACGACGTACTGGATTACTTGGCCGATCCAAAGGTATTTGAATATGACAAGGGTTTTGTGAAGATCCCGTCAAAACCCGGCCTCGGTATAGAGATCAACGAGCAGGCCGTAACCGAGGCCAGTAAGAGGGGTCACGACTGGAAGAACCCATATTGGCGTAACGAGGACGGCACGGTAGCAGAGTGGTAGTGGAGTGGTAGCCGAGTGGTAGCGGAATGGCAGCTTTAAAAGGAGGACAAAATTTTGGATAAGGTACGTGTAGCAATGGTAGGCGCGGGAGGACGCGCGAATCAGGTTATTTACCCAGCGATGGCAGATCAACCCGATGTCGAGATCGTCGGCATTTGCGATATAGATATGGAGCGTTTGAACACGACCGCAGACAAATACGGTATAAAGAATCGTTACGGCGCGGCTGGGGTTTACGAATATCAAAAGATGCTAACGGAACTAAAACCCGACGCGGTGGCGATCATCGGCCAGCCCCATATTATGTACGACCTCTGGGAATGGTCTCTCAAAAACGGGTTTAATCTATTGATAGAAAAGCCCATGGCATTGACCATACATCAAGCCAGGATGCTCAAATACCTCGCCGAGCAGAAGAAGCTGATCACGCAGGTCGCATTCCAGCGCAGATATACCCCAATGGTCATGAGGCTGCGTGACGAATGCCTCAAGCGTGGACCGATCACCCATTCCGTATGCCGCTTCTACAAATGCCAGATAGAAGCCATGACCGGCGCACGCGATCATATGATGGACGACACCGTTCATGCCATAGATACGCTACGTTGGATCAACGGCGGCGAGATCGTGAAGGTCGAGAGCCATTGCAGACGCGTTTTGGTGCCGGACATCAACTTTATATCAGCCACGTTGTATTTCGACAACGGCTCAACGGGTTATTTGATCAACAGTTGGTGCAGTGGCAAGCGCGTATTCGAGGTCGAGATGCACGCACCGGGTATCTATGTGACCGCCGAGCACGAGGAAAAGGCCAAGATGTTTATAGACGGCGACGTAAAGGGCGTTGAGTTTGACACTAAAGAAATTGCAGACAGCGACAAGTTCCATGTATATACAGGTGATTACGCGTTAGTCAGGGACTTCATAGACGGTGTAAAGACAGGCAAACAACCGTCTGCGTGCTTTGAGAGCTCCATAAAGACCATGGAAGCCGCTGAGATAATATTAGCTCAAGCACTGTTTGCAGAAAGCTCATGCTGTCGGTAGCGGTAATTGGAGCCGGTGGTATCGCCAACTGGGTTCACATGCCTTCTTTAGTCGAGATTGAAGGCATTAAAATCGAAGCGGTTAAACTATGGCTTTAGACAGGACGGGAACGAGATGCCGGATTTGCTCGAGGGGATCATGGCTTTGCTGCCGGTCGTATTGATGCAGCCACCCGCCGATCTCCCCGAGCCCGAGATATGGACTACATACAAGGCGATCATAGAAAAAAACGACAACAACCCGGATTATGAATACCCGCCCAGATACGACTTTTACGAAAGGGCCCGCAAGGCATACCCTATCGTCGCTACAAGTCAGCTCACACGTTATGCCAACATCATCTTACGCAAGGGCGTAATAGTAGGTTGAGGTGTCTATGATTATCGAACAATTAAAGCTACATAAGATCGTCGCGATACTGCGTGGACTGGAGTCCGGGGACGCGATACAGACCGTTCAGGCGATGTTTGACGGTGGCATACGCCTTATCGAGGTCACATTCAACACCAAAGGAGCCCCACAGATGATCGATCAAATCAAGGAAACCTTCGGGGATAGGATGATCATCGGCGCGGGTACGGTATTAGATGCGCCGACCGCAAAGACAGCCATATCGGCGGGCGCGGATTTCTTGCTTTCGCCTATATTGGATACGGGTATGATCGAGACCTGTAACCGCTACGGCAAGACCCCTATCCCGGGCGTGATGACGCCTACAGAGATCGTACGCGCATACGAGGCCGGAGCCAAGATGGTCAAGATTTTCCCGGCGGCGGCGCTGGGCGCGGATTATTTCAAGCAAGTGAAGGCTCCGCTTGACTTCATTGAGATGATGGCGGTAGGCGGGGTCAGTAGAGAGAACATGCACACATTCTTTAAGGCCGGCGCGTGTTGCGTGGGTATAGGCGGCCAGCTGTTGAACATGGAGCATGTACGTGAAAAGCGTTTCGACGCGATCACAGAGAACGCGTTGAGCTTCACTAACAAACCCGAGGACATGTACATCCCCCGCTCATGTTCTCGGATGAGGACAGCTCACGCGTAGCCGAGATCCTTCAAAAGACATACTTTTCGTTATAATACTGCGCTTGTGCGTTCCATAACGCGAAATATTTTCCGTACTCGTCACCTATAAGCATATCATGACTGCCGCGCTGTATTAACTCTCCATCATTAAATACGGCAATATCGTCGCAGAAGCGGCAGCTTGATAAACGGTGCGAAATATATATTACCGTTTTGTCGCTGACTATCTCGTTAAATTTTGAATATATCTCAAACTCGGCGATAGGGTCAAGCGCAGCGGTAGGTTCGTCAAGCACTATAAACGGAGCGTTTTTATACAATGCTCTGGCGATTGCGATTTTCTGTGCTTCACCTCCGGAGATTTCTACACCATCCTCATCAAAGTCCTTATACAGCGGTGTGTCAAGTCCTTTTGGCATAGAGGACAGCCGCTCGGATAATCCGACTTTGTCTAAGCTGTCTTCAGCCCGCTGTTTGTCAACTACAATACCGGCGGCTATATTTTGTCCTAAGCTAAACGAAAACAATTTGAAATCTTGAAACACGACCGAAAATATCGACATATAAAAATTGTAATTATATTTCCGAATATCAATGCCGTTGAGCAGTATTTCCCCCTCTGTGGGATCATACAGACGACACAACAGCTTGATAAAAGTCGTTTTGCCGCTGCCGTTCATACCTACAACCGCCATTCTTTGCCCAACTACAAACTTGAGCGATACATTTTTTAGAGCGTATTGCTCCGTTGCTGGGTATTTGAAAGATACATTGCGAAATTCTATGTCGTACTTTCGATCTGTGCGTTTTTCGGTTGTGAGAGAGCCTTGGTACATGTGTGATGGTATATCAAGAAAATCAAAAAGCACAATGAGAAAATCGTTATTAACACGTAACTCGTTAAACGAATTTAGAAATCCATTAAACCCATTATTAAATAAGACAATGCTACTGATAAATTTGAACAACTCGCCTAAGCTTAAAAGCCCCGCCAGCGTTTTTAATCCTACATAAATATACACAAACACGCTTATTATCGCTGACGAAATGGTATCAATGTTCGAGTATTTTACTTGAACCCTTTCCATTCCGAAAACAATAGGCTTAATGCCATGTATCATGGCTTCAACATTTTCCATGACCATATCGTTTTTGGTTGTACAACCGTATGTCTTTTCCCGCGCTGTAGCTATTGATGTAGTTTTCCATTACATACATATACAGGCGATTTAAAGGAATAACACCCTGCCAGATATATTAGGTACCCAAAATCAACACCATTTACTAATGTCATTTGCACCACTTGCGCTATGTCAAAATAGCAATAGGATGTTTTCTCTGCTTTTACATACCATTTTTCACGGTCCCGTAAGACACTCAAAAAAATATCCTTAAACCATTCTTTCAACGAATAGATACGAATATCCTTGGCACGGTCAAAATTTCCGGAAACGTTACGCATGTAGTTTAGTTTTCTATCGTACTTAACCCAATTATCGGTGTTTTTGTAATGCCATTTTTGACATGCCCTGTTGACTAAATATTGTATTACCAATACCGCTGTAATAAACAATAAAAGTATAGGATTTAGGGTAGAAATAATTACGGATAGAGCTGTAATTCCAATAAGGCTCGAACCTAAATTTACGAGAATATTTATAATGTTTTGTGTCGCCGCTCCATCCCTATTGACTGTGTCCATTGCTTTATTTAGTTTATCAAGACATTCAGGACTTTCCACATTCTCATAATCTGTATCCAGTTGTTTGAAACACAACATGTTCAAGTATTTGAATCTGATAAATAATTGGCGCCATTTGACCTTTGCATTGATTATGTTACCTATTATGTTTACGAGTAATAACGTTCCAGAGAACAGTAAAATTTGATAGATGAATGTATACTCATCAGACCTGTTTTCGATTAGTGAAATTACAAACCGAACAATTACGAGCCCCGATAACTGAACAACTACATTGATAGGCGCATTTGATAAACATAAAAGCGCAAGCAATCTATCCCACTTCCAAATATTTGCACATGTAAATCTTACATTTTCCCAAACAGAATATATTGGTTTATCCTTAAATTTACCTTTCTTATTTATCTCCATATAAACCTCCATGCACGTTTCGGGGACGAAAAATGCGTTTAGGGGGCCGAATAACATTATTGAGGTAAAAGTATCTCGGTAGTGAACGCGCCATCCTCACTGTTGCGGCTTATGTAACCATTATAACGCTCTACAATATCGTCAATGCGAACGAGCCCAAAGCCATGTCCATCCCCCTTTGTTGTTGCATATCGCCCGTTGTGCTTTTGCTTTTTGCTTGTGGCCGTCATATTTGTAAACGACATATATAACTGTTGCCCTTTCATTTCCATATAAATCCGAATTAGCCGTTCTGTTATGGGCAGGGATATAGATGCTTCTATAGCATTATCAAACAGATTTCCGATGATGATGCACAAGTCAATCTCCGATGTGGTAAGCGTTACGGGAATATTCGCGTCACTTATAACTTCAATATTCTTTGATCGTGCGAGTGAAATTTTGCAGTTGAGAATTGCATCGGTCATTTTATTTCCTGTACGGATTATTTTATCTACTGCCGAAAGGTCATTGTCTAGACCATCAAGATATTTATTAATCGCTTCAATGTCACCATCTGCGGCGTAGCTTTTCATCACTTGAATGTGATTGCGTAGGTCGTGCCGCCAGCCACTAATATTGTTATACATATTTTCAACCTCGGTATAATGCACAGTGATTAGCTCTGTTTGGTATTTTGAAAGTCGTTTGTCTATAATTTTTGACAGAATACCCATGAAGACACCCCTAACGCTGGTTGATAAACGCCCTATTGACAGCTTCGTAAAGTCTTTTTGACAAAGGGACATTTGTCCCATCGGTTAGAACGACATCCGTTTTAGTGGTTTTGTGAAGGTATGATAGGTTGACAATAAACGAGCGATTTGTGCGGAAAAATCTATCATCAAGCTCTTTCTCTATTTCGGATAGTGTCATTTTTACAGTAATATCATTTTTCGAATGTATCGTAATGTAGTTATGCCGTACTTCTATAAATCGAATTTCATGCAAAGGGATACGAACAACCCCATCTGCGGTTTCAAGTATTAAACCTCTTTCGTTTCGTTTTAGTTTTTCAGCGGCACGGTCAAGTACGTTGTATAGCTTTTGTTTGCTTACCGGCTTTATTAGATAGTGAAGCGCTTCAACCTCGTATCCTTCGGAGATGTATTCTGTATATCCTGTAATGAACACTATCTGCACAGTGTTGTTATCCTGCCGGATTTTCCTTGCAAGAGCAATACCGTCGATCTTTTTCATCTGTATATCGAGAAGTAAAACATCGGTGGTTTTATCGTCCCCGTAAGCAAAAAGAAAGCTCTCCGCACTCTCATAATCAGATATGCGCACAGCAACACCACGCTCGTCAGCCCACTCGCGGACGAACGTGGAGAGGTATTCTATTTGTGAATGCTCGTCATCGCAGATAGTGATGTTTAGCATAGTGTCCACTCCTGCCCGGAATTATTACTTTCAACGATTTCTATTTTGAACATTAACATTAGGCACAAAATTATGCCCCCATTCTTTGAAATAAAAACTAATCATATCATACGAAAAATCACAATAGTATGTCCACCACAAAAAATAAACCAGGGCTTTACCTATCATTCTCTGGCAGTATGTTCTTCTGTGTTTTTAACAGAAGTGTATGTTACAATAATCATATGAAGCGTTTCATGGCCTACAAACCCGGCCAAATAGATTTAACAAGGAGAACAAGATGAAATACGACTGCTTAATCATAGACGACGAGGTCGCTCTCTGCGAGGCCACAAACGAATATTTTAACACCTTTGGACTGACCTCCGCCTATGCCACCACCTATCACGACGGCCTTGCATTTTTGCAAAACCATGAGGTTTCGTTGCTGCTGCTGGACATCAATCTCGGGGATCATTCAGGTTTTGCGCTGTGTAAAGAAATCAGAAAAACAAAACAACTGCCGATACTGTTTATCAGCGCAAGGCAGAGTGATGATGATATCTTAATGGCGCTGGGCATTGGCGGCGATGATTATATAAAAAAGCCCTATACGCTGAGCGTGTTGCTGGCTAAAGTAAAAGCTATGTTAAAGCGCTGCAATGATACCGGCACCTCCGATATCATCACTGTCAACAACATAAAAGTTGATGCTTCCGGGTCAAAAGCGTATCTGAACGACAAAAATCTAAACCTTAAATCTATGGAATTTAAGCTATTGTTGCATCTGATTAAAAACAAGAACAAGGTACTTACCAAGGATGAGCTATTTGAAAATGTCTGGAACGGCGGCATTGTCAGCGACAGTACCTTGAATGTGCATATCAGGCGGCTTCGCGAAAAGATCGAGGATAATCCTAACGAGCCTGCATACATTAAAACTGTATGGGGTGTAGGATATCTGTTCGAGGTGGATGTATGAGGGTAAAAGTACAGATCATTTTTATCTTTTTGGTCTTAGCGGCCGGACTCTTTTGTAGCCTGTTTGCATTATCCAATGTCAAACCCTTTCAAATAGACATCGTGGGTGTTAATGACATCGTGCAGAACACAGAGCAAGCTGTTCGGATCAAAAGCCTGATTGAAAAAGATGGTTATATGTTTATAAAAAGTCAAGCTGTTTACGGTCTTTATATAATCATCGTTTGTAGCTTCGGGTTTTTATTTATTACACTCATAGCGTATTTGCTTTACCTCAGACGAATAATTATCAAACCCTTTGCGCAGCTCAAACGCTTTGCAAGCAACGTAGCGTCCGGAAATTTGGATTACGAAATCCATATGGATAAGAACAATGTCTTCGGAGCCTTTACGGAAAGCTTTGACATCATGCGCACAGAGCTCAAAAAAGCAAGGGAAAACGAGAACCTCGCCAATAAAGCAAAGAAAGAGCTAATAGCAAGTCTGAGCCATGACATAAAGACCCCGGTGGCTTCAATAAAAGCAATCAGCGAGCTGCTGCTGGCCATTACATCAGACGATAAGGTCAAAGCCAAGGTATCAACCATATATGATAAAACCGAACAGATTGACCATCTTGTTACCGATATGTTTAACGCGACATTGGAGGAACTGGGCGAATTAAGCGTCAATGTAAAGGAGGAATACAGCACGATTTTAGAGGGCCTGATCACAAACGCTGATTATTTAGAAAAGGCAAGTATAGCCGAAATACCGCAATGCATGATCAAAACAGATATACAGCGGCTCGGTCAGGTAATTGACAACGTTTTTGCAAACGCATACAAATATGCGGGAACCCGTATTGACATTCGCTTTGTGCTTACTCAAACCCACCTCGAAATGGACATCCATGATTATGGCAAGGGTGTTGGGGATGATGAATTGCCATTGATTTTAGGTAAATTTTATCGCGGTAAAAATGTGGAAGCGCAGTCCGGCTCTGGGCTTGGGCTGTATATCTCCAAATATTTTATGCAAAAGCAAGACGGCGAGATCCTTTGCTATAACACAAGCGATGGATTTACCGTAAAGGTGATGATAAAACTGGCATAACGATGGCCAGTTAAGAATTGATTAAGGATTGGTTCAGGAATATGCAAGGACTGTTCAGCGATCAGAGGTTAGAATAGGATTGCAAGCAAATGCAGATGCGTCTGCGATGCTGCAATCTTTTTATTTGGAGGAAACAAAGATATGGAGAAAAAAACAATCCTGAAAACCAAAATGCTGTGCAAGAGCTTTTCAAACGGCGCAACACAACAGCATGTACTGAAGAATTTGAATATCGATATTTATGAAGGTGATTTTACCATTATTATGGGCAGCTCAGGTTCCGGTAAATCGACCTTGCTTTATGCGCTATCCAGTATGGATCAGCCAACCTTGGGCGAGGTTTTTTTCGGTGAAAAGGAGATTTCAAAGCTCTCAAACGATCGGCTTGCCGTGTTCCGCAGGGACAATTGCGGCTTTGTGTTTCAGCAGATCTATCTGAACCAATCAATGAGCGTGATGGACAACGTCTTGGTCAGCGGGTATTTGGTAAATAAAAACCATAAGCAAGTGCTTGCCCGTGCGCAGGAATTATTCGGGCTCGTGGGCATTGCCAAGGCTTCGTGGAATAAGTTTGCTGCACAACTCTCGGGTGGTGAAGCCCAGCGGGTAGGTATTGTGAGGGCACTGATTAATAATCCAAAAATCGTATTTGCAGACGAGCCCACAGGCGCTTTAAATTCATCGTCATCAAAGGCCGTTCTGGACATCATGACCGATGTCAGCAACAACGGCCAAAGCATTGTAATGGTTACCCACGACCTAAAGACCGCCTGCAGGGGCAACAGAATCTTATATCTGCGTGATGGTGTGATCGAAAATGAACTGCAACTACCTCCATATGATAGCGATCTGGATACCGCTCGTATGAAGAAGGTACAGGCGTTTTTAGAGGAAATGGGGTGGTAATGTGTTTAAAATAATCAAGAGTAATATGCAAAAGGCCAAAACAGGCATGATTACACTCATTGCCCTGCTGACTTTGGCATCCATGTTATTAAACATTGGGCTTACGGTTGCAATGAGTATCAATTCCTTTTTTGAGGATAATGTCGAACAGTTAAATGCTCCCGATGTATTGTATTACATAGGGGGCACCACAGGTACAGATGCCTTTGCAAATGATTTGCGAGCACTGCCGGAGGTAGAGAAGATAGAATTCGAAGCATGTGTCCTATCGGCAGGGGTCAGCATTCAAAATAACGACCTGGATATTTCGAATTCCTTTCTGTTTCTGAATGCAGGTGAGAGTAATAAAAAAGTAAACAGCATCTCACTTCCGCTTTCGTTTAGAGACAGCTATGGCTTCAACATAGACGACACAATCACAATGAACATAAGCGACAGGGTAAAGACCTATACAATCGATGGTTTCTTTGAGGACATTTATTTCGGCGCGAGCGCAGTTACATTAAGCAAGGCCTATCTCTCCGATGACGCCTATCGAACACTAAAGGATGAGCTCTCGCCTGTCAGCTCGAGCGGAAAGCTCATCTCGTTCTACGGCATTGAGGCAACAACCGCGGATGTTATTTTTAGTGAGATCAACAAAGCTATCGACTATCATCATATGGATGGATTCAAATACGGACTGACACTGGAAATGGCCAAGACAAATGACTTTATGTTCGTGAATATTTTGGTCATGGTAATGATTGGTTTTTCATTGATCATGGTAATCGTTTCGCTAATCGTTATAGCGTTCTCTATTATTTCGGGAATTGAGGATGGCATACAGAATATCGGTGTTCTCAAATCCTTAGGCTACAAAAACGCGCAGATCATTTCGGTATTGGTTATGCAATACGGGGGGCTTGCGGCTTTGGGTAGCATATTCGGGGTAAGTGGATCGCTCCTTTTACTACCCGGTGTAGGAAAAATAGCCGCCGAATCCTCCGGGTTATTATGGCAGCTTTCCGGCAATATCTTTGCTATAACCATAAGCTTTGCTTCTGTTTGTGCACTTGTCGTAATTATCAGTGTCTTGTGTGCTGCAAAAACAAAAAAAATAACGCCTATAGTAGCGTTACGAAACGGGCTTGAAACCCACAATTTCAAGAGGAATTATTTTCCGCTCGCAAATTATAAGATGAATGTAAGCTTAAACTTAGTATTAAAATCTATTTTTCAAAACATCAAACAGAATGTGATGATATTTATCATTGTTGTTGCACTTACCTTTGCCAGTGTGTTCTCTATTCTGATGTATCGAAATATGGTCGAGGACAGAACCGCGCTGTTAAATCTGATAGGTGTGCCGTTGTCTGATATATGGTTTATGATTAACGACCGAAGTGTAGATTTTGATGCTGTCTTTGAAGAAATCGATCAAATGGAACAAGTGGTGAATACAGTCAAGTATGAACAAATCCAAATTAATTTGCTTGATGTTCCAAATGTTAATCTATTCATCAGTGATGATCATGAGAATATGCCCCGAATGACCGTCAAATCCGGAAGATACCCAATCCACGATAACGAGATATCAATGTCGGGCATTGTACTAAAAAACACAGGCAAAGGACTCGGCGATGCGGTTTCTGTTACACTGCGGGGAAAAACAGAGGAGTATTTGATATGCGGCATTACCGAGCAATTGGCAGATAACGGCTTGTCTGCCGATATGACTGAGGCCGGTGTTCAGCGATTAATCAAAGACTACAACGTCAATGGGGTCGTAGCGGAATTGGCAGACGGCGTTGATGTAAAAGAGTTTAGCAGCCAACTGAAAAAGAGATATACCGGTATTGGCGCCGATATCTTGGATATACAAACGACGCTTAATAACATAACCCTATCCTTTGCGGGTGGCACGACGATTTTGATGGGCGTAGTCATGGGGATTATGGCTATGGTTATTACCCTCATTTTATTCCTAATCATAAGGATGAAAATATTACGTGATAAGACGAATATCGGCATATTTAAAGCCACAGGATTCACCACGCTTCAAATCATGACACATATGTCCCTGAGCTTTACATCTGTCGTTTTCGTAGGAACCATAATCGGTGCCTTGTTGGGAGGATTATATTCCAATCAATTTGTGGCGCTTCTGCTGAGCAGCATGGGGGTAAGCAATGTGAATTTCACGATGAACTATATGTATATACTATACTTGATCATTGGGATGACGCTGCTTGCATTTATTGTTTCAAACTGGGTAGCGTTTAGGATACGAAGGATCACCGCATACAATTTACTTGTTGAATAACAGTTGTTGAATCGTTATGATCTTGATAAAATGAACATACTGTAACCGAATTTTATTTTGCTTTGATACAAAAGAAGGAGGGTTAATAGTATGGTCACTAAAACAGAACTACAAAGAGTCAGCGAAGAAACAATGCGCTTTATGCGTGGAAAGTACGTCGCAGATGAGGTCGGTAACGGTAAGGATGAATTAAAATTCCGTCGGAGTGGAAAAACCATCCTTACCGTTTACATCCGAGACAATAGATATGAGTTTTTAGTCATATTTGGTAAGCATGAAAGAGAGCTGTTTGAAAGGCAACGTGACCAATTCCCTCAAATGATACAAGACATTTACGATAATAGTAAAACTCACTATGATGGCAAATGGATGTCTATTCCCGTTTCAGATTTGGAAACATTGGAAGCCGTTAAGAAAATGGTTCTTATTAAAAAGAAACCGAATCGCAAGCCGCTCCCAAAGATTAACGCGATATATTCCAGTTGCGGCCATCGTTGTGACTTATGCGTGCATTATACTGGCGAAACAATCAGTGAAGACTTACGAGCTGAGTTGAAAGAGCGACTGATACGCGTTTACGCTGGCGGTGTGGGTGACGGCGGGTACTGGGGAGATGATATGCAACTTTGCGATGGCTGTCATACGGGCGGATTAAATAAACGCTTTGACTGCGATTCATTGAAATGTGCAACGGAAAACGGCGTAGACAGATGCCAAAATTGCCATAAAAATCCTTGTGAAAAATCACAACATCTCTATCAAGGCATGAAACCTGAAATCCACACAAAAACCATTACAGCCGACGATGTGACATGGATCATTCTTCCTTATGTGTATGGGCAATACGAAGTCTAAGGAAACGAACATACGGAGAAACCGAGTAATCATTTCCGCTAATTTTAACAGAGTGACTGTTGCGGATGTGCTGCATGGTCGATAGGCATAATACGGCTTTGTGGTAGATTACATCGATATTAATTGCTCGGGATTAATATAGTTTTACTGATTAATACCGATTCGTTTTGAATAAGGCGTATATATTTAACGGGAGGAAAGAAATAGGATGGAAAAAGGGAAAATTATATGGCTTAACGGAGTATCCAGTGCTGGTAAAAGTACACTAGCAAAAACTTTACAAGACAGGTTATTAGAACCTTTTTATGTTCTTGCAAACGATATGTTTACGGATGATAAAGTTGCGCCGGACAAATTTATTAAAATTGATGTTGATGCTACTTACCAAAGAGTTTTAAAAGGAATGTATTATGCTGTAAAAGGGTTTTCAGACGCAGGTATCAATACGATTGTCGATGATGTTCTTTTAAAAGAAAATGGTTATAACCGACTAAAACAATGTGTCGAGTTACTTCATGATTATCCTGTGTTGTTTGTTCATGTGACTTGTCCAATTGATGAACTTCGACGTAGGGAAGAAGAACGAAATGACCGTTATATAGGTATGGGAGAAAGTCAACTTTCGATACTAACCCCACAGGATACATATGATATAAGCGTAAACACATACACCAATTCAAAAGAAGATTGTGTTGATAAAGTTATCGAAAAACTGAATTGTCCCGATAAATTTACAGCGTTTAAAACTATTTGGCTACAGCGTACTGAATAATTATTAACCATTTATTTAGGTACAGCGTGAAATATGAGCGTTTTATTATCATCTTAAAATCCTCTAAGCACAAGATTCTGACGCGAGTAAGTTAAAAGAATCCGGCTATCCCCTAAAGTAAATGAAATGGCAAATTTCTTCCAAAGGGCAAATAATTGATTTGCTAATCCAATAACGATACGATGCATAACAATTTTCTTACCAATCTGCCACACCAAGTACGTAAAGATAGATGTTTACATTCTATAATTTGAGTATTAGAGTTTGGCAAATAATCATTATAAATAAGTAATTTTTAATTTTGCCATTGATGACGCTATTAGCTTCTTTGACGACATTTAATTAAATACAAAAAATCCCAAGTAGCATACAAATATGCCACTTGGGATTTTTTTCAGTGATCCCACCCAAATTCAGGTCACAACTCGCTATCCGATATCGTTTTCCCAATGGCGCACCACATTTGACATTTACGGATCCAAACGATTTGTATCTCTCGGAAACATTGTAGCTCTGCGGACATTATCAAATCCACATAGTTTTGCGGTAA
>CAZUNC010000003.1:0-51786 GCA_964621475.1 uncultured Defluviitaleaceae bacterium | reverse complement strand
TCACATTACTTAGCAACATTTCCAAATCCTCGCCGTTTAATGTTTCCTTTTCGAGTAGGCTATCCGCTATTCGATTTAATTCTTCCCGCCGCAACGACAGCAAAGTCTTTGTTTCCGCATAGAGTTTGTTTATCGCATTTCGGCATTCGGATATATAACCCTCAGCCTCCTGTTTGCTTTCGCCTATAGACATACCTGTGATGCTTAGAAGTCCCATAGTTTGGCTCATGCCATATCTGCATACATAGTCCCGTATCATCTGCGTGGCCTTTTCAAGGTCATTCGCCGCTCCGGTCGTGATCTCGTCCTCACCGAAAACGATCTCCTCGGATGCTCTCCCGGCCAAATAGACCTTTATTTGCGCCTCTATCTCTTTTTTGCTTTGGTATAGGCGATCCGGCGGGATGTTTATACAAAAGCCACCCGCGCCCTTTGTACTCGGGATTATCGTGATGCGAGATAGGGTATTCTGCGGCTGCAGTATGTACGAAACCAATGCGTGGCCTGATTCATGATATGCCGTGAGTATACGTTCATGTTCCTTTATACCACTTCGGTCTGTTTTTTCACTGCCCGCAATCACCGTATAATATGCTCTGTCGATATCTACAGCCTCTATCAGTTCGGCTGTTCGTTTCGCTGCGCATATGGCAGCTTCGTTTAATAGGCTCTCAATCATAGCACCGCTGAAATATACCGTGTCCCTCGCGAGCTTCTCGATATCTACATCCTCAGAAACGGGTTTACCCTTCATATGAAGTGAGAGGATGTCGCGTCTCGCATTAAGATCCGGTAAGCCGATCTCTATCTGCCTGTCAAAGCGTCCGGGTCGCAGCAGTGCCTCGTCGAGTGTGTCTATCCTATTCGTCGCGGCGATAACGACGATACCCTCCGTACTCGAAAAACCCGACATCTCCGTAAGTAACGCGTTCAACGTTTGCTCGCGCTCATCGTTCGCGCCATGTATGCCTTGGCTGCGCTTCTTGCCTAACGCGTCTATCTCGTCTACGAATATCACGGCCTTACCGGATTTACGAGCCTTAGCAAACAGCTCGCGTATACGGCTCGCCCCGACACCAACATACATCTGCACAAAATCCGATCCGCTAACCGCATAGAACGGTACACCCGTTTCGCCGGCGACCGCACGTGCCATCAAGGTTTTGCCCGTACCCGGCGGGCCGTAGAAGATAACACCCCTCGGTATCCTCGCACCGTAAAAGGTATATTTCTCTGGATTCTTTATAAAATCAACGATGTCGGAGACACTCTCTTTCGCCTCCGTGTTGCCCGATATATCCTCAAAGGTAATAACCTTCGTATCGTTTTCGTTTGCGTTAGACGGGTTCATGGCCATAGCGGATCCTAATGGCGAACGCCTCGAGCCTTTGTATACCAAAAATAACATTGCGCCAAAGAACATGATGCCCAGAGCATTTTGCAATAACGATCCGGCTGACATGTAGCTACCCTCGCGAACAGCGATCCCCTTCATTAATAGCTCTTGCTTGAGCTGCGGGTTACGCGGGTTGTCTGTGGTGTATGGATTTTCCTCATCGTTTATGTAAAATCGTAGTTTTGTGTCGTCGGTCAATATGACCTCACGAACCTTTCCCTCATCCGAAAGCCGCGTAAATTCTATATATGGTATTTCCGTGGTCTTGCTGTCGCTTTTGTAATACGCCGCAGCTACTATCATTGTGATCAAAAAAATAAGCGCGAATGCGCCGATCAGATTTTTATTGATGAGATTCTTCAATATGACTCACATCCTTTACAGGTTTGTTTGCTACATGCATTATAAACGCAAAGGATATATGAATTAAAATGTAATTGTTGGATGCTTATTAACATATAAGCTCTGTATATACCTTATAATCAAAAAAGTCGGGAATAGTTCAGTGATATATGATAGATTAATCTCAATTCCGGAAGAGATTAAATGCATGGGTGGGGTAGGTAGATATGGAGTATTCGACAGTGGTGCTGTCCGTTTGCAATTATATTGAGTGCCGAGTCAAATCCGAATTAGACATCATGGAACTAGAGCGTGTGGTAGGGTATTCGTATCCGCATATCAGAAAGACTTTTCGCGAGGTTATGCAGATACCACTTGCGCGTTATATACTGCTGCGTAGGCTCAGCTATGCGGCATTCGATTTGATACATACCGAGCGTAGCTTGCTCGATATATCGATTGACTATGGTTTTGAGCAATATGATGCGTTTACGCGTGCATTTAAGCGCGTGGCGGGCACGACACCAAGCGAGTTTCGTACAAAGCGTTTACAGGCCGGCAGGCGAATGGTCGCGTCGGGTGTATACGCACCGGCTATACTCGATATTCCATCCCGGTTAAATAAACAGATGGAGGTTATTATGAAGCAAAATACAAGCGACAGTTGCATATTGCTCGGTGTTCCGAAGGTCGAGTACAAGTATGAGGAGCTTACGCCGTTTCCGGCCTGCTTGAAGGCCTGTTTGAACTATATGGGTCAGGATATCAGCTATACCTACCTAATGGCGGCTTCGGGTGCTGCGTTCCGGTTACGTTGGAACAAAAACTTTTGGGATGGCGGCAATGTGGATATATGCTACATCTATGACGATGAGACAGAAGCATTCCGGCGTTCATTCGAGGCGGCAGGGCGGTCGTTTCGCTTGCTTAAACGTGCAGACAGCGAAAAGAGGGGTTTTATCGACTTTATAAGGGCTGAGATAGACAACGGCCGTCCTGTTATCGCACTGGGTATCATTGGACCGCAAGAAGCCTGCATTGTAGCAGGATATCAGGACAACGGCGAAACGCTGTTAGGCTGGAATTTCTTTCAACATCGCCCGGAATTTAACACAGGAACGGAATTTCATGAATGCGGATACTTCATCAGTAAAAACTGGTGGGAAAACCGCGATACTATCATGCTGATGTCGATCGGTGAGGAACAGCAAGCGCTTCCGAGCGATAAGCAGATACTGCAAAACGCGATACAGATAACAGATCGTGCACCCGTGACCTGTAATTCACCGGACAAAGATATAGCCTGTGGCCAAGAAGCTTATAAGATATGGGCAGAATGGATCGAAGACGACAAGCAATTTGCCGAGTCAATTACATTGCCGTTATTGTTTGAACGGTTTATGTGTCAGACGGACGCGCAGACAATGGTCGGCGAGGGTAGGGCATATGCAGCCGAGTATATTAAAACTGTCGCAACCCGTCATCCGGAGCTCAGTGCATTGTGTCTTGAAGCCGCAGAGAATTTTAGTAAAGCGCACAAGAGCGCGTCCGAGAAGATGTATGGGGTATTAGGTGGCTACTGTATGGACGAAAATGCGGCAAAATCCTATTCGAAACCAGATACACGGCAGAAACTTGCCGCGCTGATACGCGAGGCGGCTCAATATGAGGCCAATGCAATGGAGATCGTAAAGCAGATCGTATTGCTCTTATGAACGATTGACAGGGATATGCACCGATGCTATCATCTGTAAAATTTATTGCATAAGGGTGATGGCAGAATGCCGGATTTTATCGAAACTATCGCAAAGGTAAAACCCTCAGAAAGGCAATACAACTGGCAAAGACTGGAATTCTATTCGTTTTTGCACTTTGGTATGAACACCTTTACAAGCAGCGAATGGGGCAACGGTACGGAGGATCCTAAGATATTTGATCCCGTTATGTTTGATGCGAAACAGTGGGTTGCGGCTCATGAGGCGGCAGGCATGAAGGGGATGATCCTGACCTGCAAGCACCATGACGGCTTTTGCCTATGGCCGTCTGCGTATACGGAGCACTCCGTCAAGAGCAGCAAATGGAAGAACGGCACGGGTGACATCGTCAGGGAATTATCCGATGCATGCCATGCTTCAGGTTTAAAATTCGGCATTTATCTGTCACCATGGGACAGACATGAAAAGACATATGGCCTCGGCGATGCATATAACGACTTTTTTGTTAATCAACTCACTGAGCTTTTAACTAACTACGGTGATATCTTCTGTGTATGGTTTGATGGTGCGTGCGGCGAGGGTCTGAACGGTAAGAAGCAGATTTATGACTGGCAGAGGTATTACGCATTAATACGCGAGCTGCAACCGAACGCTGTAATCAACGTCTGCGGGCCCGATGTCAGATGGTGCGGAAACGAGGCCGGTCATTGCCGCCAAAGTGAATGGAGTGTTGTTCCGGCACGTTTAAGATCGGCTGAGCTGGTGCAAGAGCATTCGCAAACCTCTGACGATGAGAGCTTTAGAGAACGCACTATTACGAGCACCGACGAGGATCTGGGGAGCCGTGAAAAGCTCATAGGAGAAGAATTGTGCTGGTATCCGGCTGAAACAAACACCTCGATTCGTCCGGGTTGGTTTTACCATGCTGAAGAGGATGATAAGGTCAAAAGCCTTGACAGCCTGATAGACCTATATTTCAAAAGCGTTGGCGGCAACTCCTCGCTGCTGCTGAACATCCCTCCCGACTGTCGAGGGCTTATACATGAAAACGACTTTAAACGTCTGACTGAACTGGGTAACGCGATCAAATACATATACGCAACCGATTTAACGGAGCATATTTCCGTGTGTGTCGCATCAGCATCGGATGGCATAAACACAGAAAAAAACACGCTCAACGATGATGACAGCCTGTTTTATAAGGCTCCCGACAGCATCGAAGGCGTGTGGCTCGAGTATGTGTTTAATCAACCTCAGACGATAGGCACGGTGATGCTCATGGAGCATATCCTGAGCGGCCAGAGGGTTGAGGCGTTCGACATTCA
Source organism: uncultured Defluviitaleaceae bacterium (assembly GCA_964621475.1). Lineage (GTDB taxonomy): Bacteria > Bacillota > Clostridia > Lachnospirales > WQUN01 > CAYURR01. The sequence goes on along the minus strand of CAZUNC010000003.1, from coordinate 47,008 downwards.
AGTTTTTACTGACGGCAAGTGGAGAACCGTGTACGAGGGTACCGTGATCGGATATAAGAGACTGGTTCGTTTGGAACCAGTAGTTGCCGAAAGGGTTCGGATAAATATCACACAGTCAAGATTTTGCCCTACATTGCAGAGGGTAGCGTTCTATAAATAGTAGGTAAACTACAACCATATCGCATCAATGATAGCCTTTTCGATTCTGATGTCCTCTACGCAGATCATCTGAGCGAGCATCCTTGCGCGATCGTCCTCTGACATCGTAGATAGCGGCCTGCTGTTGTGCGCTGACTCGATATGTGTAATCATGTTATCAATTACATGCAGCTTGTACTGGGCGGCAGATATTGCGTCGTTCCATACAAGCTGCTTTTTTATAAGCATCGCGACGAGTTCTTTATCGGTGATGTTACCCGCGAGCACTATTTTGATCTCATTAAGGGTGAAACCAATAGCTTGGAGTTCAAGTAAAGTGCCAAGCTGCTGGACCTGATCGATCGAATAATACCGATAGCCCGTCTCCTCGTCGGTCTGTATGGGTTTAATTATTCCCTTCTTTTCATAGAGCCGCATCGCACGCACAGACACATCGTACATAGCGGCTATTTCGCCTATCCTAAACAGGGTCATATTTACCTCCCATTATCTGCTCGTATAGATCCATCCCAAAGCTCGTCTTCAGCGGCTCTCCGGGTTCTATCGTAAATGAACGGCCACCATTTTCGGCACGTGCAGCCCTCAAAAACACTGTATTATATGTTTGTCCATCCTTGCTATCACGATACAGCATATCTGCAAACTCATACAGATGCGTCACGAACAGTGTTTTTATATTACATTCGTATATCGCACGGATGATATCGTGTGCTATACGTGAGCCTTCACGCTCGGTTGTCGTTGCAAAGGTCTCGTTCATTAAAAGCAACGAGTTTGAGTTCATACGATCCATAATAGTACTGATGCGTGTAAGCTCCTCTGCGAGCTTACCACTGTTCATCTGGGCATCCTCCTCGCGAGTAAAATGCGTAAATAAGCCGTCGCAAAGATTGGCAGAAAAGAGTAGGGCGGGTGTAAACATCCCGCACTGCATCATCAGCTGGGCAAGGCCTATGCTGCGCAGGAATGTGGATTTGCCGCCTTGATTGGCTCCCGTGATGATGTATAGTTTTTTTCCCTCCGAAGAAAGATCGTTGGATACAGCGGGCCTACGCTCATTTAACGCAAGGCTCAGATCATACAGCCCTTGAAACGTTAACGAACGCTCTGTAACATCACGTGGTTCCGGATAGCAAACTGGAACGCCTATTGATGTAAGTTCATCATGGAGGTTTAAACAACCCACATAAAAACCAGCTTCCTCGCGTAGCATCCTAAAAAAAACGAGGCATCGCTCAGAGAAATGGTTGATAATCTGCAGGATACTAATCAGTGCGGCATCCTGTAACGCACCGGCGGCAGTGATCAGTGAGATGTTATCGAGCTCTATCGTATTAGATGTCTTTGTGTTAGTGTTTACTCGTTTTTTAAATAAACCGGATGATTTGTTATCCGGTTGCGCAGTCTTTGAAACACTGCGCAGTATATAATTCTGGCCCTTCGCGCCCAAGCCTATCTCAGCTCCGAGCGTAATAAACTGGTTTAACGACAGTCTTTTCAACTCGTCAATGTAACCATTGACCACAGTCAACGTCTTGTCATTCATATAATACTTGATCATTTCGCACAGCCCGCAGAGACCCTTAGATGAAAAAGCGTCTGATGCAGATAGGGTGTTTCTTAAGTCTTCAAGCGCGGACACTGATATCTCCAGTAACCCCACAGAGCTTGTGACACGGGACATTACTGGGACCACGCGAGCGTAATTGGGCTTCATACAGCCTTCGTAATAGACCGCATCCGACAGGGCTGTCGATGCTATGGCATATATGCTGCGGATGCACGATTGATTACGTATGCAATCCCTCAAGACCTCATGCCTGTAATGTATGGCTACAATGTCATTCAGTCCCGTGAGTATAATCCGTCGCGATATGTCTGCGATATATCGATCAGACTGCGCCATCGCCTCGATCACGATATCCATATTCAGATCCTGTATCAGATCACTGGCATTTTGTGGTGGCTTTACATGACTCTCGTAGTGCTCATATAGCAGAAATGGTTTCATTGCAGCCTCTCTTTCAAACAAGCATATGTGAGCCCGAGACTCTCTACGAGTCGGTTAGTGTATACCTCACCATCAGCAGGTTTCCTGACTATCCTGAACGTACGTTCATGCCCGCTGTCGTTTTTTACCTCCGCGACAATGCTGACGGCACGCTCGTCTATATCTGCAAGTTCATATATGTGTGTCACATACAGACATATGCATCCTATGTTTAATATTTTGTTTAAGATGCGTTGTCCTAATATGTATCCGTCATATGTGGTGGTGGACGCAAATAACTCATTTAGGATGATCACACTGTTTGGTGTTATCTGCGACATTAACACATGCATGCGTTTTAATTCCTCGCCCAATCGTCCCGAGTGGGTATTAATATCCTCTTCGACTATAAAATGGGTATAGATTTCATCGAAGATAAACATTGACGCGCGTTCACATGGGGTAGGGCAGCCAAGCGTTGATAGATATATTATCTGCCCGAAGGTACGCGCAAAGGTGGTCTTGCCGCCTTGATTTGGTCCGGTGCATACAAAAATGCGCTCATGTCCATTTAATCGAAAGTCATTGCAGACGACATCCGTTTCATCGTGTGCGTGTTTATGCGCAAGCGCGAGATCATAACCGGATGTTACATTGATGTTACTTTGTACAGTCTGCGTATTGTCGTTCATAATGGGATATGCAAATGGATGTCCTTTGGCTTTAAGAGGGTTTATATATTCGATATATGATAAGTAAAACTGTATTTCTCTGTCGAATGCGATAACTGTATCATTGCAAAAATCCATATGCTCGGCACAGAAGGTTTCGAGCATGGCAAACGTATCAGGATACATACACCTGACGATTTCGAGGATGCGTTTTTCAAGGATGTTCATTTCAAGTTCCTTGAACACCTTGATCTCTGTACTATATGTGATGCCCAATAATCTTTCGAACGCGTTTGTAAGCGACTTTCCATAATCCGTTTCTGTATCATCTGTACATACTACTATTTTACCTTGATCAAAACGAATACCATATTTTACTTGATCGAACGCATGCTGTAGTGCAGAAAGCGAGGACTGAGTGCTAGTAAATATATCTGAGCTTATATAAGAGCGCAGCCAATCAATGAACATCCTAAAACCGTTTGAGCGTAGCTGCAGCTTTCGTAATGCATTGTAAAGGCTATTTACAGCATTACAATACAGCGATACAGCATCAAAGAACCATTTATCGCATTGGGTTTTAGTATGCAGTTCACGGTTGAATCTGAGATATTCACGCATTTTCTTCATTTTGAATGAAAAGCTTTTAAGACTATCGTAGAGCTCAGCATTTTCCAGATCACGGAAGATATCATTGCGGTACGAGATTGTGTGTTTAGATTTTATACTTGTGTAAAATAATTCCTTGAGTTCATATTCGTCCTTGCCATCTGTGATCGCGTTTATAACTTGATCAAGATTGAGGTCGGTAAAACACATCGGCATCTGCTTATTAAGTGCGCGCCGATCTATAGCTTGCTCATAGAGTATGCTGTAATAATCCATATCAACCTCCAAGCATCATATTTATAGCCGGAGTATAAACTATGACCTTGGGAAAGAGTCAAGTTGTAGGGAGGGGAGAAAAGATTACCCTTTACAACTATTCGCAAAAGACAACTTTTAAGAATAGTTGTAAAGAATCAATCATTATATTGATATATATTATGTTCGCATATATAAAATAAAGCGTCATATATACCGGATATACTCCCCGGCATATATGACGCTTTTAAGTAGCGATGCGTAAGTGACTACGCCTTTCTCATGATAACTTCTTTGATCTTGGCAGCCTTGCCGATACGATTGCGCAGGTAGAACAGCTTCGCACGTCTTACAACACCGCGTCTTACAACCTCGATGCGCTCGACACGTGGTGAATGCAACGGCCATGTCTTTTCAACGCCTACGCCATATGTTACACGTCTGACTGTAAACGTCTCTCTCAAACCGCCGTTCTGGCGCTTCATTACAACGCCTTCAAACACCTGCACGCGCTCCTTTGAACCCTCGACGATCTTCGCGTGTACACGTACTGTGTCACCCACGTTGAATGCATCTACTGTTTCTTTGAGCTGCTCTTTCTCAATCCCTCTGATGATATCGTTCATTCCGGCTCCTCCTTTCCTCCATAGATGTTCATTAACGGCTTGATACACCATTGGTTTTTACACCGCATATCGACCTTTTCATGTGTGTGTTAAGCGGAACATCCGTAATTATAGGAATTATAGCATAAGCCTATGAATCGTGCAAATAATTATATCCTCAAGGTACCCTTTTCCCAGAGCCTCGTAAGTTCCGAAGCCGGATCCTTGATCTTTGATAAGAATATCATTGCCGCGATTACATATGGCTTATACGAGGCTTGCTTATATAGCGGCGTTCTATAACGATCAAACACCGACGCTACTACCTCACCATCTTTACACGATACATCGTTAATATCCGCTGGCAGACAGTGTAGATACAGTGCCTTGCCATCATTTGTAGTACGCATGAGCTCCTCTGTGCAGCACCAGTCCTTATGCTGTGCGTTTTGAGCAAGCAGCTCATTTTCGAGTGCTTTTATGCCGTCGAAGTCATTGTTCGCATAGAGTTGCGTACGGTTTTCCATCGCTGCGAACGAAGCCCAACTCTTTGGGTATACGATGTCCGCGTTCGCAAATGCCTCCGCCATCGAATGCGTCTTCTTAAAGCTGCCCCCGCTGCCCTCTGCGTTCTTAGCTGCTACATCGAGAACCTCCGGCATCACATCATATCCCTGCGGATGTGCGAGCACCACATCCATCCCAAAGCGCGTCATGAGCCCAATTACACCCTGTGGTACGGACAGCGGCTTGCCATAAGACGGCGAATACGCCCAGGTCATCGCAATCCTTTTTCCCTTTAGTTTCTCTACACCGCCGAAATGGTGTATTAAATGCAGCGCATCGGCCATGCATTGTGTCGGATGATCGATATCGCATTGCAGATTCACAAGCGTTGGTATCTGTTCGAGTACACCGTCCCGATGGCCCTCCCTGACTGCCTGCGAAACCGTGCGCATATATGCGTTACCCTTACCGATATACATGTCGTCGCGTATGCCGATTACATCGGCCATGAACGAGACCATATTCGCGGTTTCACGCACGGTTTCGCCATGCGCGACCTGGCTCTTACCCTCGTCGAAGTCCTGCACCGTGAGACCCAGTAGATTGCATGCTGACGCGAAGCTGAAGCGCGTGCGTGTCGAGTTGTCCCTGAATATCGATATCCCGAGTCCGCTATCAAATACCCTCGGTGAGATGTTTTGTTCCCTCATGGCGCGTAACACCTCTGCAACCGTAAAAACAGCTGCCAACTCATCGTCCGTTTTTTCCCATGTCAATAGGAAATCACTTTTATACATGTCCTCGCATTTTAACGAGCGTAAGTGCCCTATCATTTCATTAATCCCACTGTTCATCATATGCCTCCTCTATGCTTACTCGCAATACATCCCGGGTAACGCCGCATATACCGCCGCGCACCGTACTAAATCGGCCTTCCATGTTTTTTCGTTCGGTGCATGCGCTTGATTTTCCTTTCCGGGCCCAAAGCCTATGCATGGGATGCCGAATCGCCCCATGATTGATACCCCATTCGTCGAAAACGTCCATTTATCGACCTTTGGCTCGCCATATATGGCCGTGTATGCCTTAACTATGGCCAGTGTCGCTGGGTGATCCTCGGGTATTACCCATGTCGGGAAATACGCGTCCGTCGGATAACTGAGCCCCGTCCAGCTCGGACTGTCATATGTATACATGCTAACCCTCGCGTCACATTTCTTACACGCGGGCAGATTACGTACTTCCTCAAGCGCGGACAGATAGGTCTCGCCGTCGGTCAAGCGGCGATCCAGCGATACCGAGCAGGAATCTGCCACCGCACAGCGCGAAGGCGAAGAAAAAAATATCTGCGAGGTCGTTATCGTACCCTTGCCGAGGAACGGGTCATAGTGCAGATGATTGTTCAACTCTCTGATCTCGGTAAGGATATCGGCCATCTTGTAGATAGCGTTGTCGCCGCGTTCGGGTGCGGAGCCATGGCATGAAACCCCTGCAACATCGACGCGTATCTCCATCCTACCGCGTTGTCCCCTGTAGATATTTCCGTCGGTGGGCTCCGTGATCACAACAAACTCAGGTCTGATACGATCCTCGTTGATTATATACTGCCAGCAGAGCCCGTCGCAGTCCTCCTCTTGGACCGTACCCGTAACCAGCACCGTAAATTCGTCAGTCAAAAGCCCCAAATCCTTCATGATCTTCGCACCGTATACAGCCGAGACAATACCCCCTAACTGATCAGAGGTACCCCGTCCACCGATCTCCGTATCCGTCTCAAAGCCTTCATAGGGGTCAAAGCTCCAGTTGTCACGGTTGCCGATACCGACCGTATCTATATGTGCATCATAAGCGATGAGTCTCTTACCAGAACCCATATAACCGAGTATATTACCCATCGGATCTATCTCGACCCTATCAAAACCGAGTATATTCATCTCGGCCTTTATCCGCCTGATGACCCCTTCCTCTCCGCAGCTCTCGCCGGGTATCCTGACGAGATCACGCAGGAATCGTGTCATGTCCGCAATATACCCTTCAGCGGCAGCTTTTATCATTGAAAAATCCATGTATATCCCTCCCATATTTACATAATGACTTCTCAATTAACCCCAGACGATTTTTCGGTAATTTAACGGATCCGTGTCGCCCTCTGTCGAAAACAACAGTACACGGCTGTGTTCGTTTAAACCGAGCGCATAATGCAAACCGTTGATGTCACCGTTAAATAACGCGGTGACGAGTCCCATACCAACGGCACCGCTTTCCCCGGAGACAATCTGAGCGTCGCCCTTTATCGGAGCGGCAAGTACACGCATACCTGTCTCGGCTACACTGTCCGGACACGAAACAAAGAAATCCGCTTGATGCCGCAAAATGTCCCATGACAGCGTGTTTGGCTCCCCACATGCTAGCCCAGACATGATTGTATTCAAATCTCCGTCTACATAGCGTATACGCCCATCCGCTGCAAGCGCACTCCTGTATAGACAATCCGCAGCTTGTGCCTCTACTATGATGATCTTGGGATGATTTTGTGGAAACAGGTTTCTGATGTATCCCGTAACAGCCCCTGCGAACGAACCTACACCGGCCTGTACGATGATATGCGTGGGTGCAGATTCACATGATTCCCCTGCTCTACTGCCTGTTATCTGCTCTATAGCCTCCGATACCAGAGTGCCGTAGCCCTGCATGATCCATGCGGGTACATCCTCATATCCGTCCCATGCCGTATCCTGCACGACCACGCCATGCTCTGTTCTTGAGGCATCCGCTGCCGCTATACGCACACATTCGTCGTAGTTCACGTCCTCAACATGCACGATGGCACCTTCCCTTTTGATATTATCGATACGCTGTTGCACCGTTCCCTTTGGGACATATACATGAGCTTTTTGCCCGAGCTTGTTTGCAGCCCACGCAACGCTACGCCCATGGTTGCCGTCCGTCGCTGTAAAGAACGTGGCTGTAAAGCGTTCTTTGAGCTCCTCGCTTGTCATAAACGTGTAATCCACATCGCGGATATTCATGCCAAGCTCTGCAGCTATAAATCTCGCCATCGCGAACGAGCAACCCAGAACCTTGAACGCGTTTAAACCGAAGCGATAAGACTCATCCTTTACATAGAGATTCTTTATACCTAAATAAGCAGCCAAGTTATCCAAGCTCAAAAGCGGTGTCGGCTCGTATTGCGGAAAGCTCGAATGAAACGCCCTAGCCTGCTTTACATTTTCTACCTCCATGATTTTTAACCTATCGTTTCCGTCTTTTACAATGCTATTGCCTATCCATTCTACCAATACAGTACCCCCTATCCGTTACAACCTTTATGATATCGGCGATATCCTCGGGCACAGTAGCGCGATCCCCCTCAGAGTATTCAAAAACCTCACTGTTTAACCGAACGCGGATATTAGACAGCGGCAGAAACCCGTTGTTAGTGCTCTCATTGAAGTCTTCCTCACTCCAATACAATGTGAGCTTATCCTTATATGGAGCACTGTCATAAGGGCAAAACACCTCACAATTGCCGCATTCGTTGCACATGCCGTCGACATGAACGATCTGCCTCATCCGCTTTCCGTTTACAGGGATAGCGATGTTGGCCCTGTTTGGGCATACAGACACACAAGCTTCGCATACCGCGCCGCAGTTCAGACAACGCTCACCCTCGTCCTGCGAACCGAAGATCAATGCGTTTCGCATGACCGTGTGTTGTGTTTCAATGTGTTCAGAACAGCGGGATGTTTTACCAATCTCTTTTCCGGTGATCTCCTGTACCATATTGATCGCATCATGTATCGCTTCAACAACCGTTGCTGGTCCTTTCGCCGCATCCCCGATGATGTGTATGTTCACAGAGTCACCGATCTCGTTTACTGTCTTGAGTAATGCTCTGTCGGGCTTTTCACCGATTGCGGCTATCACAGTTGATGCAAGGATATCTATGATCTCTTCTGTAGGCTCTGGACTACGCCTACCAGACACATCGGTCTCTCCCAGCACCATTCGATGACAGGTCAGTATCCCATCCCTGACCCCTATCGGGCTCAATAGCTCGCATATCTCCACGCCGTCCTCCATAGCAAGCATAATCTCTTCCTCATCAGCCGGCATCAGAGACTTGGTGCGACGATAGATAACACGTACATTTTGGACACCCGCAACGCGTTTTGCGGCTCGCGCGGTATCCATTGCGGTATTACCGCCGCCTATTACCGCGATGTCTGGGCCGAGTTTAAACGTAAGTTGTATCCTGCTGCCCTGAGCCTTGTATGCCTCAAGTAACTCGAGCGCATCTAAGCATTCGCCGTATTCGAGCTCTGGCTTGGAGGCTATCCATGCGCCCGTTGCTATGATGACATCCTCAAAGCCCTGCACGGCCAGTTCGTTTATGGATTTGATCTCCGTGCCGAAATGAAATTCTCCGCCCATGGCTTTGATCAACTCGCAATCCCTTCGAATAGCTTCACTACCGATCCGAAACTCAGGTATCACATATCTCACGATCCCGCCTGCATCTGGTCTGCGTTCAAATACCGTTGGTTGTATCCCTGCGAGCAACAGAAAATACGCTGCAGACAACCCTGCCGGTCCAGCACCTATGATAGCCACCTTTCGGTCTATAGGCGTTAGATCATGGGCTTTTAGCGCGCGCGTCAGGCTGTAACCGTTTTGCACAGCCTTTAGTTTGGCATCCCGGATATGCACCGCTTCCTCATAAAACCGCCGCGTACATCTATCTGTGCAGCGATGTGGACATATGGTACCTGTAATGAACGGGAGCGGATTGCGCTCCATGATCAGATCGAGCGCTTCTGTGTAACGTTTCTCACCCACGAGTCGAATATATGCCGGTATATCCTGATGGATTGGGCAGCCGCTTTCGCATGGTGAAATGAAGCAATCTGTGAGAGTAACATGTTTATCGAGCTTTCGGTTTGGCTCAGGCTTTAACGGCTTGTAATAATATGTATCTGTCAGGGCGTTTAGTGCGATACGCGCTATGGCCTGCGGATCTGTTGAACCGTTTGTGTACTCCATATAATTAAGCGTGTTTTCAGCCGTATCGGATAAAATATCCGCTATCTGTGACAGACGCGCGTAACCACCAGGCTTCAATAATGTCGTCGCCATCGTAACGGGGCTAATGCCAGCATTAACAAGCTCTTTTACATTGTATGCGTCTGCGCCTCCCGAATAAGATATCGCGAGACCTCCGTCAAAGGCCTCGGACAGCATCTTAGCGACATGTATAGAAAGCGGAAATAGCGCCCTACCCGACATGTACATTTCCTCGCCCGGTAACTCGTTGGCTGATATCGTGACCGGGAAGGTATTCGTAAGCTTAACGCCGAACCCATGTCCGCATTCTTTTGCGAGCGTCTGTAAGCGCTTTAGCATCGGTACCGCATCGTCGAACTGTAGATCCTCCTTGAAGTGTCTGTCATCAAACACCAGGTAATCAAAACCGGTAGCGTCTGTGATCGCCCTCGCCTGATCATAACCTAACAATGTAGGATTGCATTTTACATATGTATTCAATGACTTTTCGGATAGCAAATAGGATGCTATGCGTTCAATCTCGTGCGGAGGGCAACCGTGTAGCGTCGAAAGCGTTACGCTGTCGCATATATTCGGTGATATGCTTTCAATATATGCCACGTCCACATTTTTCAACCCGATTCGCGAGTCTTTTAACAACTCCAAAGCGACTGAGGTGCATTCCTGCCAGATCGGGGTATCGGACGCATCCTTTAAACCCTCGATGAACGCATCAATCTTTGTCGAACGTATCCCCTCGAGATCATAACCAACGCTCATATTAAACGTAAAGCCGTTTTCATCTCCGAGCCCCAGCTCTTTTGATAACGTCTTGATCAGAAACCAAGCCTTTATGTATTCGTCCATGGCTTCAGGCACACGCAACTCGGTAGACCACTCTACGTTATAGCATTCGTCCTGTGCGATTATGCACGGTTTCGAAACGGGCAAATCTTCACCATCTAAGGTCTGCACGGTCTTAAGCTCAAAGAAACGCGCACCAGCCGCGTAGGCCGCCACTATATTTTGTGCGAGCTGCGTATGAGGACCAGCCGCCGGGCCAAACGGAAAATATTTAGCTGTCTTATGTACGGGCACACCGAATATGGTTTTGTCCCGTTTGTATTCAAAAAAAGCCCATTCCGCCAAAGATTTAAACGGTATGGGTCTCATCCTGTCACTCATTAGATGCCTCCTTTATTGATCCTGTTCCACAATGCCTGTGCTTGTTCACGGGATTTAGCCATGATGGCGGCCTTGTCTATCCCTATGAGCTCCCTATCTTTCATCTTGACAACACCGTTTATTACCGTGGTAGTTACGTCGCGTCCAGACATCCCGAAGAGTATATGCCCGCTAAAATTATCTGATGTCATCGGTGTGAGTGGGTCGTAGTCAACTACGATGATGTCTGCTACAGCCCCGGGCTCAAGTACCCCAATCGTTCTACCGAAAAGACGCTCTCCGATAACAGGGTTGTTTTTAAACAGCATCTGCGGAACCTCGGTCCATGCGGCGGTCGGGTCACAGAGATTATGCTTGTGTAGGCAGTTTGCGACCTTCATAGACTCGAACATGTCGCTCGTGTATCCGTCTGTACCCAAGCCTGTGAGTATGCCCTTGTGTATCATATGCATTGTCGGAGGGCAACCCACAGCGTTACCCATATTGGACTCGGGGTTGTGAACAACCATCGTGTCAGTCTCACGCAGGATTTCCATTTCGGCTGTATTGATATGTATACAATGTCCCAATATCGTCTTCGGTCCCAACAGTCCATGATCATGCAGACGATTGACCACACGCCTGCCATATTTCGCCAGGGCATCGTATACATCGGTCATGCCCTCTGCTACATGGATGTGTACGCCGACATCCTCAGGTAGATGTTCCATACAAGCCACCATAGACGCATCCGACAGTGTGAAGGACGCATGCATACCATACATAGCCTTGAGCATGTCGGTGTCCTTTAGTTTGCAATGCTTAATGAAGTCGACATTTTCCTTAACTGCTGCATTGAACGCTGCATGGCCGCCTCGGTCCGAGGTTTCATAACATAGGCATGTACGTACGCCTATTTCTTCTGCCGCCTCTGCGATAGTAAACAGACTGTCTGAAATACAGCCGTAACTCGCATGATGATCAATCACCGTCGTCACACCGGACATTATGCATGAGACATAATTAGTCAGCGCCGACAGTCTGACGTCTTCAAGGTTCATATGACTGTCGAGGTTCCACCAAAGTCCTTCCAAGATGTCTCGAAAATCCCTCGGACTGTAACCATACACCGACATGCCGCGTGCAAAAGCGCTATAGATGTGGTTGTGCGCGTTGATGAGCCCAGGCATGATTACCCCACCGTGGGCATCTAAATACTTGGCGTCGGGATAGGCCGCCTTGAGTGCTTCTGTTTCTCCAACGCACACAATAGTATTTCCATCTGTGGCCACACATCCGTTATCGATCAATTGACTGCCTGTTCCCATTTTTAGCAAACGTCCGTTACCGATTAACAGCATTTAGTCCCCCTCTTTCGTTACCAGATATAACTGTCTTCAATAGGTAGATTTTAGCATATGATTAAGAAAGGTTCAAAATAATCTGATTGCGATTTTTGACTAATCGCATTATACTAATATATGGAAAAAATCTATATGATCGTTAGTTACTTTTTAAATACGGGGGGTAAAATTTTATGAAGAGGAACAAGTACGGGTTTACGTTGGTAGAAATAGTATCCGTGATAGCTATACTCGGTATACTTGCTACGATCGCCGTACCGTCGGTTGTCGGTTATTTCAGAACCGGCAGACGTGTAGAGCGTGCGAACATAGCGCGTACACTATTTGTAGCCGCGCAGAGCCGATTAACCGAGCTGAGGATCACAGGCGGTCTGTATGACTTGAACCCGGGGTATTACGATAAGACAAAAGACATAAACGGGAAGGAGTATATCGAAGCCAAAGACGATGTAACCTTCAACGTTTACGGATTGTTGGGTGCTGGATCCATGCCAAGTACAGAGGATCTGAATAACGAAAAACTTGTCAGATACCTAAGCAAATCCAAGGGTGTAACCGCATCGAGCGACCCCGTGATAAGTTTGCTCGATCCGGTAGTGACTGATAAATCCATCCTTGAGAACGCAATATTAATTGAATATAACGTAATGACGGGTGTTGTACTCTCGGTATTTTACAGTGACGCCGCCGATGTAACCACTCTCGGCTACAGTGCAAACGGCGTTGACGGTAATGAAATGGTAGACGGGGCGCGTCCGGGTTATGAACATGCCCAGGCTCGTGGCCAAGGCTATTACGGCGTGGGATATACAGGTGACGACCCGGACAACCCGACCCCGACGGTTATAAATATTAAAGACGGATTTGTTACGCCACTGAGAAATATCGGTACAGATTCAACAACATATCAGAACGTTCTATATGCGGAGATATTAATGCATAAGGATGTTTATGAAAGTGGAACGTTTAAGCTCGGCGTTATTGACGGCGGCTTGACAAATATCGCTACAGAAGCCGCATATATCAGCGGAAGCATCGATTTAACTTCAGTATCGGAAACGAGCCTTACCGCAGCTTTGGCATCGAGTAGCACTCATGCGATATATAAGACGACAAATACAAATGATGGAGAGCCTATTGCTACAGGATACTCCCGTTTCGTATGGGTCATAGACTATGTCGGTGGCAATATGGCGGACGGTAATCTCAAGCATAGCATAGGTGTAAAGTACAATACCATCGCCGCTATCGGTCCATGCAGCATTAATACATTTATTACAGGAGATAAGGTCTCGGCTCGCTCTGTGTCTGTCGCGAACTCCTTGGTTGGTGATGTCATTACTGCGCCTTCGGGGCTGTTTGGCACAAGCAGTACAACACATTACCTTGTAAGCTCGCCGCGTCATCTGTTCAATGTCAGATACAAGCTGAACGGCAATTTTATACAGATGAATGATATAGACTTGTCGTTTCCGACTGAACCTTCTGTCCAGATATATACCACAACAGGAATAGTTAATTTCCTTCCTATAGGTGTTTCTCCAAAAGGTGATCCGATTGATCCGATTGAACCGTTTACCGGACACTACACAGCTATGTATGGTGATGAAACTCGGCCTATGCTTCACAAGATAACAGGTTTGACTATTGATTCTGAAAAAGCTACTGTACCGTTTGACGATATGGGCCTATTCGGCATAAATAAAGGCATTATTCAAGGGCTTATACTTGAAAATACAATTATAAACGGAAGCGCAAACAAACGGATTGGTGCGTTCGCAGGTCAAAACGTTGGCGATGCACAAATTATATCTTGCTTTACAAGGGGCACAGCAAATGATTCCGGATCCAAGGTAGAGGTCACCAATACCAAGCTAAGCGGTGGCAGTAACAGCACTATCGGAGGTATTGCGGGGATCAACGAAGGCAAGATAGAAAAATCTGCTACGCTCATGACTACTTTTTGGGGTGCAACTTCCGCAACCGGCATCACGATGGGTGGTATAGCAGGCATTAATAGAGCAACTTCATCCGAAACGCAAATAAAGTCCAGCTATGTGAATTTCTCAATGAAAGACGACGCAGGAAAACAAATGTCGCCGTTTTTATATGAAAACGCTATCATCGGCGGTCTGGTCGGAAGCAACGAAAATGGAAAAATAACCCGTTGTTATACAACTGCACTCGTGCCCACGGGTAAGAATCCCACTATTGGTGCAGGCACCTTGACTGATGCTACCACGATTTATTATCTGAGTGGCACAGATTACAACGATACGGCAGGACCAGGTAAACCGGTCAGCATTGATGATCTCAAGGGTCTTGCAGTAGCGCTGGGAACAGATTTTGAAACATCGGCGGCTACAGAGTTATTGACTATAGAAGCAAACGGGGTAAACCTGTGCAAAGACAAGGCGTACCCATATCCAAAGTTGAAGTCTTACATGCATTACGGAGACTGGCCCGAAGATATCGTTTCCGGCTCTGTAGCTTTACTGTATTACGAAAGATACTCTAATAACTCAAGCTTAAACTACAATGAAACAATTTGGGGTTATTCGGTGTACTCAGTTAAACCGACGGACCGGCCTGCGGACACACTGGTATATAACGATGGCTATTGCCTCGAATTTCCATATGCGAAAGAATATGTATTGACTATCGGCGAAGACGGTCCAAAGCAAGCTAAATTTACATTGGCGGATACAATTGACAAAAAAGATGAGCCGGCATGGCTTATTAAAGCAAAATCAACTCTGCCGGACGATGTAGAAAGCTTTAACAATAAACCGATTATGTTTTATGATAAAGATGAAAAACAAAACAAATTTAGACTGTATATGGACAACAAGACACTTGAGGCTTTATCGTACTTGGATGTCAAAGACCCAGCTGACATTAAAAAGCCCGGCACGATACCCATTGTATTAACCAATGCGGATGAAACCGTCACTCTTTTGTCAGTGTCTTTCAATCCTTTGTTTTCACCTTTTAATGATAACGATGATTCTCCTGAACTGATTGATATTCGTTCACCGCGACAGATGAAGAATATAGGTGCACGGCCCAGAGCTGAATATACGCAGAAATTGGATCTTGATTTTGCATCTTACAGATATGAGCTTAAAGACACAGAAGAATCAGTTAATGCAAATGTTAAAGATGATTCAATCTTAACATTCGATAAATCCGTTATAATCGGCGAGTTTAAAGGGATATTTAATGGTAATTCAAAAAAGGTAGATAATGTAACAATCAAAGCGACTGATACCTCCACTCTACCGATTGGTTTATTTGAACAAAACAGCGGTACTATTAAGAATATGAATATAAAAACGTTAGATGTTACCGGAAATGATTATGTAGGAGGAATGACAGGTAAGAACCTATCAGGCTCATCCATAACCGACATAACGCTGGCAAATGTCAAGATAATTGGCCAAAACCATGTGGGTGGCGTAACCGGCTACAATGGCGATTCAACACTAAGTGGTAAAATATCATCACTTATTAGTAATATTGTTATCAACCAAGATGCAGGCACTGTCAATGCCGTTGCCGGCCAATCATATGTCGGTGGTATCGCCGGTGACAATAGAGGAACAATATTGAACTCGGCTGTCGTTTCGAGATCTACAAATCACATAGTCAACGCCACTGTAGACTATGTCGGCGGCATAACAGGCAATAACAACGGCGGAAGTATTAATACATGTTCAGTCCAGACATTGCTGGCAAATCCGGATTCTCGAAATCTAAGACCTACTACAGACCCAGTTACAATAACAGGTGAAAAAATGGTGGGCGGTATCGCCGGATATAATAACGCTGATGTCAAAGACGTTTACTTTGTTTCAAACTCGAATAATTATGCCGTTAAGGGTACAGAAAACGTCGGTGGTATAGTTGGTCAAAACAAAAATCCAGATGTCGATACCAACGCATCGATCACAAATGCGATATATCTTGCGAAAGCTCCGTTAATCAATGTAACAGTTGATAGTACGACCACCACCACTATTTACCCGATCTGCGGGACCTCAGAGGGTACCTTTACAAACGCATATTTCTTAAATGGCGAGCGCTATTCATTAAATATGGGAGCAGATTTTATTAATGATGATGGTGCGAGCGCGACGCTGATCTATAATACTGCTGCAAATGTAAATACAACCGGAGGTACCAGTCCAGAGCTAATCGGTAAGGCGATAAACTCGATAGAGTTGAACAACCTTTTAACCAATGGCGCAATACAAGACTTGATGTCAAACTGGGCGTGTAAAATCCTCAACGATAACGAAGTTTTGGCATCACAGGAATTGGATGTTCGACCTTACTTAAATGTCGAACCGATACCTATGCCAACCAGATGGCCTGTTGCCGGTCCTACATCCACCGCGGCTGAATTGCATCTAAAGTATTATGAGATATACAAACAATCTCAACTATACGAAACCGGAGGCACTCTGCCGAGCATGGATAAAATGGTGCATTATTGGTCAGGTAATGGTAGCTTTGATCAACTGCATTACAAAGACAGCAATATAGTATGCGATATATGCGGTAAGAAACCAGATGATAAAGAGACCGTAATAGAAGAAGGATATATCATTGAGGTCAAAAACCCCGCAAGTTTGGTCAACGGTGGTCAGACCACAAAGGTATATATTTATACAAAGGATGCTGTATTTGATCAAAACAACGCTTTAACTGGAGCTATTTATAACGATGCTATAAAGATAATTGAAGGTGCAAAGGGAAATAAGAAGCCAGCCTTAGACCCGACAAAGGTTTATGTAACAGTACCGATTGATCTGCTCGAGAGCTTTTATACACCAGGGTCTACTATGTATCAAAGTGGTTTGGGTGTCGATCTCATCCGCATGAGGATAGTCGGTCAAAACGGTGAGATATTCCATGGATGGCTTAATCCCAACTTCGCAAAAGCGATATATCCTGTACAAAACGATATAAATGGCAACACTGTCTTGGAAAACGGTAAGCCTATATATCCAAAGGCATATAACCCAAATCAACTAAGCGTACGATCACCCCGTCATCTGGACAATATCGATAACGGTGGATTGGAAAGAAATTTCGTGCAGGAAATTGATCTGGATATGAATATCTACTCCGGAAGTGATTTGTCTCCTGATAAAGGAGGTAAAGTCGATACTGTATTGCCAACGGCATCTGATAAAGAATTTTGGAATAAATATAAAAAGATGTCCATCGATATACAAAATAGCGGCGATGCATATTTCAAATCAAGGGATTTGGCGTATACAACAAATAAAGTTGCTGTAAAGCCACCAGTCGAGCGTGACTTTAAAGGTAGCTACACAGGTAAATACTATGGCAGAAATGGAAACCGTGAGGAAGCTGAATATATCGAGTACATCAGCACAATCTACAACTTTAACCTCACTATGGATAAAGATAACGTAGGTATCTTTGCAACAAACTCCGGCACGTCAGAGGGTTCCGGTATCTTTGACTTAACATTGCAGGACAATAAACTGACCTCTGCAACAGGTAACGTTGGCATGTTGGTAGGCACAAACAGCGGTACTGTGGACGGGATCATTTTGGCAAAGAGCGATCCTACGAGCTCCACGAAGTTAAACACAGTATCCGCAACCAGTGGTGTTGCCGGAGGTGTCGCAGGTATTAATAACGGCACGATAGCAAACAGCTTCATTAAAGACGGCAGTGAGGTCAAAGCTACCGGTAAAGCTACGATAGGTGGTTTGGTTGGTAAAAATATCGGAACTGTAAGCTTCTCGGGCATCATGTCTGCAAATGTTGCAAATTCGGGCAATGGAACCGGAATAACGGGAGGCGTAGTCGGTATCAATGCTTACGATAACGGCAAGACAGGTACGGTTAATAATATAATGTCTGTAAATGCTACGGTTGGGGGTGATTCCGGTTATACCGGAGGTGTCGTCGGTCAAAATAACGGCGGCACTGTTGAACAAGTCTCTTTAATCACAAATCTCGAGTATGCAACAAAGCCTATTACGGCGACCGGTGGCAATGTCGGTGGTATCGTCGGTCAGAATGTGAATACAGGCATCACCGAATTGGTGAGCAAGGTAAACAAGGTGATATATATTGCACCGGCACCGATGCTCAAATCGGATACAAAAAAGATATATCCGATCGTAGGTGGTGATGTAGCCGATGTAAATGTCACAGAAGCATATTTCCTTGTAGGAAAAGAGTCCCTTGTTCATACACTGGATGCAAAGGGTCAGATAATAGATGCCGAATTGGCTGCTAAAGCTTATAACTATGACGAAAGCGCTGTGAACGGCATTCCATATTCCAGTTATGGTTTAAATAAATTATTTAGTGAGAAAGCGTGGGAAGATTGGACCGTAGACATTGCTATAACCAATGTTTACAAGTCGGAGTTTTATCCATATCCGTATGTCACCGAGCTTGGCACGATATTACCGAAGACTTGGCCTGTAGCTGCGACGAAGGCGGACAATTTAGCCTACTTTGAGGAATATAGTGACGGTTTGTTCGGTTTCTATACAGGTGAAGGCGAAAGCGAAATGAATAGCTTGGATAATTCCGTCACCAAGCAAATTATTCGTACGGGATATGGTGCAATAGTGCCCAAGGCTGATCTATATTACAATGTAGAGGCTGATTATACGATCAAAGAGGTTACAACAGAACGACCTGAATCAAAGGAAGGCATTCGTAAGTCAGCGGCATATAAAACAATGAACGAAGATGAAACAGTTAACTTTATCAAGTTAACACAGTGGCCTGCTCCAGAGGACGAACCAAATCTATATGAGTCCTCATACCTCTATGCTGCTAAGATAACAACGAACGGTCTTGCTATGAGCTCGAATGCCGAGAAATATCTTTATACCCCATTTTCAAGGGGTGTATATATATCACCCGCTGTTGAAGAGCGTAAATACTCGTATGGCCGAGAGACTGCATACGATGTAAAATCCACAAAATTTGGCATTCGTACACCTAAGCAGATGCAAAATATAACGATTGTGAAAACAACCGAAGTTAATGAAGGCAAACTGGCGAGTATTGCGAATGGGTTGACCTTTGAGCAAGAGAGAGACCTAAACTTTGATGCAGAGTTTAATGCGTTAGGTGGTGTGTTATCTGAACCGATCGTTAACGGTGATTTTATAGGCACATATGAAGGTAATGGCCTTAAAATCGAAAAGATAGACATCAATAAGTCTGCTGATAATATTGGTATATTTAGTCAAATAAGTGGTGTGGTCAAAAATCTTGATCTATCTATGGTGGCTATGTCCGGAAAAAATAATGTAGGTGGCTTGACAGGCGCTGTCAACCCGGGTGGTCTTGTATCGAATGTTGCGCTACATGGATCAATGGATGGTCAACTCGCTATCTCCGGTGAGAGCAACGTCGGCGGCATCGCTGGTAAAAATAACGGAACTATTCGGGATGTATGCCTTGATGTACCTAATCCAGAGTATGTGCCTGTAACAGGTACTACTAATTATGGAGGCTTGGTCGGAAATAACGACGGCAGCATAAATAATGCTTTGTATTTGGCAAAGGCTCCTGCCGGAGCTGAAGGTAGCGATAAAATCTATCCAATAACGGGTTGTGGTACCGGTACTGTGAATGCATATTATCTGAGTGGTATACGGCTCGTAGATCCCAATATCATACCATTTAATGTCGGGGATGCATTAGGTGTGGGCGAAGGTTTGTCAACCGAGGGAATAGCAAACAATAAGACCATATTGAATTGGGTTCAGACGGGAGCATGGCTAAGAACCGATACAAAAAGCTATTATCCGTACCCGTATCCAAAAGGAACCATAACCCCGCAAAACTGGTATGAGGTACTTGAAAAGCCGAACATTAAGAATAGCAGGCTGACGGTAGACAATTTCGATAGCAGAAATGGTACTATTAACAATAGTTATGCGTTTCGCACTGATAGTGGGCCGTTGAATATCACTGTACCGGAGACCGAGGTACTACGCATTGGGGATTTTGCACTTTACGTATGTGCAGAAAATCTGCCAAACAGCAAGGAAGTCTTCGTGATTGGTGAAATTGCTATGACTTCATCAAGTGGGCTTGAGGTATTATCGTCAAGTGGTCTTGAGGTATTAACGGCTTCCTGTGCTGCTGCTAAGGTAAACAGCAGTGACCTAAACTCTAAAGTTCAATTAGAAATTAGCGATCCTCAGTTTGCCGATATCTTTGCAGATAGAAGCGATTACTCGTTCAAGCTCGTCTTTACTCTGTATGATTTATTGGACGACGGGATCACACCGGATACCACAAAGCCGTTAACGGATCAGATCAGTGTGGATGTTATCGTCACTAAACAATCATCATTCGACGCTTCAATGGTTATACCGATAGGCGAGTTTATTTCGAACATTACAAACGAGATAACCGGTCCGATAAACGATGCAATAGTAGAAGCAAGCGGAGGGATGTCGAGTATAGAACCTCCCTTCCCTCCAGACGCAGATGTCGTTGATACCGGTGATGATGCGACACCGGATACAGCACCTGAGGAGACCGGTTCAGATCCTACGGCTTTTATTTTCCCTATGTACTTGGTCTGTCGGTACGAAAAGCAGCAAAAGACCCGAAGGGGGCGCAAGGTGTGAAAGGCATAAAAAAAATCCGCTGTATAATAACAAGCGGATCCGGTGTTTCGTTAATCTTTGTATTGTGTGCGATGCTCATGCTTATAGCTATCGGAACCTCAACGCTGGTGGCGGCCTCAACCGCCTCCGGCGTCTCTACAAACAAGAGGAACGCATACAGAGCAGAAACTTTGTCTGACTCGGTTATAAACTCATTTACGCAAATGATCAACATTCGTGAGACTGTTCCTGAAAATGGCTTAAATGAAATATTAGCACGAAAGATAGTCAGAGAGTATCTGGAATATGAAAAGGCTGCTATAAAACCCGATCCTAAAAGAGATATGTCATTTAATATTGCCTCCGGTAATATAACGGGGTTTCCAAGCGGTGGTATTAACGGCACAATAACATACAATCTGCGTAATGGTGTAGTCAAAGAATATTATACAGATAACACATCAATCACAGACGGTTTGTATAGCGTAGCCATTCCAAGCGAGCTACGCTTGTCTATAACCATATCTCTGGAATACCCAGTAGTAGTCGGCGGAAAGACATTAAACGCATATGCGACATATGCATGTAATGGCGTAACAGCAAAGCTCGATAACAAAAAATTAACAGAGGCTACTGACACGGAGCTCAATAATGATGTGAAATATACAATAGGCGAATGGAGGTTGGTGGGATATGAGCGTATCGAGGATCTCGGGAGTAGCACATAACAAACATGGTGAAGCGCTAATAGAGAGTGTGCTCAGTATACTTATATTTGGTATTATGATGCTCGGTATAACCGTTATGACTAACTCATCATTGAACATTATAAACCATACCCAAGCCAACGAAGCTGCGCTTCAGCAAACAAAGAACGCTGCAAGCGGTAACACAGCCTCATATACAGGTACCGGTACGATAAGCCTTTCTATCACTCAAGGCAGTGGCCCCTCTTCTATTAATGTGTTTAGTAAAACCGGACAGGATGTCATGGTTTATAACGAGGATAATGTTATAGGTTTTGTATTACCTACCCCAAGCCCAAGTCCAACACCGGACCCGGGAACCTGATAGGAGGGGTAAATAATGATATCTAAGCTTAAGAATAAAAACGGCATGACGCTCGTTGAATTAGTGATCGGCATGATTGTTTTTGCGATCATCACATTGGCTGTTGTAACAGTGATGATGCCAATGTTACGGGTATATGCAGAGTCCAATGATCTTGCCGAGATCAATGCGCTGGTGGATTCGGTTGGGTCGCAGATTGTAAAGGATATGACGGGAATGGATAGCCCATTAACCCCGATCGCTCCATCCACTACATTGGTTTCGCCTGGAGCTTCCAATGTAAGTTTTAGCACAAGCATCTACAGCATATCATATGGCACAGCTCCTATAACCGGTGTATTTCAACAAAATGGTGCTCCAATGTTCGATGAGCGGTATTATAAGCAAAAAACCATAAGCGTGATGTTTTCTCAAAAGTCCGCCGCAGATGTTGGCACTGCCGTTGTATATGATGTTACAATAACTATTACTCGGCGTGGAGAAGTTAATCCAATGACCACGCGTGTCTTTACTGTCAAGCCACCGATATTAAATCAATAAAAATGTGTAAAAAGCCCTATGCATTTTATTATGCATAAGGCTTTTTTTATCGTTTACCTGTTAAACTATATTTCTTTCCAAACATTCGATCATATTGCAACATCCACAAAGTATCTTGCACACTCTGGATTTCATCAGAGATATCTTCATTTGTCCATTTGCCGTCAATATAGTAATAACCAAACTCACCGGTAGGAATAGTGTTATCATTCATATATTTAAAATACGTATCGGGAGTTATACCAGCCATTTGTATTACCTTTGAGCTTAGCATGAATGCATTAATATAACCTAAATCCTCTTTTTTTAATCCAATATTATCCCATATGATTAAAGGTGTTGTATACTTATGCTGCTGAAACATATCATTGTTCTCTTGCATAAAACAAGGTAAATCATGACCAGGGGCATGATCGCCATAAAAGACTATTATAGTCGGCTCAGATACATGCTCAAAGTATTGAATCAATTCTTTAAAAGCATCATCAGATTCTCTTACAAGATTAATATATGTTTGTATTCTATTTTGCTCTACCGGAAGAACCTCGCTATTTTTTAAGGTTAGACCATGTTTGTTATATATGTAATCATATCCCCCATGATTCTGCATAGTGATTATATGTGCAAAGAAGGGTTTATCGCTATCCCTTGCTTCGTATTCTTCAATTAATTTATTATAGACATATCTATCGGAAATATAATTTCCTTCGTATTCTGGTGAAATCATATCCTTTTCAAAAATAGTTTTATCAAATCCCATAAAATCGAAAACTGTATTTCGTCTAAAAAAGTTGTTTATATATGGATGGATAGCCACAGTAAAATAATTATAAGAGTTTAATAAACTAACGATAGATACGAAGTCCTTATTGATAAGTGAGGTATATGCAATTCGATCTCCCGTCCTATAAACCGGATAACCAGACAATACCTCGTATTCCGTTTGACATGTCGTGCCTCCAAATACAGGTACCACAAGCTGGCCATATGAGATTCGTTTATCATCTATTAAATCACTTATAAAAGGAGTGCAAGAATCTGAAAAAGATACATCATTACAATTACTTAAATTATAAAAAGACTCGTTTAGAATCATTATCATGTTAACATTTTTATTTAAATTACTTTTGTGTTCATAATCATTTATTATTTTATGTACTCCATCCTTACTGTATTCTGTCGGAGGTTTTATTTTCGGTACAATTTCTCTAACAAACCCGAAATATAGTCCCTTCTGATAATAAGAGTTCTTTGGTATAAACATAATCCTATCGAAATCTATATTTTCCAGACCACTCCTCAGGTAAATGAAAAATGAAAAAAGTAGTACAGCACAAATTGTTGATGAAAGAATCCGGCTTTTAATGACTTTAATGTAGGGTTTTAGTATTAGTGCAAATAACAAACTAATCAAAAAGGAAAATCCACCTGCGAGCATTGCAGTTGTTGGCTTAAACAAATACTTATTAGAAATTCTTGCAGCCTCATTCAATAAATATATATTATTAGGTGTGACCACATCATCTTTATACAATACCAAATAATAGTTTGTTGTAGAAAAAACAAAACCAATAAATCCCATGAGTAATGTCGATATTACAACGTTGCCAATCGCAATTGACAGAAATAACATGGAAAGAAACACGAGACAAACATTAAATGTAAATAAAGGCCAACGGTTTATAATCCAACTAATAGTTTCAGAAAATGAATTTCTAAAAATGGTTTCTTGAATCGTGATGATTGCAATTGAAAATATAAAACAATATAACAACAAGAAAATGACATTATTGGGAACTTCAATTGCAAGCAACTTTTTTATATTTAAATTTAATATCCTCATTAAAAATGCAAGCCTTTCGTTTTAAATTATATCAGCTCAAAAATATAGAATACAAAATTCTCGTATCGGTATAATGAAGGCTGTCTGTCATCATATGGGTTATAAAACAATGGATACTTATCGGCATCCCTTCTCTTGCTTATCTCAGGTTCTTTGTCATTGTTAAAAAATAATATCGGGCGCAATGAAAAATTTGTAGTTGATTCCAAGATATGTTTCACTGTAGATGGATTTATTGTATTTGGAAAAATAATAATTTTCTTTTCAGTTTCTGGGATATTTAATATAGCCTCAGGTATTTTATTGATATCAGAAAATCGCGTAGGGTATATTGAAGAAGAATTCATAAATGCATATGGCATAACATGTAATAGATAGTCCGAAGGATGATTTATATATATTATATTGCTATCCGAAAGCTGATCTAAAAACAATCGACGTCCATTTGTATTTGTAAAAAGGTAATTCTTATGTGAATTAATATGGCTAAATATACAACACATAACAATAGTCAGAACACCCAATAACATTTGTAACTGGCGCTGCTTGATTATGCGTATACATTTTAAAGTGACATACGTAAATAAAATGCTTACTAACGGATAAATACAAAATAAATATCTATCGGTCATATCATCCATATTTGGGGCTAAAATAAACATGGTAAAGGTGTAACAAACAGTAAAACCAACAACAGTTATTCGATACATTTGCTGGTTACTAAGGCTCACCATAGTATTCACATTCATATTAAGCAACTCTAATAATGTTAAGAACTTATTTCCTAAGGTCTTTATTGCTGTAGTCGTATCATTTTTACGGACCATGAATAAAATGCGCAAACAAAATATAATCAGGAAAATAGATATTCCATAGATAAATTTTACTGTTATGGATGCTATTCCATATAATACTATCGATATGCCAGATACTATAAATGAAGGTAAACCTAACAGTTCTTGAAGTATTGCTGTAATTAATAAGGTTGTTGTCTCATATTGAGCACGTATAGTACTTAGGTTATTAGCAAACTCCGTGCCTCTTATTGTATTAAACAGATGATCAAAAATATAAGGGAATGTTGTAAATAGTAAAATTAAAGATAAACACATTGTCAGGCAATAGAACATGAGTTTTTTATATTGTTTTTTAGTCACAAAAAAAAGGCATGTAAATATTGCTAAAAACATAGAAATGAATAGAAAATAATACTGCGTCATAAAACCTAAATAAGATGTGATACCAATAGCTATATGCAGAGAAACACTTGTCGTTTGTCTTTTTTCCATTATTAAGCCGTGTAAATGAACCGATATTAATGCTAATAAGGTCATTAACATATACATGCGGATAAAAATGACCGTATTTACTGCACCCATAGAAAAACCCCATAATGAGTTTACCATTAGTGCACAAATATTGTTTCCACAAAAAAACCTCATTGAAACAAAATAAAGAAAAAACTGGCAAATAGCGAATAGGGCTATGTTGACTCCAATACCAAACCATTTTGAAAACGTATCAGGGAATAATGAACATATAGTGTGTAATATAAAATAATAAAATGGGGGATGCACGTCTTGTGTTTGATTGTAGTACACTCTGTTGTATGCAAATTGTTCATTAGGCTGCACAGTTATGTATTCAAGAAATTGTTGTCCACTCATCCAATTATTAAATTGTTGATCATTGATGTCGTCCATATATCCTTTTGGATAAAAAAATGGGGCATCATAACTGTTTGAAAGCCCATATGACCACATTTCATCCACATGAAATCCGTTTTTATTCTCAGCATAGAAGAAAAGCAATATACATTGCGCAGTAATTATTAATATAAGTGAGAATATAGCTATCCTGTCTTTCAAGTCATATCGCTCCGTTTTCGTTATTCGTCTTTTAAATACGCAATGCATACCAACGACAATCCTTTTATACTAATTCCTATTCTCTTTAGCAAGAGGCATATATTAAAATCACAAAATAAAGCAAACCTTAATACTATAGTTCTTAGATTGCCTTGGTTAAATTTCCAATCGGATAAACGATGAGGAGAATTAATGCTTAATAGTCTGACTATATATAAAGTAAAGAAGAAATATGAACACAACTCAACTGTGTATCCGCATTTATCTAATAAATCAATTATTTGTTTGTATTCGTATCTTCTAATATGTCGAAGTCTTTTGTCGTGTATCGAAAAGAGCTTTTGAACTGCGGGGACTGTAATATATATTCTTCCAGTTTGATTTAGTTTTGTTTTTAATGATTTCAAAAAGGTGATGTCGTCTTCGATATGCTCTAACACATCCATTAATAATATAATGTCAAATGAAGTAATATTTACTTTATCGATCGAATTACAAAAGCATCCTCTCTCTATTTTGTAATCATCTTTTAAATCTACATCAACGCCCCACAACATATTAATATCTGGCATTGTCTCTAGTAGCCTTATGTCAAAGAATGCATCTCCGCATCCTACGTCTAGTACGTGAGTTCTTTTTTTCCATTTTCGAAGAAGGCTTAATATACAGTCGCTTCTTGCAAGTTCCCATGGATGTCGTTTTTTATTATCGCTTATCTCTGATAAGTCCATATCATAAATTATCTCCTTTTACTTAAGCTCCGGTATTAATACTTCATTGATAATAAAATGGGGTCTATTTTTTGTTTCATTGTATATCTTAGAAATGTATGTCCCTAGAATACCCGTGCAGAAGCATTGAATACCGCCCATGAATATAACAATACAGACAATCGAAGCCCAGCCATCAACCGGGTCTCCCCATATCAATCTACGCATAACAATGATAAAAACCATGATCATCGACAATAAGCAAAACAAAAGTCCAGATACAGAGACAAATGTCAAAGGTATTGATGAGAATGCGATAACTCCATCAATAGCATATAAAACCAACTTCAAAAATGACCATCTTGATTTTCCATTTTTTCTGATTTTATTCGTGTATTCAAGCCAATGTGTGCGATAACCTACCCATGCAAATAGGCATTTAGAGAATCTACTCCTTTCAGCCAGTGATATAATGCTATCAACCATTTTTCTTTTCATCAACCTAAAATCCCTTGCTCCATCGACAACCTCTAACTTCGTCAACTTACGTAATCCCCTATAAAATATCCTCGAAAAAAAAGATCGTAATGGAGGTTCCCCATTTCGTGAGATGCGTCGCGCGGCAACACAGTCAGCCTCATCTCGGTTTATGATTGAATACATTTCATCAAGTAGCTCAGGTGGGTCCTGAAGATCTGCATCTAGTATTGCCGTATAATCACCGCGAGATGACTTTAAGCCCGCATATAATGCTGCTTCCTTACCAAAGTTTCTCGAAAATGATATGTAGCCAACACGTTTATCTTCATTACATAACCTTTTAATATATTCAATAGAGTTGTCTTTTGACCCGTCATCGATAATCAGTATTTCAAATACAATATTGTGTTTATGCGACATATCATCGATGATTGCTCTAACAGCATTGTATAAAGGGATTATCGTATCTTGCTCATTATAACAAGGTATAATTATCGAAAGCAGATTGCCCATTTATACACCCCTTCTTACTGTCTATTTTTTATCAGAACGCATCCATATATTGTAGTCCAAACTGTAGACCTTGTCTTTGAATATATAGTTATATTTTAAAGTCTCTGCTAATTTATACTCAGGAAGATTGTCATATCCAACCATATTAAACATTTTATATCCTGATCCGAGAATAATGTCAGGTACACCTGTTTCTCTCCATATAGAAAAGTCATGCTCACTATTACCAATTTTATGTAACATATACCTCTGTTTATCATCTCCATAATTTAGGTTACTAACAAGATTGTAATTAAAATATGGCATCTCATCAATAACATCAACCCCACCTGTAAATTGTATACGTGAACCGTCGTGTTTATTTGTTATCTCTCTCCATGTGCCCATAATATTTAGATTTTCTAAATTATTTTTTTTGATAAAATCCGATACAGCCCTTCCTACGCCATAATTATAGATATAGTCATTTTTTATAGCCATAATATTCCAATATATAGACACAGACATACAAAAACAAAGCATAGTAATCCCTGCTTTATGTAATGCATTGATATCTTTTTGTTTATTAATAAGTCTTTTTATTATATCAGGCATTATAAAGTGTTCTTGCTCAGTAATAGCTATCCATGCACAAAAGATGAGGAACATAAATACAATACCTTGATGATGTGTATAGAAATAAACAAAAGCGAAAAAAAAACTGAATATAATATATGGGACCACAAAATAGCGTAACGATTTATGTCCATGTAAAAAAACCATGTAAATAGAAATAAATATACTCCCAAGTATAATACCACTCGAGAGTTCAAATATTCCCATTTCATTGAAAACGGAAACTCCACCGTACCCATAAATTATATCCGATGATGTGACATTTGCGGGCATAATGAATAACAATGCAATCAAAGATTTGATATAATTATTAAAGTATTCTCTATTTGTGGCATAAGTATCGCTACTTGGAATTATTAAAATTACGCAACATCCTGCGAATAATAGTAGAATAAAGAGTGCCCAAATACGTCGGTCCCGAAAGGAATTCAAAACAAATTCTAAAACATTCTTTCTATTCCAAATGTCAAACAACCATACCAATGCAATACCAAAAGCCAAAACAATTCCAAATGCGCCAGTTGCGGATAATAAAATTAAGGCAAAGACAAATCTGAAGGGTTTTTCATCTTTATTTTTAAATGTCACGGCGATCAATGAGAAAGAGAGCATCATTAGACTGTATACTCTGGCTATCACACCGTATTGATAGAAATAAAAATATGTAAACGGAAGCAGGATTCGAAAAGAACGAGGAAAGGGTGATTTAAACAAAATAAGGTAAATTGTCACTACACATAGAGAGATGTTCAATATAGATATTGCTATTTCATATGGAATAGGTGATCTCGCGAACGGTACTAAAAGCAACCACCACAAAGGCGTGTGACCCTCGTAATGTGGTAAAATAAAAATCATTTCATATATGGACGCACATTTGGCAATCAAATAACTCTGTGCTTCGTCATACCATGGTTCATGAAATGTAGCTACTAATGAAACCATTATCGTATAAAGGCACAATACAACTCTTTCAGGCCATTTCTTCCCAAAAGATTCAATGTTATACTTTTTCATGATAATACCTTTCCGTATTAATATTCCACAATGATGATTTGTCGTCGCTCACATTTAGAAACAGCTCTACAGCACATATGGCGGTTTCTATCGAATGATCCATGTTGTTATAACGGTGTTGGCCATTTCGCCCGATACAATATAAGTTATTCATCTTATTTAAGTAATCTCTTAGCTCATTTATACGTGAATAACTGTCAAAATAGGCAGGGTATGCCTTTTCAACTTTTACCTGTTCCCCATCCAGAACATCAACCTTATCAATGATACCTATCTTTTCTAGCTCGCCTACTGCGTAATTGATAAACTCAGTTTTTGACATATTCCAAAGGCGGTCACCTTTATCACAAAAATATTCTAGTCCCAGCCAAATCTTTTCGCGGTCTGAAACCATATATGGCGACCAGTTGTTAAATACTTGAAGCCGCCCCAAATCGACTTCTCTGTCTTGTATATACATCCAACAATCCGGTAGATAACTGTGCTTTAATTTCTTCATCAAGAGACCAACGGTAATATAGTCCCTATATGGAAGGTCTTGAGATATCTCTTTGATCTGATCTGGTGCATCTGGGATTGCCTCAATCAAGTCTTTTATCGGCATCGATGAAAACAGTGCATCGACCTCATGCTCCACAGTCGTTACACCATTTGTGCTATGTATAGAGTATATCTTACCTGCTTTGTTTACACTGACTTTAGAAACCTTTGTATTGAATATAATTTTACCGCCTAAACCTATTATCTCCTCTGCCATTTTTTCATATAACTGGCCCGGGCCGCACTTAGGATAATAAAAATTTTCGATAAGTGATGTTTCAACAAAACTATCTTTTTTTTGTTTTTTTAAAATAGCCGACTTAATAATTTTAATTATTGATAAACCCTTTACCCTTTGGGCGCCCCACTCAGGTGATATTTGGGACGGATGTCTGCCCCATACCTTTTCTGTATAGTTTTCAAAAAACATCGAATAGAGTGGTTTACCAAATCTATTTATATAAAAATCCTCTAATGAATTCTCTTTGCGTTTGAAAATACATGCCAAAAGATATCCAACCCCAGCCCATACGGTTCTAAAAAGACCTAAGTTAATAAAAGTTTGAGGTTTTATAGTGATCGGATAATCGAAGAACTTCTTTAAAAAATATATGCGTGAGATACGCTTCCTGTTTAACATTACATACTCATCACGTTCTGGATCCGGGCCGCCGGGGACAAGGTTAACTTTACGATACGATTTAATGTCATCGCATGCAGGTGCTCCTTGTAATGGCATCAATGAAAGCCATAGCTGCATGACCTTATCACTTTTTGTAAAGAAACGATGACCGCCTAGATCCATTCGATTCCCATTGTGATTATGCGTACGAGATATTCCTCCCACATATGGCGACGCCTCGATAATAATTGGTTTTATATCTGAGTTTTTAAGTAATGTATATGCGGCCGTCAACCCAGCCGGACCCGCACCGATAATAACAACATTACATTGCGACGTAGTATTTGTAGTATTTAAACTCATCGAAATATACCCTTCATTTACTGTAGACAAAATAAAAGTGACGCGAAGCCCATATTAACGGACGTGTCACTTAAAGAATAAGCTCAAATAGAACGAAATCAAAGTATCACCAAATAACAGACTTACAACAATTCCAAGACATAGAAACGGTCCAAACGCCAGCTTTGATTTTCTGTTAGCCTTTTTAAATACAAGCAACATTGTTCCGTATATACCACCTGTCAGGATACTCACAAAAAAAGCCAGTACGGTCAACGGTGAACCCAAATATAAACCTACTACACCCATTAGTTTTATATCGCCTCCACCAAAACCGTTGGTAAAATAGGCGATTACAAGCATCGGCAATGCTATGATTACAATGCCCAACAAGTGGTTAAGCAACCCGTCCTTATATATAAAGAGCCGGATAATCGCAAGTATGAGTATTACTAAATGTAAACGATCCGGTATCGTGAATGTGTCAATATCAATAAATGAAACGATAATAAGCGTTGAGATAAGTAAACAGCCTAAAATTGCATCGACACCCCAACCAAAACTAACATAAGCCAAGGCATATAAAACGGCAGTTACTAACTCTACCATAGCATATCTTGGAGAAATACCCTCTTTACAATAGCGGCATCGCCCACGAAGAAATAAAAAGGAAAACACGGGCACAAGATCAAGTGCATTTAATGTGTGCTTGCAGTGAGGACAGTATGAACGCCCTTTAGCCACTGAGATATTAAGCGGTATCCTGTAAATACATACATTTAAGAAACTGCCAATGATGAGGCCATAAATTAAGAATAGAATAATCATTCATTCACATGCCTTGCCACTATATGTAATATAATAAATATGTATTAAATATCGATAGAAGCGCGGCGGCGGAGAATAAAATTATATCTTCGCCGCCGTAAAACCGTTATCAGGTACCTAGTTGTCCATGGCCTGTAAAAGTCTCACCGTTGAAAACAATATGATCAGTTGCGTTTTTAAACCAATCAACCGATGTAACAGATGTTCCGGTTATATTTATTATTATCTGATGGCCCGGAAAATTAGCTCCCAATAATGTTTGTAAATCAGCAATATAAAGGGTATCACCAGTACCGCCAGTACCCGCCCATGTACCGGTGGAATTACGAGTATAAGCGGCAGATAGTGTTTTGTCTTGAGCTAAAGCTGCCGATACTGCCGAACCTGCTGCTGAATACACCGCTCTACAGTTTGATTCTGCAGCAGCGATATTTGCCTTCTTGATATACGCTATCATCGATGGTATTGCAATCGATGCCAATATCGCTATGATTACAATGACGATAATCAACTCGACCAGCGTAAATCCTTTCTTGTTTCTTAGTGCCTTGATGCGTTCCTTCATAATACCTCTCCCTTTTTTGTTTTTATTCTACCGCAACCAATCAGATGCGGGTAAAACCGCTACGGATACATAACCTCGCCTTTTCCATTCTCGTTATCGGCTATGTACACCTTTAAATCTTCCATGCTCGAAAACTCAATCCTTATAAACCCCTTCAGATTTAACTGTGGCACGGATGCGTGTTCTGGATCATTTTCCTGCGACTGCTTTTGTTCCTGTTCAATATCACCATTACCCTCGCCATGATCCTCACCCCCGAGATACTGCTGGGCTTCCCTTTCCAAATTCTTAGAAGGCATCAGATTCTTTAGTAAATCCTTTTCCAGTGGATTCGTACCTGTAGAGACCCCCTCTATCGGCTGATATGTCGAGTATTTCTCCTTAAACGCCGCGATATCGGTTTCCTCATAATTACCAAAGAGCATCATACTACTTAGCGTAATTCGTATAGCCTGGGCGTTGGAGCGTTTCGCAGAGCTGCCGGCGCCGGAGACAAATCGTGCGAATATCGGCAGTCCAACAGCAGCGATCACGAGCACAACAATAACGACGATCCAGAATTCTATCGATCCGAATCGCGCCTGCTTGACCTGGTTCAACTGCTTTTGCTTGGCTATTTGGCGGGTTACCTCGTTCGCTTCAAACTCTCGTTCCCTTTTCATAGACACATCCTACAACAGTCTCTTTAACTCCTCACGATTGGTACAGCGGTCAAAAGCCGTTTCTTCGGTGATTATCTTTTGCTTTAAAAGTGCGGCCAGATACATATCCAGTAGTATCATGCCGTTCTTTTGATTTGTCTGTATTACCGAATTGATTTGGAAGGTTTTGCCCTCACGGATCAGGTTCGAGACTGCGTCATTTACCACTAATATCTCAAATGCGGCAACACGTCCGCTACCGTCCGCTTTTGGAAGCAGCGTCTGTGTTATGACAGCCTTTAGCACGGTGGCGAGCTGTGTACGAACCTGTTGCTGCTGATGCGGCGGGAAAACGTCTATTACACGGTCGATGGTCTTGGCCGCGCCTATGGTATGCAGCGTACCCATTACAAAGTGACCAGTCTCAGACGCTGTTATCGCAGCGCTGATCGTCTCAAGGTCACGCATTTCACCGACGAGTATGATATCCGGGTCTTCACGCAGAGCGGCGCGTAATGCGACTGCAAAGTCTGTTACGTCTACGCCAACCTCGCGTTGGTTTACTATGCAGTTCTTTCCTACATGCAGATACTCGATAGGATCCTCTATAGTCAGTATATGATCGTGCTTTGTATCGTTTATATAGTCCACCATGGCCGCAAGGGTAGTAGTTTTACCGCTACCGGTTGGGCCCGTTACGAGCACAAGTCCCCTTGGCATTGCGGCTATATCCTTAAAAATAGCAGGCAAGCGCAAATCCTCTATATTCGGCAACTTGTTATTGAGCATACGAAGAACAATGCCGCGTGCACCCTTTTGCATAAATATGTTTACACGTTGACGTTCGCTTTTTTTGTTTACATAACAAAAGTCATAATCCCATTTATCTTCGCTATACTCAAGCTCGTTTGCCGCTATCAGTTCCTTCGCATATGCCTCCACAGCAGAGGGGGTCAAGATCTCCATATCTGACAAACGTGTCATCTTACCGAACACGCGTATACACGGTGGTTCTCCTACGGTCAGATGCAGGTCGGAGCCCTTCAGTTCCCTTGTCTTATCTATCAACGCATCGATCATATAACGCCCCCTACTCCAATATCTGTGTCAAATTTAACAGTTCATGTATCGTTACCTTTCCTGCGAAAACCAGATCGACGGCGTTATCTAACATATAACGTTGATTCTTTTGCTTCGTCAGATAGTCCTCTATGTCAGCGCTCTTTGCCTTTTCTACGATCATATCGCGTAGCTTGTAATCTGTCGGGATGACCTCCATAACAGCGGTTCGGCCCAGATGGCCCGTATGATCGCATCGTTCACAGCCTTTTCCCTTATATAGAGGCCTGTCATTAAGCTCTACATTGATTTGTGACAGGAACGCAATATCGGCTTGTGTGGGCTTATACTCCTGCTTGCAGTACGGGCAGATCATACGAACAAGACGCTGTGCTACGACCATAACCACGCTTGAGGCTACTACATATGGTTCTATACCCATATCAACGATACGCATATAAGC
Source organism: uncultured Defluviitaleaceae bacterium (assembly GCA_964621475.1). Classification (GTDB taxonomy): domain Bacteria; phylum Bacillota; class Clostridia; order Lachnospirales; family WQUN01; genus CAYURR01. The sequence goes on along the minus strand of CAZUNC010000003.1, from coordinate 12,291 downwards.
TGCTGCGGCGCTGTTTGTATGTAACGAGGCTAAAACAAAGTGGCCTGTAATAGCGGCACGCGCGGCTATATCGGCGGTTTCGGAGTCGCGAATCTCACCGATCATGATTTTATCGGGGTCCTGACGCAAGATAGCACGCAGGCCCGAAGCAAATGTCAATCCCGCTTTTGTGTTTACTTGTGTTTGATTAGCACCCGGTACGGCTTTTTCAACCGGATCCTCTATGGTCAGCACATTGGTGTGCACCTCGGACAGCTCGTTTAGCAGCGAATACAGTGTCGTACTCTTTCCGCTACCTGTAGGGCCCGTGACCAATAACAATCCGTTAGGAGACTTTATTGCATGGCGCAACATTGTGCTGTGCTCCTCTGTGATACCGAGATCCTCCAATGGCTGTATGCCACGCTTATCATCGGTCATAATACGCAACACGATCTTCTCACCATATATTGTAGGCATCGAAGCGGCACGTATGCTTACCTCGCTGTTATCGATCGTGAGCTGGAACCGTCCGTCCAATGGCAGTCTTTTTTCCGCTATGTCCATGTCTGACATGATCTTAACGCGTGTAACTATGCTCGAATGGGTCTTCTTGTTCATCCGGATGACCTCTACCAGCTCACCGTCTATACGGAAACGTACGCGCACCGAATCCGGCAACGGCTCTATATGTATATCGCTGGCTCTTTTACTATGTGCCTGATTGATCAGGTTATTGATAAACCGAACGACCGGTACAGAGTCTACGCGGCTCTCAAGCTCGTCGAGCTCAAGGTTATTTAACTGCTCTGCGGCTTCACGTGCTAATACTGTGGAGTCCAACACCCCTGCCATCGTGTCGATGCTGGCTTTGCTGTATACCCTGTTTATGCTGTCTGAAATATCCCCACGTGTGGCGATGACGGCCTCGACAGCGCATCCGGCTGCTGTACCTATCTGATTTAAGGTCTCATAATCTAACGGATCGGCAGTCGCGATATATAGTGTATTACCCTGAAGCTTATATGGGAATACCTGCTTCTCGCGCGCGAGGGCCTCCGGGATCATCTGCCTGACCTTGTCACTTATCTGAACGCCGTGCAAACGTACGATCTCAGTGTTCAAGTTCCTACGTAGCACCTCAAGCAATTGTTCCTCGGTGATGATACCCAAGTCGACCAGAAGCCATCCGATCTTCTTGCCTTCGTTACCAGGTTGCTTTTGAATAGCGGCAACGCTTTCCATCTGGCTCTGCGTTATCAGCTTTGCCTCTACAAGCAAATCGCCTACCCTCATCCTAACAGGTGCCATCAGCTTATTGCCCCCCCGTCCTGATTTGTTACCATATAGATCGTCACTATCGCCTCTACATCCGCCTGAGATCCCTTACCGGTATCCGGTATATTTATCGCGTCTATCTCGATGTATTCGCTTAGTTCGTTTATCTTATCCAATGTGCTCATGATGCTATCAACTGAACCGCGTGCCGAAAAGATCACGTTTACGCTTGAGACCTTATATTCAGCCGGAACCGTATATTGCCTTACCTCGTCAGGCATGAGAGCTATATCTGCGTATTCCTGGGTACGATCTTTTGTCGGGTAATCGATGCTCTTTATTTCTTTTGGATCGTCAAACGAGATACGTCTTACATCCAGTCCGCTGGTATTTAATATATTCACAAACTCATAGTGTATTTCATAAGTCTTCGCAAGATTTTCGGTGTTAGGCATTTTAGTCGCGAGCTCTGCTTTTATCTGTTCCAAATATGCCTCTGTCTTTGCCATCATATCCATCGTAGCGATATAATCCTGCTCCTGTGTGAGTAATACTTTTATATCGTTACGAAGATCCTTTGTTACCTTTACGATGTTTCTGGTAAATAGATAATACGGTACAATAATCAACACCAGAATAACAGCGATCTGTATCAGTGTCTTTTCCCTTTTAGTCATTAGAATCCCAGCCTTTCAACGTGCAGTCCAGTGTAAACTGCACTATGGCCGCACCATCGCCGCCTTTATCGAAGCCCTTATACGAAATGTTCGTATACGCACTCGAATCCTCCAGCGCCTTTGCATAATCAGCCGGGGGGTTATTATCGCCAGTAGTACAGGATATGCTCAGTACACCCTTTACATATTTTACAGACTTGATAGATACACCAAACGGTTTTACATTATTTACCGTTGTATATACATCGGATTTAAACTCTGTTGTTGTATCCAGTAAATAGCGCAACGCATCAAGCACTGCTATATCGGCATTGATAGCAACGATTTCCTTTTTTGTCTCTTTGCCTTGCTCCAACACTTTTGGGATATCAAATGCGGATATCCTATTCTCTATATCGGTCTTTTCATTCTGCGCTTTTTGATGTGTAATTACCATGATCGATATAACTGCGATATTCATCAGTATCACAATACTCAATATCGATAAAAACACAATCGTCTGCGTACCTGTTTTCGGTTTTTCCTCAAAACTCAGCGCTTGATATAGATTTATTCCGTTCTTGACATTATTCATATCTTTGCACACCCCTCATCTATATCCCGCCTTATAGAACAGCGCCCACGACATACACAAGATTTCTGATCCCGCAGCCCGCTGAATGAACATCCCTAAAACAAATCTCGTCGACATTTTTTACAGGAACATCCGTATACGACAGCAGCATGGATTTTATATCGTCCGTGAGCGTATCGCCTATTAAGTAAACGCATTCTACAGGCTTGCCCGGATGCTTTATGGACTGATATTGCACGAGCTTTGTCATGATATCGGCGAGCTCTGTAACCTCAGGGGGAGGCGCGTCCGGATCAGGTCCCGCGATCGATGCCAGCACATCGAGGCTGCCGCCTGTCTGCGTCACATTGGCGCTTCGTGTGATGACACTGTCCGGAAGATTAAGAAGATGCGCAGAAACCGCCATGGCGTTTACATTCGCTATGATCATCGTTTTCCCGGACAAAAACATCTTAGCAAAATTCAAGATGCTGTTCTGGGCTACTCCGAAGCACGTAGGCTTCTTACCCAGCTTTGTAAGCAAAGAACGGCTTTCTGTCACAACTGCGCGCGGGACGATATATGTAATGACATTACACATCCTCTTTGGTGTGTATTTTTTCTTTTTATCTTTTTTATTAGCAGATTTGTCATCACCGTCATGTGTTTCATCTGCGTTTTCTTGTGGCTTTTCTTCGTTAAACTCAGACGTGATATAGTAATCCATCAGGTAGTCATGTGGTGAAATGGTTTGAAACACCTTGGATTTTATCATTTCAAGGCGTTTGCGAGCATTTGGCTCGAAAGGGAGTGTATATTCGTTTGAAATCGTAGGTAACGACGAAAACGTAATCGCTGTATCCCTATCTCTGTAATATGAAAGCATAGGTTTGATATATTGCTCGAGCACATCTGTTTTTAGTAAACCATCGTTATCGAATACGGGGTCTTCGATCTGTTTTAGAACACAATCCGACAGCCTTATCCCCCTGGCCTTACCCGTAATCATAGCCGCCTTTATATGACTGCTCCCTACATCGATAGAAATCAAGTCAAGCCCACCTCTTTCAACAATATGAGTTATCCAATGGTTCCGTAGCCTGTATAGATAGGTAACATAACCGCAACCAATATGGTACCTATTATCCCTGCCATCAGGATCAGCATCAGCGGTTCGAGCATAGCCAATAGCGATTCGATCGCGCTCTCGGTCTCCTCCTCATAATATTCGGAGACCGTTTTTAAAATCGTATCCAGGCTACCGGTTTCCTCGCCTATGCGTATCATGCTCGACAGCAGCTTATCAAACACGTGTATCTCTTCTACTGCGTCGGACAGCGAGTTACCGGTGCTGACCGTTTCCAACACATCGAGCAGTTTGTACTCTATATATGAATTACCTATTACACGAACAGATAATCGAATAGCATTTATAAGCGTGAGTCCACTCGCATATAAAATAGACAGGGTATTAGCAAAGCGTGCCGAATAAATCTTTCTAAGCATTTGACCGACCTTGGGCATATATAAAATAGTCCGCCCCCATGCCATCTTGAATTCCGGACGTAGGAACAACAACCGTATGAGCACAACAAATAAGACTATGACGGTCACAACGATATACCACTGCTTGACCATGAAATTACTTATGCCCATGATAATGCGTGTGATAAGTGGTAGCTCCATATTTTGAAACACCGAGACGATGTTCGGTAAAACAAATGTAAACAGAATAATAACAACAACTACTACAGCAAATGCCAAAATCTTCGGATATGTAGTGGCGGTTTTTATCTTCGACTGTGTTTTCTGCTGCTTTTCATAATAAACGGCGAGTTTGGCGCACATCATATCAACATTGCCGCTTTCCTCGCCGCTTTCTATCATATTAATTATAAGAGGCGGAAATGCGTTACCTGCTGCAGACATCGCGGCCGATAGACTCCTACCTCCCTTTATAGCCTCATATAAACTCATAAACAACTTGTTTTGTTTAACGACATTTGTAGACGAGCTCATAATATCAAGCGCGTTGGTTATGCTCATGCCAGCGGCCAGCATCGTGGACAGCTTTCGGCAAAACAGAACCAAATCCTTAGTCTTCATCTTGTAGATAGTCTTAACCTTTTCGACTTGTACGGATGCCTCCTTGAACTCGAGGCATAAGAGGTTCTCGCTCTCAAGACGTTTATAAAAGTCGGACACGTTCTCCGCCGTCATGCTGCCCTTAACGATCTTTCCGTCTGCATTTCTCGCATTATACTTGTACAGTGTCATTGTCTACGGCTTAAGCCCGTTCCCCCCTATTGACTGAATGTCTGGTACGCGCTCGAAAGATTCCATTATATGTTATTCTACACGATTCCAATTATTTTTCAATACAATTTTTTCAATCGCATTTAGTATGTTCTCGTAGCCCGTACAGCGACATAAATGTCCTGATATCAGCTTACGCAATTGGTCGCGTGTATATGACCTTTTTGTACCGACTATTGCTGTAGCTGTTAGTATAAGTCCAGGGGTGCAAAAGCCGCATTGTACCGCGGCTTCATCGATGAATACTTGTTGAATATCAGACAGCATACCATCCGGAGATTTTAACCCCTCTACAGTTAAAATATTTTTACCCTCAGCCCATATGACTAAGTATATGCAAGAGTTCACGGATTTGCCATCTATCAGTACTGTACATGCACCGCATTCTCCTACCTCGCATCCTTTCTTTACACTCGTGAGACCCAACTCGTTTCGGAGCACATCCGCAAGACAATCCCGCTCGTCGGCGGCCACCTCACAAAGCCTACCGTTTACAGTCATTTTGATAATGCGCTTCATAACGCCTCTCCTCCTGCCTGCCTTACCGCTTCCTTAAAGGCCCTAACGCCGAGTTCCTTAACCAACTGTAACCTAAACTCCCTCGAGGCACGCCAGGATGTACGCGGGTTCACCTCAGTCACAACGTTTTCTGTCATCACATCGATCGCATCAGGCATTGAAAGCCCCTTAAGCTGCGCTTCTGTTTTCGGGCAACGAATGGGCACAGGTGCCGCAACACCATAACTGATCCTAACATCCTCAAGTACCCGTTTGTCATCAGAGAGCCTACATAACACCGCACAGCTCAATGTGGCTATATCCATCGCCTCGCGCATCGCATACTTGATATAGTGTCCGCCTGTGTTTATGTATTGTGACTGCTCGATGATGATCGCAGTCAATATTTCCCCTTTTTGCAACGCGACCTTACCGGCCGACAGATAAAACTGCTGTATCGGCATTATCCGAACCCCACGTGATGATCTGAGTTCGAGCATTGCGTTTAACACAAACAGACTCGGTGCGCTGTCTGCGCTCGTCACGCCGTTCGAGATATTGCCACCTATCGTACCCATATGCCTGATCTGCGGTCCGCCCACCTGATCGACCGCATGAGCAAGTATCGGTATATGCTCACGTACGATAGGGTTTTCGTTTATCTCAGCAAAGGTCGTGCACGGTTTTATCACAATGTCCCCGCCGACCAAATCTATACCTCGAAGCTCCGGTACATCATGTATGCTCACAATATCTACGTCCGGAGGGTCAGTGTGCCGCTTTTGTTCGTGCAGCTGCTCGCGTAGCTTTATCAGCACGTCTGTACCACCAGCGATGATCTGTGCATCCGGCTTTGCATCAAGCGCACTTAGCGCGTCCGATACAGAACGCGCGTTGTATATGCTGTGAAAATCAAACATTATGCCCTCCGTTCTGAGCCTCTCCCAATCCGGCCTCAAACAGCCTCTGGGGTGTGAGCGGCAGTTCATTGTATGCGATACCTGTAGCCATCAACACTGCGTTCCGTATTGCCGCTGCTCCCGGTATAGCAGGTGGCTCACCGAGTGCCTTGTTTCCGTACGGCCCCGAAGGTTCGTCCGCTTCATAAAAAGCTACACTTAAATCCGGCGTATCCATGCTTGTCGGGAGCTTGTAATCAAGCATATTACCGTTTAATAAGCGGCCCTTATCATCATAGCGCATATACTCGGACAGTGCGTACCCGAGCCCCATGCTCATGCCACCGTGCACCTGCGCTTCAGCGAGTTTCGGGTTTATCAATCTACCGCTGTCGTGTACGTTCAAGATGCCCAAGACCTTAACCTTGCCTATAGCCATATCTACCTCGACCTCTGCAAAGCAAACACCCGATGAAAATGCATTAGTTTCGCAATGATTCGTAATCTCAGCTGTGATATGTTGCGAGCGTTTGAGGTTATAAAAGCTCTCAAGCGCGACCTCAGATAATGTGATCAACCTTTCCCCTGATTGATCTGTGATCATGCAATCAATGAGCTCCAACGTCTGCGGCTCGCGGCTTAACATAAATCCCGCATAATCGAGGATTTTTGTTTTCAACAGCTCTGCACATTTCATTACGGCCATGCCTGTCACATAGGTTTGTCGAGATGCGTACGCCCCCGTATCAAACGGCGTCACATCCGTGTCCTGCGTCGATACGATATGCACCATTTCAAACGGTAGATCGAGTACTTCAGCCGCTATCTGTGATAACGCAGTATCAGAACCCTGTCCGATCTCCGTCGCACCGACCTGCAGCTGTACGGAACCGTCTTGATTCAATATTAAACGTGCCGAAGCCGTTTCCAAGCTGATCGGGTACACACCAGTCTTATATGTAAATATTGAGAGCCCGATACCTCTCCGGACATTACCGGACTTGTTATCGGGCTTGCTGTATTCGGCAAGCTTCCTATCCCAGTCGAATGCTTCCCTTCCTCTGTTTATACATTCCGTTATACCGTCTGCGTTGTAATCAATGCCGAAAACGGGATCCTTAAATCCCTTTCTCATGCAATTTTTGAGACGCAACTCAATAGAATCTACTCCGATTACCCTCGCAATGTCATCTGTGTGTGCCTCTATCGCGAAATTGGCTTGCGGAATACCATAACCGCGCATCGCGCCACCCGTCGCTGTGTTTGTATAAACGGTCAAGGCCTCACCTTTATAGGCTTTCGCATACGGATAGGTCTGCCGAAACGCGTTGAGACCGTTCATCACAATAGCATGCCCATGTGACGCATACGCGCCCTGATTGGACACAGCCTTGATCCGGCGAGTCACAAATGTACCGTCGGCACGTACACCGGTCTCTATTTCATAATCGATACCATGCCTGCATCGCGTCGACGCAAAGACCTCCTCGCGCGAAAGCTCAAGCCTCACACATCTGCCACCTACGAGCGTTGTGAGGTATGCGTTTAATGGTTCGTATACGACATCCTGCTTATTTCCGAAGCCACCACCTATGTAAGGCTTAATCACACGCACCGATCCCCAAGGGATGCCGAGCGCTTGCCCGATAACACGCCTACAGATATGCGGTATCTGCGTAGAAGAAACAACGACGATACGCCCTGCCTCCATATATGCAAATGAAACCTGTGGTTCTATATGGCAATGCTGCACTGGGTGCGTGGTGTAGCAGCCCCTTACAAACACGAGGCCATCTTCGTTCGCTGCCTCGTCATATCTATTCTCAAAACACGGCGCATATGTCGAGCGCTTGAGCACATTATCTGGGAAGGCCTCATGCAGCGGGACAGCCTTGCCCGCATCTTCACCCGAGCACATCGCGGCATATACATCCGTAAGCGGCTTATACACCTCATACTCGACCTCGATCAGTGAAAGTGCTTTTAATGCCGTCAACTCGTCCACTGCAATTACCGCGGCCACATCATCCCCATAATATCGCACACGCGTATTCAACAGCCGTCTGTCTGCGACATCCTGATGCGCTGGGTCAGTAGACCACGGATGCCCGGCCGTCGGGAAATCGATCTGCGGCACATCAAAGCATGTAACGACCTTGATGACACCCTCCAACGCCTCTGCCCTTTGCGTATCGATACGCTCGACCATGCCGTTTGCTATCGTGCTGTGCAGTACTTTAGCGACAAGCGCGTTTCTCGGGTAGAGGTCTGCCGCATATTTTGCGGCCCCTGTCACCTTCTCATAGGCATCCACACGCTTTGCGTTCATGCCGACCACATGCTGTACGCCCAAATGAAGCCCCCCTTTTTTTCTATATTACCCTTCTTCCGTCTACATATTTTTCTGCTATATGCCGAAACGTTCCTAAATGCATAATGCGTTCGAGCCTGCGTTCGAGTGGGATGCCACCCGTTTCACCCAAGCGTTCATCGGCCACTACCACAGCATCAAACGCATACCCAGGCTCAAAGCTCCCCACCTTGCCGAAGAACCTGCCCCCTTCCACTGTGGCTAAGCTGAATGCCTCACCGACTGTCAGGAACGCATCCGATTTGCCATTATAGAACCAATAGAGCTTTGACATCTGCATAGCATCCGAAACAGCCTTTGTCATAGATATGCTGAGTCCTCCTGCCACATCTGTACCGAGGCCAACATGAATACCCTTATCAACAAAACGCCTGATAGGCGCAATACCGCTTGAGAGATTTAGATTAGATCCCGGACAATGCGCTACGGTCATGCTAGTTTTAAGCATCATATCCTCTTCACAGTCAGTCGGGTGAACGCAATGTGCCATTATAGTTTTGTCGTTTAGAAGATCAAATTTTCTGTATACATCTGCGTAGCATGTAGTGTCCGGGTGCAGTGATTTGACCCATTCAATCTCATCCTTGTTTTCCGAAAGATGCGACTGCACAGGCAAGCCATAACGCTTTGCGAGCGTGCCGAGGCCCGACAGCAATGCGTCCGAGCATGTAGGTACGAATCGCGGCGTGATAATAGGCCTTGTATATTTAAAGCGCTTGAGCATCGCATGTATATAATCCTCTGTATCACGTAGCGAGGTATCCGTATCCTCTGTAAGCCCATCAGGGCTGTTCCTATCCATATTTACCTTGCCTACAAAGGTGCATACACCGTTTTTATCCAATAGATCAGCTAAAAGTAGCGTTGCGTCCTTATGTATCGTGCCAAAGACCACCGCACGTGTCGTGTAGGATTGCTTCAACGCGTGTGCAAAGCGATCGTAAGCCCTTTCGGCATAACGAAGATCTCCGTATTTCATTTCTTCCGGAAAGGTATATGTCTCAAGCCATTCGAGCAGCTCGAGGTCTGTACCCATACCACGAAATGTAAACTGCGGTGCGTGTACATGCAGATCGACCATACCTGGGATAACTACCTTATCCTTATGGTCATAAAGCGTGATATCCTTGTATTTATCGGGTAAACATTTAAACACACCTGCAGATACCCCGTTCTCACATACGAGATATGCGTTCTCGTGCGCTTGTACCTTACCGAATGCCGTGGCGTAGATTATATTTCCGAATATTACGAATTTGCTTTCCTGCAGCATAACCGTTCCTCCACAAGCCCTATATCCTCAAAGCGGTCGATGTCGATGCCCTCGTCCGCATCCACTACCTCATATGTACAAACCTGACCGGGATACTTGCGCATGACCGCCTTGCCGCCCACATCCCCGGTTAGTGCTGAAAGCTCGGCGAAGAACCTCCTCGGGAATAGCACGGGACTACGTGTCACACCGTTATAACTCGCCGCGATGATCTTGCCTACCGCGTCTTTGGTGCGAAAAACAGCATCGAGGCCGGTTAAAGTTCGTTCAGATATCATCGGCTGATCGGCGGGACAAAAGATAGCCGCCTCATATTCACTGCCCGTAGCTCTCTCATACGCTTTTATGGCTTCAGTACCAAGCACGATCGAACGGCTTTGGCCGAGCTCACTCTGTGTGTTATATATGCAATGAGCTCCGAGGCCTTTGCCTATATCCAAAAGCTCTTGGTAACACGAAATCAGAAACACGCCGCCAGGTGACACACGTACAGCGGTTTCTATAATATATGAACCGATGTACGCCCCGTTCGACTTAGACGGGCATGAGTCGCCACCAACATTTAGCAGCAGTTTATTCTGACCCATGCGCACCGACTGCCCGGAGGCCATAATGATGATCGCTGTGGTATTTTGTATGCCCATTTATCCCCCGAAATGAATATACATGTTGTTTGAATCGTTCCTGTTAGGCTGATGATATACGTTCATACTCTCGGTGTCAACTGCCCGACAACGTCTTCCAAACGCTCGTTATAATGTGGTGTTGTATCTGACCCCTTCTGTTCTGATTCCTCTTCGTCCTCACCGCTTACCGCAGAGTTCGCGAGCTTGCTGATGCGTTTCATCAAATCCTCTGTCGCCGTAACGGCTACATGCTCGATCTTCCTGTCTATATCCTTGACGAGGCTCTCGACCTCCTTTTTAGTCTTTAACAAATTTTCATCCGTGAGGTCTCCGGCTAACTGTATGCCTATGATCACCCTATTGCCAGTAATGACTGCCGAGGCCTTCTTTACACTGTCGAGTCCGGCTACAGCTGTGGCTATTTTTTTTGCGCGATCGCTTGTGAGCAAAGTATCTCTGTCTTCGGCCTCCACGGCGTTATCTGTTACCTTGTCTGTCTCAAGACGGTAGCTGCCGCTGTGTTCGTAGACGTTGGTCGTACCGTCTTCGATATTAGCGATGGCTCTGTTTTGTAGCGCAGCGGCTTTATCTTTGGCGCTGTCACTTACGCTTGCCCCCGCGCTTGTGCATCCCTGTACTATCATTAAAAATCCCAAACTGGCAAATACTAAATATCGCCTCACGATACCGACCTCCGAACATGTTTTATTTGTTCGTAGTATTTTACAAATCCATGGAAATATAATAGGAAAAATTTGCATACTGGTTCATTGATATGCTAAAATAATTTGATATAGAAAGGAATGATTCTATGGCATATGCAAGAGCAAGAAAACATTACCGCGTAGCGCAAAAGGAAGTTCAACAAGCCGCTGCCGTTAACAACATCGTCTCGCCTAAGAATGTAAAGAAGCAGATTTGCATCTTTTCGGCAGCTTCGTTGTTTTTACTCATGTTCGGCATGCTTGTAGGCTACCTCATAGGCCACACCGCATGCGATTGTGAGGAATTTTAATGCGGCTCGGTATCGTGGGCCTGCCCAATGTGGGCAAGAGCACACTGTTTAATTCTCTGACAAACGCCGGGGCCCAGGCCGCGAATTACCCTTTCTGCACCGTCGAGCCCAATGTGGGTATCGCGCCCGTGCCGGACCCACGTCTGAAGGTTTTGAGCGACATGCACAAATCCCAGCAGACTATACCAGCCGTGATCGAGTTCGTGGATATCGCGGGGCTCGTAAAGGGCGCAAATAAGGGTGAAGGCCTGGGCAACCAGTTTTTGTCACATATCCGTGAGGTAGATGCGATCGTTCATGTAGTGCGCTGTTTTGAGGACGGCAACGTTATCCATGTCGAGAGTAGCGTGGACCCCGTTCGCGACATCGAGATTATTAACCTCGAGCTCATGTTATCGGATATGGACATCCTGCAACGCCGTATCGCTAAGGTACAAAAGACCGTCAGAAATGACAAATCTCATGAACCTGAGCTCGAGCTTCTAAACACCTTATACGCGACGATAGAGGCCGGTAAAAACCCACGCACAATAGGTTTTGCGTCACCGGAGGAGCATGCGCTCGCTGAGAGCTTTGGGTTATTGTCGTTGAAACCCGTCGTATACGCAGCTAATGTCAACGAGGATGATCTCGCTAACGACGGTGAAACCAACGCCCATGTACAAGCTGTACGTGATTATGCAAAGGCCGAAAATGATAGCGGGTTTGGTGCGAATGTGTTTGTGGTCTGCGCGAAGATCGAGGAGGAAATAGCCGAGCTCGATGATGATGAACGCCAGATGTTTTTAAATGAACTCGGTGTAGAA
>CAZUNC010000002.1:0-56405 GCA_964621475.1 uncultured Defluviitaleaceae bacterium | reverse complement strand
CGCCTGTGAGCACATTACCTGTCTTGCCCACATATAGGATCGTCTCTGCCTGCTCGGTGAGGGCAATAGTAGCTATATTAGGAGCGTTCGGAAGCGCAGAACCATCGGCTATGGTTATGGTGTCGATTGATGCGTTGATGTCGCCTATAATGGCCGTTGTTGGGCTGTTTGTGATACCCTTGTACATATCTTTCATGCTGCCTTAAGCACCCTTTCCTGTGACAATATCAGGATCACTCCTGCGTTACACTCACGCCGCCGATCGCGAACTCTATCCTATCTCCAGTATCAATTTGCTTGGGCCCGACGTTGGCCTTGTACAAATATCGCCCGCCCTCAGCTGCGTCATATATGCCTCCGAATATAACATTGCCGTAGTCCTCTGTCGCAATTGGGTATACGATAGGTATATCATTTTTGCAGACGGACTTGCCATTTTCGCGAACAGGTCCGGAAAAGGTGATGCGCCGTCGTATGTAACCGCCTTTGCTCACCTCGATACCGGAACTGCCGTCCTCGCCAGGATCGGACAGAAACAATGCGAGATATTTATCGTTTGACACGTTCATTGTGACCCCTCTTAATAAAGCATTAAGGGTCATATCTGCGGATAATGCACTCATATTGCCCATATATTTTACCCCCTACAAATACTTATTTTGAAATGTGATCATTGCCTTGACCACACGCGCGATCTGGTCATCAGTCCATTTCAGCGTATTTAATCCGGCGAAGAAATTAAAGAACTCGCCGTCGTATTTATCCATGATTGATTGCCCGTTGTGTGTTATGTACTGGTTATCCAAGTCTATAACAATGGTATCACCGGGCCGGAAAAATAGTGATGATATTATCAATTCCTCTGCCTGGAAAACCATGCTGACCATTTTTACGTCGGATATCCCTGCAGCTGTAAATGTAACCCTGCGGACGCGCACCGCATCCATAGACGCACCGGATACGCCGCTAATCATTATCTGCTCTGACCGGACACGGATGGCATCAGCGATAAGGTCGGATATACCGTGTGCATCGAAGGACATCTGATACGTTGCGCAGCCTTGCATTGTCACGCCGCTCTTGCCACCAAATGCCGCTCCCATGAAAATAGGTATCGGATGCCTGTTGTATCGTATAAACATCGCGCCGCCTCCTATGATTTGCGTCGCTCGCGCACGATCTTAAAGCGATTGATCGTCGAGCTGCCAACGTTGGTCAGCGTGATCACGCCGCCTGTGCGTCTATTGCCGTCGACATTTACGGTGAGCTGCTGCCCCTGCACGGTGATGACGTGTGGGATGGACTGCAGCGGGCCGAGCGCGAAAGGGTAGCACTCGAACTCAACGTTGAACATCATGCGGCCTAAACGCGATTGATCGAGCGGGATCACATTGTAAACCTTAGCGTCGTAGTAGACACCCGGCTCGTCATCAAAGAGCAATTTGCCACGCCCGGACAACCACTGCGCGACCTCGCGGTCCTTACGGCGCAGCTCCTCGAGAGACGAGTGATTATATGTAAAACTAATATTGATAGGCTTGTTATCGTATACCTCGTCCTCATCGCCCTGTGTGTCAATCTTGCCATCGAGAAACGGGATGTCGACCTGATGCCGCTTGATGGCGGTACGCAGGTTGCGGTCGACCGAGCGCATAATCAGGCCGAGATCATGGTACGAGTGCAGCCCCTTGAATGTGCAGCCGTATACGGACATGCGGCACCTCCTTATTTGAATATAAAAACACTCCCTCAGCATTGGCTAAGAGAGTGTTTAATGGTTTACTTGAGTATCGGGGCCTGGTGTGCGTGCTTGCGGCCTTCGATTATTGCCTTTTCCTCGTCGCATCCACCGGCCATGATAACCCGGACAAGCTCGTCGTGCTTATCGAGCATGTGGGTGAACTCGTCCAGAAATCGCTTTTTGTCGGCGTGGTTTTGATTGGTTATCCACATGTTTTTTGCGGCAAGATAGTCACGCATCTCGTCGACCATGATCTGTGCGACCTTGAGGATATAGGGCTCATCTGCGTTGTCGGTTTTGTCGCTGTCCTCATCCTCATCGGCCTCATCATCGAGCTCGTCTTGTATATCAAGGACTCGCTCGATAACGGTCAGAGCCTCCAGATCGTGGCCGTGGGCTTCGATGGCCTCGATGGCTTCCGTCAGCTCGCTCAGCAACGCCGCATCGAGACGTTGCCTTAAGGTTGTATCCATGCGATCACCTACTTGCCGTTGTTGCACTTGGCAACCACAGCCGCAATGATATCGGCGGTTTCGGCCTTGCGTTCAAGCGTGTTGACCTTCTCAACAAGAGCGGCATTCTTGTCTTCGAGACGCTGCATTTTTATCTCTCCAAAGCCCTGAGACATTGCCAATGTAACGGCGTTGATCTTCTCGTCGGTGATGTTTGCCCGCTGGTTCACCAAGTCCACAACGCGCTGAGTGTTGTTCACATTCTGCATTGTGAGGTCGTTATAGATGGTGTTGAGCTTGCCGGACATGTCACAGCAGCATTTTTCAATCGCGTGGGTAATGCTACAACCCGTGCTTTGCATCACGTTGATGATATCCTTGCCCTGCACAGCGATCGCGCCCGCCAGCTTATCAGTCGAGCAGTCAATCTTTTGGGCGACAGTCGCGAGCATGGTCGACATGGATGTAAGGACTGTCTCGATCTTGTTGATGTCGCAGTTGAGCATCGTCGCAAGCTCGGCGAACGCCGTCTTGTTGCCGTTGATGCCCTCCATGATTAGCTGATTTGATGTCTGGTTTGCCGTTGCGCGGTTTATAGCGGCCTCGATTTGACCTTCGACGGCTTGAGGTGCCATGTTTTGATTGTTATTTTTTTGCTGCTCCATCATGAAGAGCAAGAACAATAACAATATCCCGTTGTCACCGCCAAAGCCGCCGCGATTGCCCATCATTGCGAGCAACTCTGCTGTCTTGTCGTTGTCGCCGACGGCCGCCTTGATGTCGGCCAGTGAAAGATTACCTGAGTTCATATACATGCTCCTTTTCAAGATTTGTTGTTCGCGAACATGTACATTTTACAGGGAGTAATGAGCTACGTATTGCAGTGATTTTGCTGTCTCTGATTATGTAGCATATCAAGTATGCATCCGTGCAAGTGTGTGATATGACTATAGCTATACTTACACTTGTCAGCGGCATCCATCAGTGGCAAGCCGTCTAAATAGATCAGCTCCAACAGCTGCTGATCGCGGGGGATGAGTTTGGCATCGCTGACGGTTTGCTTAAATCCCGCACGGTCAAGTGTTTTGAGTGTATCCCTGATTATTTTGCGTTCCGGTTTGATGTCTTCATCCCCCTTTAAAGCCCGTTTAAAGGCCGATTAAACTGCCCTTAAATCCAACCACGCACCGCCATCCACTACAGGTGCCGCCATGAAATTAAAGATAGTATTCATTGTGGCATTTGCCTCCGACTGTGTATTGTAAGACCCAAGCGGTATATTCTCAACTCCCACAGAATACCTATCATCTTCAGTTTTGTATGTTGAAAATAGGATGTCCTTGCTGCCACTGATGCAGAATATTACCTGTCCGTCCTTGCTACGTATTGTTCTCATTGTGGATCCTCCTTATATTTGATGGCAATAAAATAAAGCCCCAGAAGGCTTTTTGTTAGGTTTTGGAAACATATTGCTTATTCTGAATATATTTGGGAAAGAAAAAGAACCCGCTTTGGGGTTCCTTAATAATAGACTTTTGCCTGATAGTTTAGGCGACATATGTGCCTATAAATTGAAAAATGATTGCAAGCGCAGAGGCAGACACATCACAGTGAACCAATGTATAAAATAATTCCTTTATCATCGGTCTTATTTTAACATATGTAATTCGACTTGCTATATGGTTATCAGCTCTTACTGAATTAATGATAAACATGGCCACTTGAATAGCCAAATACTCATTAATAATCTTTGCCATCTCTGTATTTAATGTATAAACTTTTTGATCAGAAATATAGACAGGTTTTAGTTTGCATATCCAGTATGATATGAACGATGCTTGCTTATAATGATCAGGATCTATTTTATGTATATGCTCAATTTTGTCGATCTCTCTTGTGCACCTAACAGCTATTTGGGTCACTATTCTGTAGTCCAGCTCTACCCCCTGTTGAAGCTTTACTGGTCCTGACTGCAAATATCTATTTTTAATATGGTCAAATGCAGCCATGATCATTACACATATTTGCGCTTCATAAGGCGTTAGACCATTTGCGTCAAGCGGTTTAGCGTTTGGCTTGTTCATCGTCGTTAAACTCCTTTAGCGCACTTGAAATGATTTCAAAGTCATCTTCACTCCTATCTTTCGTTTGCGCAACATACGAATGTATGCTGAGTTTAACACCGCCGTTTTTCCTAAGCCAGTTCTTTTCGCCTTCCACGAAATTTGGGTCTATTTCGTGTGCTAATCGCTCATAGTACGTTGACACATCATCGCGGACATCCTGCTGTATAGCTAAAGTCATTGCGTGTCCTCCCCTTTTGTGATTTCTCGCTTCGCTTATGTCGATTAGCTTGTCCTTGTCCATGTAAAACTCACACCCCTACAATAGGTTTATTCCTAATTATAGGCTAATCAAGGTGCTTGTATTCAAGGTTTGAAAAGCAAATATCGACAACAGAAGCCTATTGATATTCCATATGGTATAAAACTTTACCCGCACTCATTATAATAATGATGTAGAAATAAATCAAGCAGAAATCACAATAAGAAGTAATGTATCCTGTTATAATTTGTAAATATGTGCTTACTGCTTAATGATTCCTTGCTCGACAAGGTATGACCGGCGGATATAGACTCGATTATTTTCTACTTTTGTATTTTCCGAACCTACTTTTATTACTAAAAAAGGCTCAATATTCTCAATTCCCTTACTGGTTTCATAGAACACAATTTCTTGACTGCCCCATCCAATAGTATATATACTACTCTCTTTTTCATTGAATTGTTGGGCTGTAATCCACTCATCGTTTATTGAGTTTTGTTGCTCCACTTCTTCCACTATTTCACCATCCTTTATTATCCTTATCGTTTGAGTGTCTGCGTCCCATTCGACGGCCGCACCCAGCGCCTTTGATATATCGGCAACGGACACATAATTTCGTGCATCCTTTTCGCCGTCTTTAATCACCGATACAATCTCAACGGCTTGTTTCATGCCGTCGATCTCGATGGCTATGCTATTTGTAAACATTGCCGTCTTAACCTTTGGCAAAGCCGCCGCAAATGCAGTAACGTTAATAGACACAATAACGCCGATAACCAAACCCAAAACAATCTTTTTCATACGAGACCTCCTGCTAATTTTTATAAAAGTATACAGGATGTGCCGTGCTAATTCAATATCTGCCTCCGCCTCGGCTGTTAACAAAGTATTGCAGTTTAATTATCGGATATATACGGCTGAGATCATCCGGGTATATCAATATCTCGTGCCAGCTGCGCTGGATCATGCCGCCGCCATCCTTACTAAGATAAGGGACAATGTTAATGTTGTCCTGTGGTTTATTTATCGGTATCTCAGTGCCGTCTATAACAACTCTGTAGTTAGACCCTATGGGACCTTCATATATACCATAAATAGGGTCGTGCGTGTGAGATGGTATTGTATGTGTATGATCTATTGTATGTGTATGAGTAATATTGTGCGTATGGCTTATGTTGTGTGTATGTTCAATATTATGTGTATGCATGATGTTGTGATCGTGAAGAATAGAATGGTTGTGTTCTATCCCATGCGAATGGCCATTTTTGATTAATTGATGGACATGATCATTTACACCATGTGAATGTTGATTGGGTCCTGTTAATTGAGTATCGGTTCCAATTACATAGAGAAAGGGCGGCGGAGTCGTACCTAAAATCCCCAGAGTAACATTCTCAGTAGCAGAAACAGTCGTATTAACACTACTTGCTCCCGAGCTGTTAACATTACTTTGCCCTGTCGTGTTAGTGCTACTCTGTCCAGTCGTAGTAGTGGAGCTTTGGCCGGTAGTAGTCGTCGAACTCTGTCCTGTGGTGGTAAGCGAGCTTGGCCCCGAAGTCAACGTGGAACTCGGCCCTGAAGTAGTGGAGGGAACCGCCGCCGAACCCTTGCTAAATGAACGAAATCGATCAACCTGAAAGGACAACTCAACCTTGTTGATCTGCACAGCCTCTGCAGGGATATCTATGCGTATCTTGGCCGGATGGTCCGGATCGCAATTGTCGGGGTAGCCAAAGAAATTTACAATTGTTGCTCCCTGAGCATAGGCCTCATTTATGCGTGTACGGTCGCTTATGCTTGAAGCCCAGTCCTTGGGTATCTTTTCGTTAGATAGCCTCACCGTGACAGACATATCATCTATCTCAATCCTGGACTTGGCCTTGGATATTATACGCACAGGATCCTTTATCCCCAGTTTATCATGTTCGATCATTACTACGTCACCAACATCAAACTTATCTATTGGTATCTTGGTTTTACGGTAGAGTTCCACTGCATCGATCTCGTAGGTTACGATCGGATTTTTCACAGCCTCAAGTTTAGCGCGTGTAGCCTCATATAGCGAGGCTTCAATCTGGTACCTACGATCCAATAGAGTGTTTTCTATGATTCCGTATTTGTTTTGCGTATCGGCATCTATATAGGGTTTCCCGGTAGGGTTTACTTTTGAAATGTCCAATTGATTTACGCCCTCGCCATAGCCAAGTGCGTACATGCGTGTGCATACTCCCTTAGTTTCAACGGTGCGCTTGATCCCCTTAATATTGCGGCCATATCGCAGATACGCTTTTATTTCGTTTGATGGAGCTATCAAATTTAGCTTCCACGGATATACGCTTGTATCCCAAGTGTATAATGCGCTTTCATCAAATTCTTGTATTATAGCCAAAAGCGCCGATAGCAAGTTTTCATTTTGCCATTCATACTGAAACTGTCTTGAAAATTCGCAATTTCCGAGTATCCAGCGGCTTTGTTTTGATAACAGATACCTGATTATGTCCGCAGTATATGTCCCGAGGCCGCCAATCTCATGGTATTGAAACAATAAGGTGTCAATCAGGGTAGCAAGGACATGTTCGCATGTATAGGTTATTTGATAAGTGCTTTGGTTCTGTTCAAGCACATTATTCATTATGCGGTAGGTGTCCAAAAAGCGGCCATCTTCATATAGCTTAATATAGTTAAACGGTTGACAGTATTCGTTTTTTGGATCTGATATCAAGAGTGAGAATGTGGCCGTATTCACTTTATTTGTAAGGCATGAATATCCTACGTCAAATGCTTTATCCAGTATCGCTATCTCACGCATATACTGGTCAAATACTTTAACGTTATGAGAGCGCATAAGCGGCCCCTCCTGTTCTGTCGTTATCGCTGAGTATCTCGCCAATTGCATCAGCCGTCATATTGCTCAATCTGCGCAAATCCCGCTCATCCCGTATAACTAAATCCCCCTTATACATCCCATCAGCATAAATATTGACTACACGCGAACCGCCTGAGCGGCTGTTTGACCCCTGCTCAAGCAACGACAATAAATTGCTCTGTTGCCGCTGAGTGAGGATCATCTCGCCCTGCTGTAGCAATGCTAACCCCTCGCGCTGGCGGAAAATGCCACCATCGTGGAATTTAGGGATTTGCAAAGACTGTCCGGTATATATCCTGTTTACATCCTTTATCGCGTTTAGTGATGCAATGCTTTGTACAGTCGTATTAAACTGCTTTGCAAGAGCCGATAAAGTATCTCCGGCACGTACTACATAATCAGAGTACGTGTTATTCTGCGACTGAACATTTTTGGATGCAGTCGAAGCTGCGCCTGATTGCGCTTGATTGACCTGTTCTATCATGGACAATATTTCATTGACCGCAGTCTGCATGTCGGATTTTTTGCTATTTAACCCATTCACTAATGAGTCGCCCAGCGATTGTCCGGCATCGCGCCACTTAGGATTGTAGCTTTCAAGTAGGTCAACGAGCTCCTTGCTGTTGCCATCAAGCAACAATTTACGGCTTTCAGCGTTTAAAACTTCTTTATTCATAAGCTCTGCATAGTGTTCTTCGCGCTTTTTCTTTTCCTTTTGTAGCCGTTCTGTTTCTTCCCGCAATTGTTGTTCAGCTAAGCTTTTGTTGTTGTCATATTCCGCTTTGGCCATCTCGCGCTGCGAAGCATAATTATCCTTGAGCATAGCCATCTTTTGATTTTCTACCTCTTTTTGTTGGGAGAGGTTCTCTCTTATCTGACTAATTTGTTCACGGAGACTATCCTTCTCCTGAGATCGGCGTTCCAGTAATAGCTCACGTTCACGGCGAGCTATGTACTCATTAATTTCCTCTGTTATCTTAGCGGCTTCCTCAGCGTTTTCAGTGACCGCAAGCCGTTTATATTTTTCGGCAAGTTCTTTCTGGTAAGCCTGTTCTTTAGCAGCTTTATCCTCGGCTTTTGTTTGGTTATCAATCGCATCAATCTGAGCCTGTATGCCGCTGATCTGGGCAGCAGCTTCGGCATCCAATGCAGCGATATAGCCTTTGAGACTTTCAAGCTCTGCTTTTTCAGCGGCTTGCAAAGACTTTACCCTGTTATCGTAGTCGCGATCATACTCAGCTTTACGGGTATCAATATAACCCTTTAAGTTATCTATTTGACCAGTATACCAATCAAGTTCAATCTGCTTTTCCTTAGCATAACGGTTTTCAAGTGCAGATACGACCGCGCTGTTTAGGTTATCGATGCTCTGCACTGTCGCCTTTTGCTTTTCTTCAAGGGCTTTAGCAGCTTCCTTTGCCGCTTTCTCTTCTTCCTTAAGTGCCGAGGCCGACGACTTTGTACTGCGAGTGAGGTTGTCGGTTACGTTGATATTTTCAAACGTAACATTGCTCAGTGCTGATATCTGACCTTGAACACGCTTGAGATTACTCTCAAGCTCCTTGTATATTGCCATCTCCTTTTTAAGAGACTCGTTCATCGGGTCGGATGCTTGAATAAACGATGCGTAATATCCTTCCGCAATGCGTGCCTTGGTTTGGTATTCTTGTTCTGTCACGCCGATCCGTGCCTTAGCAAGTTGTATTTCAGCCGCAAGCTTTCCTTCTTCGGCCTTTAGTTCCTCGCGAATGGTGTCTAACCGAGTTTGCGCGACTGCTTTAAGGATCTCGCCATTCTTGAGGCTAACATCACCAGTAGCGGCAATGTAATCCGCTACCTCGGGATACAATTCAATCATTTCGAGCAGCTGGTCAATGGATATCTTGCCACCTGCATGAAGCACATCATATGCGTCCCTTAGATCCTTTGCAGATTGAATAGTAGTGTCAACTTCTTTATAAAGCTTAGTAAATCGTTCGGTCAGCTCATCAACAGATATTGACGTGTCTTTAACCGCCTTTGTTGTTTCCTTAACCGCCTTCGTTTGATCAGCAAATACTTCAGGTGCATCCTTTTGCGCAAGCAGCTCTATCGCCCGTATAAGCTCTTCTAAGCTTATCTTGCCCTGCTTGTATTCATTGGTTACCTTTAGCAGCTCTGCCGATGTTCTTGCTACAGTTTCTCGTGCAATCTCTGTAGCACCCTCAAGGTGCTGAAGCAATTCGGTATTTATGCCAAACTGATCACCGAGTTCCTTAAATCGGTCGCGTAATTCCATTACCTTACGCGACCGCTCCTCTTCGCTGAGGGTAGTATCACGCATTATCGCAAGATACTGTTTTTCGAGGATCTCAATTTCTTTGAGGGCTTTTGATTGACTTTCAAATGTGTCAGTGAGTGTGTCTTTCTTCTTGGCAAGCAGCTCGACTTCTGCTTTTAATGTGTCAAGGTCTACGCTGTTTACTTTTTCCTGTGCTTCAATGATGGCAATGTCACGCTCGACCGACAGCTTGTCCATAAGCAGCGGTATTTGCTCATCCAGTTTTCCGTTCTGCAGGTCATATTTTGTAATGAGGCCGTCAGAAGCTGTGATGAGCTGTTGCTCGATCTCATTCAGCTGCTGCTTTGCCTCAGCCAAAGCCTCTGCAGACAAGCTATTGCTTTCAATTGCTTCTTTCAGACTTTTATAATTATTTATAAGGTTTTCGGTGTTTCCGAGATTGCGTAGTGATGTTTCCGCTTTATCACTTAACTTCCTGAGCTCGTCACCCGCCTCGATCATGCTCTTGCGAGCTTCTTCTTGTGCGTTTTTGTAGAGGTTCCAACCTACCACTGCTGCCGTACCCACAGCGGCCACCAATAATCCGACCGGGCCGAGTAGCCCGGCTATAGAAGTGCCTACCGATGCAATGGCAGGTACAACATTAGATACAACAGGCGAAACTTTGCCTAATGCAGTAGTTATATTACCCGCAGCGGTTACAAGATTACCGATGCCTACTATCGCAGGGCCAACTCCCGCTCCTATACCTGCGATTGTAATAATTGTTTGTTTGGTTTTACTGTCCAATTCCCCGAATTGCTTGACTATATCAACGGCTTTTGTGATCAATGGCGTAAAAATAGGCAACAACTCTTGCCCGAAGCTGACCGCCAGCTCAATAGCCGACTGACCGAGTATGCGTAGCTGATTAGCCGCTCCGTCGCTAGTACGTGCAAAGTCACCTTGAGCATTTTTCGTAACATCCATGACGTATGCATAGCGGAGCTGCACCTTCTCAGCTTGAGTCATTTCACTGACCGTTTTATTTATGCCTTGAGATAGTGCATACGCCTGTAAGTTAGCCTCGGTCATAACTATACCGAGCCTTTTTAGAGACTCTGTCTCGCCCGTAAAGATGCCTGACAAAGCGGTCTGAACCTCGTTTATAGCCACATTCTTAAAGCTCGAAAGATCACCTGCAAGGCCTACAAGGCTTTGAGACATTTCCGATGCCTTAGTGACGGGAAGCTGCATGCCCGTTGCCATGTCACCAAACAAGGCCGCCATCTCAAGCGCACTATTTTCGGCAATACCGAAGTTATCAAGCGTTGTTTTGGCGAATTGCTCAACATTTCCGGAGGTATTTTTGAATGCAACACGAACCTTGTTGAGGTTTTCGTCGTAATCGGAAGCAAACTTAAACGATGCGGCCCCCGCAGCCGCCACGGGCAGCGTTATGTTTTTTAAAAGGCTATTACCAACATCGGTAATAGCCTTTCCTGTTGTTGTCAGCTTTTTGCCTGTGCTCTCAGCCTTTGATGCAAATGTGTCTAGTTCTTGATTGCTTTTGGATATTCCGGCCTTGAAGTCGGCCATATTTAATCCAAGGGATACATATAATTGTTCGACTTCCGTGGCCATGAAAACACCTCCTTAAAGGCCGTAGAATACCCGCAAATGTGGTGGGATATTGTCGTAAGAAACCTTTTTTACCTGATTATGTTTCTTTATTTCCCTCACTATAATCGCAATAATCATTTCCGGATCTTGCCGATCCAGAGCGTCCGGCATTACGCCTTGATTGACAAACATATCCCCGTATAGCCATAACAACGGATCCGATCCGTCATCTGTATAGCTTGCGGGGTCTAAAGGTTTTTTCCTTCTTTGGCCTCTATCTCTTTATGGAACACTTGTAGAAAACCTGCATACGCCTTTTCCACATCCGCAGCCATTTTGAAAAAATCATCCGGCGAAATCTCATCAAGGTCGTCTGCGCTTACACCGACGACGTTAAACATATCGTAGACAGCTGATGAGTAAGTATCGATCATCAAAATGCCGGAACTGTACGGATTGCTTGTGTCCATATTTTGAATGTTTTTCGATAACTTTCTGAACACCCGCATGTTGAATGGGCCGGAGATTTTTTCTTCGCCGTTTATATTTGCTTTTAATGTGAACATTTTTACCCCCTGTTAAGCACTATAAAACAACCAGCTTGTACCATTATAGTTGGCGAGCTTTGACGTTGTATCATCGGTGAATGTGAATGTTGTTGTGCCTGTGGGAACGATAAAGTTCCCAAGATTATAAGCCACTTCGGCGGGTTCAATGTTAGTTATGCTACCATTGGCCGTATAAGGTACCTGAACCGGCTCTGAAACAGCAGCAATCCAGTTGGGACTGGTAAACCAGTTCTCCGCAATCATCAGCGGCGTTAATCCGTCAGGCAAGTTTGGATCATCATCATCAAGCATCCTGAAGGGTTGACCATCCGAAAGCCTGTTGACAGCACTATACTGATATTTGCTTGATTGGTATGTAGGCTTATCCTTTTGACCTTCCGCGCCCATAGCGGGCATTGTCACCTTGCCTTTATAGAACCAGAAATAGCGATACGCTTCATTAGCTTTCTTTATTCTGAATCCGATGGCCATATCCGGATATTTTGCTCCTCCGGGCTGATATATTCCATTTACGTATGTGCCGCCTATAAATTTGGCCAGAAGCGCAGGGGGCAAATCGGCCATATCAATATCTACAAGCAGATTGCCCATCTGTGCAGCAGCTGTGTATGGCCCATTATCCGCGTAAAACGTTTCTATGCTGCTGTTGGGATTAAAGCTTATAGATACGGTGCCGGGCACAAACTCAGTGTCTTCGTACTCGGTCTTTCCCGGAGCGGATCCTTTCTTCGGTATGTCGGATTTGACCTTTGCGAATGAGAATGCATCTACACCTATTTTTGGTAAATAATTTTGTTCACCGGGCATTATTTACGTCCTCTCTATTAAGGCAATACGTATCATCACCCTATTGATTTTTTCGTCATTTATTTCATAGTCCGAGAATTGGCTGTGTCCTGATGCCTTTAAAGCATTTTCAACTATATCAGCAACAGGCCACGGATCTGATTTATGCCATATATCAATCTGTATTGTCACTGTACGGAGGGATACTGCGTTGTCGGCTACAAAACCCGGCACACTATCAGTCTGCGTTACAGTAACTTGTGGATATTTCTTTTTCTGATCGTGCCAAGCTGGCGAGATAGGGATATCGGACAGTCCCGGGCACTTTCTGAGGATGTTGATTATTTCTGCCTTAGCCCTCATACTTCGCCGCCTCTTTGAGGTCTTCGGCCACATAAGGTGCGATAGCGTTATACGCCGGGATAAGGTAGGGGTGGGGTTTGTTACGAGCCGATCCAAACTCCTGCCATGGGGCGTATACGGTGTTTGTGCCGATTGTCGCATTTACATCCGAGGGGCCGATATCCATTTGATAGTGGATGCTATTGCGCAGGTATCCGGTATCTACCGGTGCATCCATCTTAGCATTTGATTCGATGTCCATCGCCCCGCGCAGGATCGCGTCGACGACGCGAGCTCCTACACTGTCGGCGTAGCGTTCGAGCTTGGACTGTGCGCTTTTGATATTTTCAACGTTCAATTCCAATTTAAAGCCCCCTTAAAAATGCCATGAAACTATCATCTGCGCGAATACAAGCGACGATCTCGTTGAGATCGGCTATGCTCACAGAGTTAAGGTTGTCTGTGCTGTCAAAGCCAAGTATGTCGGCTACAAACTCCCATAAGCGACCACTATCACACACAAGGCTCAAGGCCTTGTCATCTGCCGTTAAAGCAGCCGCTCCATCACCGTCCAAAAACTCGAGTGCCAGATTGCGTAGCTCGTCAACGCCCATGTGTACATCACGCGCAATTGCGATTATCTTGCGGATGTCTAAAATGTTGAGCTTGCGAATGTTGTACTTACACTGTGCCATTGTCTGCCTCCTTTATCTCGCCGAGCAGCAACTCGGTGTGGCTCGGCCATGTTCGGATCATTACTACCTGCATATACTCGTTACCGTAACGGCATATAACGCCGTCCTCTAAGGTCGCATCCTTGAGATATGTCTTGTATCTGACATCAGCATCCAGACCATATGCAAGTTTAGCGGCCTCTGCGCTGTAAGGCTGCACCTCCGCAAATAAGGTTACGCCGATGTCCTCATATGTGGTCTTGTCATAACCCATGGATGTAGGTGTAGATATCGAGCGTTGGATATATAACGGCTCTTTGTTCATGATATCCTCACCCGCCTATATCTATTGAGTGCAGCCTTATAATCGCGGATGATGGCATCATATGCATCCGCTCCGGCGTATGTCGTATCCCGCTCCCCCTGCTTATCCCGAGTTACGACGCGCCGATCAGGATCGTCTGCCTTGAGTCGATACGTGTCTTCGACCATCCCCACCACGGTAAACGTCAATCCGTCTGGTATGTCCAGACGGTTACAATATCCCATGACTTTCTCCATAACCTCCCCAAGGTAGCTCTCAATGAGAGCGTCCCTCGAAGCGTCTGTATCAGGGATGTTTAACCGGGCTTTAATCGCGGTTAAAACCTTGGCGGTGTCCATCACACTATCGCTTCCTTGATGTTTGCAAAGATCGCTGCCTTTTTATTCTCCATAACCCATAAGTCATGGTATTTGCGGTAGTCGATTTTCCAAGCATGTGCCTTTTGATTTGTTGCGGGATCAAAGATCCGAACCGTATCTGTTTTGGATACAGCTATAGGCGCGGTCCTTGCAACAATAAGCCAATTGATAGTCTTGGCATCCGGATCTGCTTCAAAACCGCTTTTCTTGTCGCCCTCCGATTTTTCATTGTAAAACACATACTTGGTTTTAAGTCTAGCCGAAGGAACTGATATGATAGGCGTGCCGTCAAGAGACTTCACTTTTGTATTAATGCCACCTTGAGTAAAATCAGATACATCCAAGCGTTTTGATATTTTGTCATTGTTACTTAATATAGCCTGAGTTATAGCGGACATGATGATAACAAGAGGTATCCCGTCTCCTATAATGTCTTGCATCATAACTATGTCATTGGTTAATTCCTTTAAGATAGTAGCCTCAGCAGGCCCATAACCGCCCCGTGCCTTTTTAGCATCTATGGCAAGTTGAGCAATTCTTGAGTACCTGTATGAGTCCACCTCCGGGACAACATGTGTGCGCTGAAATTCTCCGATTACGTTAGACGCATTGGCTATGAAGTTGGTTTCGTTTACATCCATAGCGTCAAGCATAAAGGATTGACCCCTGTCTTGTGACATTGTGTAAGGCTTGTATTTTAGCGTCACAGCACCATCAGGATAACCCTTTGAGCGGTCGTAATCACCTAATCCATCAGTTGCGACAGTGGCTATTCTAACTTCGCTACCGCCGTTGTACTGTATCATGTCGCTATTAGGTTCCATCCAACCCGATGTCGATGCCTGTATCATGAGCCGGTCAAGTTCTTGCATGAATATAATTGCATATTCAAGTGTGTTCATACCTTACCCCCTTAATCCTTTTGCGATTTGCGCACGTACATCATCAGGGCCTGTGGGCGTTGTGATTGATGCCGGAGGCGTAGGCCCGGCCATGCGCTTTGTTACTTCCTCGGCTATGGCCTTATCATAGGCTGCTTTAAGAGTGTCTACGTTTTTGTAGGTAGCATTCTTGTCCGCGCCGACCACAAAATCCAAAAACGTGTCCGGCAAGCCTTTTTCCGCGAGCATCGTGCGCGTATCGGCCTTGAGTTCACGCAGATTAATTTCAGCTTCTCTGTCCGCGATGGCTTTCTTGTGTTGTTCAAGCTCGTATGCGGCCAGATCTTCTTTGCTGAGTTTGGCCTTTTTTAAGGCCTCATCGATTGCCGACTGTATAGCCTCCGATGTCTTTTGTTGATTAAGGACCTCTAAGTCTGCAATCAACTTGTCCACGTCAGCACGAGACACCATGTCGGCAGCAGGCGGTGTGCCAGGCGCGGGTGGTGTGCCGGGTACGGGCGGTGCACTGGGCGTAGACGGCGTGATCACCGACGGTGTGGTTGGTGTGGTTGGTGCAGGTGGAGATGGCGGTGTGGGCGGTACCGGTGTCGTAGGCACCGTCGGTGCGGATGTAGGTACTGACATTGTATTTCCTCCTTTTTTCTGCAAAATAAAAAAGACTTACGGTTTTATCCGCTCGTCTCATTTCCATTGGTTGTTCTCGCATTTATTGCATATTTGTTCAGCTTTGTGCCTGTCTCCGATATCATCATCTACCAAGGATGGCTTGACCAATCCATATGCCACTCCTGTTATCTCGTAGCAATATGAGGTATCTATATCCCTTTTAATCAGAGGGCATTCCATTCTTAACCAACTCCATTATTTTATGTGTACCATTATCATAATACGCTGAGCTGTAAGCGGTGACAAGCTGCGCATCCTTTACCGCTACAACAGCAGCTCCGGCCTTAGAGTAATATGCTCGCTTTGCACCTTTGTTCTGCACAAACATTATGTCAGCTTTATTGACATAAGCCTGAGCGGTATTATTATTAATGCCTCTCTCCGTTAGCCTTTGCTTGGCGTGATCACTTACCCCTTGTATCCTGATTGCATCGGGCTTTACAGCAGTCCCGATATTCTTGCTGATGTTTCCCTGCCGCTTTTCCTCTTGGATCGCTTTATTGATATTGTAGTACTTGATATCGCTATCCGGATATTTGTTCAGATAGCGGTATTGATCCTTAAGTGTAACGTATGCACTGCCGTCATTATACTTTATGCGCTGGAACTCTGCAAATGACCTGGGAGCAGATTTGCCGATCGTTTCCTTATATGCTTTATATTGCCGCTTATCTGATGATTCGCGGCTGAGCATTTTTAAGTCCTTGTCCATGGCGGCGTTGGTTTCAATCGGCAGGCTTGCACGCCATTCCTCGTAAGACATATCTCCGGGTGCTTTGTAATATACCCCGTCAATCTTTGCCGATCTTGTACCCGGATCGCCGCCATCAAACCACACTGTCACAGTGGAGCGGCAATTAGGATGCATCGGCGGGTAGTTGGTGCCGACTGCTGCATCATCGAGCCTATGTATGGTGTTATCCAGACTACGGCAAACCTCGGATGTACGAAAGTCTAACGTTGCAAGATACCGATATTTTTCGGCTATGCCGCTCGCTCGGTAACCATCAATCGCACCAGAGTTAAATGCGTAATTGGTTTCTGTCCGGGCAATCCTACGCGCATCAGACTCGGACACTTGCAGCTGACGCTGCAGGTCTCTACTTATCTTGTCTATGCCTGTTCCCCTGATCATCCCGGTGGTGATGATCTTTTTCATTTCTTTAAATGTCTGATCTGCACGGCCCCAGATGCGCTCCGAAAAACTCGATCCGCTCCAAGGCGACAGGATAGCGGCATTGATCGCGCGTGTATTGATCAATGCAAAACTTGCCTTGAACCCGGCCTTGCCAACGTTGTACAGCGACATGTAGTAGCCGTCAGTGTAGGTCTTAAATAGATGCTCATACAAGGTGATATTCTCGGTGTCAGCAAGTTGTGCAAGCCTCCCTTGCACCTGCATATCCAGTAGCTCAAGACGATTGATACGGCCTTTGATCTTAGCTGCTTTTAGCAGCTCATTTGTTTCATCATTAAAGTTAAACGTAGAGGTATCAATCGCATTGATCGTCCGCTTTGCCTCTTGCAAGGACAGTTTCCCGTCTTTGGCATATTTTTCGTAAAACGCATTAATGTCCTTTTGGATCAGATCGCTTGCTTCCTTATATATAGCTTTGGTCTCGGTGTTTATGTAGTCTTCGGTTGCGTTTATCGTATGGGACCAATCTTCGAGGGAGCGGCGTTTCCAATACTCTACTGATGTCATCGCCAAGCGGCATCATCTACCATTCCTAACCCATCATACATTTTACGATCATTGATAATGCGTTGATATTCGGCTGTCGTATCATCAACAAACGGCAACCGACTCAGCTGGGTTTCTTTGGATACTATGCCCTCGAGCTTTGCTACCATATCAATCGTCTCTACTTGGTTTTCGATTATGTTTCGTTCAAAGACAAATTTCAACTCGCCTACATCATATTGCTTGTTGGATGATCCGTTTATATATGTCGTGACGATCTTATATTTCTTTCTGATGGCCGCCTTATATTTGTTTTCCTTTACAACTGCAAGCTCCTCAAGACCGATCAGCTTATACTTGATCGCTACACCGGATAAGTTTTGACTGAAGTGTTCGTCTGACAGAGCCGGCACCTGTGAAAGAAAGAAAATGTCGCTATATAAGCGGTTCTTGTAGTTTTCAGTAACATTGTCGTTGACGTTCTTAGTTAGCCATTCAGCCTGACCTTTTTCGTCAAGATGCATGATCCGTTCGCGTCTGAGCGTTGCCATGCGTTTTTTGATTTGTTGGTCAGCATCCCCATCGGCATCATCAGCATCATCTATGTCACCGATCAGTCCGTCACCTGCTCCAATTAGTACCAGATAAGCATCTGCAAAGTACTCAGAATCGTTTGCTGTATCGCTCTGAGCCTTATCGTATGCATCTACAAGCGTCACAACATCTTCAAAATCTCCCTTTAGCTCTTTGTTGTTGGCATAGATCACGATAGGTACATCAGAAAGGTTGTGAAGCCGAGACGCGATGCGGACTGCTTTATCGTTCGCATTTGCATATGTGATGACTTCCTTATTAGTGTAGAGGTCTGCATATTGGATAATATTCCCGCTTGTGGCACTTCGCTTGCTGTAAAGACGGATAGCGCATTCGAGGTATTCGTCAACGTTTTCGGAAAAGATCGGGATGACCTCCTGCGTGTTCAGCTGTACGGTCTTTAGCTTTCCAATCTCATTCACAAACAATAATTCAAATGCTATACCTTTGATGGACATTTCCTTGGATAATTCCATATTGATGTCTCTTTGGTATTCCTCATTAAGCACAGCTTGGAGATCGGATAGGTATTGATCGTTATCAGATGTCGCGTTTACACCCTTACCCATAAAGTACCCAGCGGCCATGTTGCTGATATAGCGTGGAAATGCATGGGCTATTTTGTTGTTGGGCTTGCCATCTGAGACTCTCCGATTATTGATAGGATTTTCGTTGTAGTAATACTTTTCAAGCTCGTTAAACCGTGCAACGTTAGAGATGTTCTCTTTGATGATATCGGTTAAGTGTGACTTGACATACTCTG
Source organism: uncultured Defluviitaleaceae bacterium (assembly GCA_964621475.1). Taxonomy (GTDB): domain Bacteria; phylum Bacillota; class Clostridia; order Lachnospirales; family WQUN01; genus CAYURR01. The sequence continues at coordinate 37,474 of CAZUNC010000002.1, read as the reverse complement.
TATTGTTGCGGATTTTCCTGTATCGCGGAAACATAACAGCCTCCTATATACCGAAGTAACTGCGATTCAATATCTTTGCTTTAGATTTGCCCTTCACATCCCCGTTGAGCATTTCAACAAAACCCGTGAGTGCATCCGGCGCGTCGTCATGCTCGTTTTTGCCCTTGCGCTGATAGTTCTTGACGGCCTTTGCGAACTCCGGCCAGCGTCGCCGCCAGTCCTCCGGCATTATGAGCTGTTCGATGACATTTGTAGCGTTGACGAGGATCCTCGTCTTTTTATTTTTAGCTTGGTGAAACCAAGTAATATTACACCTCTTGCACTTGAGTATCCGCAGCTCACGCATGACATTACGCGCAAACCCGCGCCCACCGTTGTTACTCTCAATTAGACAGTCACGTGTCTTGTTGTCGGATAGCACCCGAGCCGTCTCAGGCTCAGTGCGCTCCATTGGCGCATCTGTGTAGATGATGTCCGTTACATAGCCGTAGCGTCCAATCACGCCGCCAACGATCGCGCAGAGGTTGTCCGCTCCCTCATCGGCAGTATCTACATAGGCGATACGGCGCTCAAATTTATCAGTATCTACTATGCTATATGTCTTAAAATCACCGTATAGCGCACCTTTGACGTCTACTGGGGTCTGCATAAAGTTAGCCGACCATATCTCAGGGATCATGCCTCGGCGTTTTGCTTGCAGGTCGGATGTGGGATATAAGTCCTCACATAGACTGATACCTGTCTCATCGTCCTTGGTAAGTGCGGCCATCTCAAGCACATAGCAGCGTTTTCCATATTCTTCATCTGCGATGATGCGCCCGGCCAGATCGTCCGTAGCCCATCGCGTCTGCACGATAATCTGTATGCCACCGGGTAATACGCGGGAAGGTAACGTGCCAGTGAAGAATTTCCAGTGGGCTTCCTTTACTGTATCACTCATAGCCTCTACTATGTTCTTAATCGGATCATCGACGATTACAATATTGCCACGCATACCTGTGATCGAGCCGTCAAAGCTTGTGCCAAGATAGGAGCGGTATACGTTCTTGCCCTCAAGGCTCCACTTCTCCATAGCGCCATCACCGTACTTAATTTTAAGATGCGGAAACACGCTTTGAGTGCAGTAATAATCGTCTTCACCCTCAATTTCCTCATCTTGAATCATATCCCTGATACCCTTCGCAAATTCGATGGATAGCGTTTGGTTGTATGATACGCTGATAATTTTATTGCGAACGTTTTGGCCATACGCCCATGTCGCAAACACCATATCTGTATACGATTTGCCAAAACCGGGCGGTAAATTGAGAATAAGGATGTCATAAGGTACTTTTGTAACGGGATTGATCAGGCGTTTTTCATATAACGCTTGAAAAGTCTCGCAAATAACATCTTGATATTTACGATCAGGCCGAAAGAACTCCGGATTTATCAAGTTGCAATATGCGCGGAACGACCTACGAGCTTCTTGGATTTTTTCGCGCCTAAGTTGCTTATTGCTGTTGGATTTGTATTGATCAAGTAATGGCATGTTATACCGCCTTTAAAAACGCTTTAATGGGCTTGTATTTGATGCCCGAGGTTAATCGGCAACGCTCTGAGTGTCTTATGTCCCGCGACGCAAATAAGGCCATTTAAGCGTCTATTTTTCCGAGGGTGTCATTGGCGATTTCTTCAAGTCGTTTTATGATGTCCGGATGAGCTTCGAGCTCCTTGTTGATCTCGCCCATAAATTGTTTGTAAGCCTTTTCAAAGCTCGACTTGATCGCGGCGTATGTCTTGTCTTTATAAGCCTTGGAGCGGGATATCGTTGTAATAAGCTTGATAGCATCAACCGGATCCATCTTGTCAATCTCTTCCTCGAGCATTGCGATCCGGGCCGTTAATTTATGGGTAGCGATCTGCATCGCGCCCTCGGTCATGTTTTCGCCGTCGTTATCCTTGACAAATTTGAGGAGTTCCCGGGTCTGTTCCTGCGCTTCGATCAGCCGACCTGCCAGCTTTTGCGTTTCCAGCGCATAACGCCCGATTGATGATCTGCTGATTTTATATCCTTCGCGTTTGAGCCACTCAGTTATATCGGTATACGTGACGGATATATCCGACAGCATATCGTCAAGCATCGCCCGTACGCCCTCAGGTAATGTATGTATTTTGCTGTGTGTGCGATACTTCCTATGGCTCATGGTTTACAATCCCTTTCCGGCTACATGTATAACCCATCATCATTGATAGTGCCCTCGGCAAGATCAATGCCATTTGCGGTGATCTCAAACATCGTGTCGTCAATATCGCTTGTGAGCGCGGGCTCCACACTCTTGATGTACCCCTTGTCCTCAAGATAATACAAGTGCTTTGCAAGGTCCTCGCAAGTCGTATCCCCATGTCGCTGCAGGACTTGACGGATTTGACTGACACGTATGCGCGTTGGATACAGCAGTACATGTATCCTCATGATATGGCCTCGTGTGATCTTGTTTTGCATTGCTTCTTCCATATATGCCTCCATCAATCTTGTGTGTTTAATTCAGCGAGTTGTTCATGGTAAAAGTTCTTTAGCGCAGCTTCGGTTTCCTTGTTATTTTCATAAGCCTCTGCTATGTCTTTCATATTAATATTATGGACGGGCAGCATTTCTTGTAACGCCCGGACAATCCAAAACAATAGCTTGCCTTGAGCCTCACGATGCTCCTCAAGCAACTGATACCGTCTTGCTTGTTGCTCGCGAAACTTTTTATCCTTGCGCTCGACATTCTCAATTTTTCGTTCAATCCAGCGGCGCAAAAAATAGAACACTATGCCCAAAAAGCCGCCACTGCCTACAACTGCTACTATTACAGCAAGAAGTAAAGAATCGAGCATTTGCGCACCTCATTTACCCGCTCTATCAACCGCAATAATGGTGTTGCAAAGTCAAATGCCTTTATTAATTTAGACATTGTAGTCCTCCTATTCATGAAAAAATCTCTCACTTGATAATATCCTTACAGCGGTTTCATGCTCTCTTAACAGTGATCTACCTTCCTGGTATCTCTGTTCGGCACTTTGTTTCTGGTTCCACTCACGTTTATATTCCCGCCGCCGCTCGGCATTTTCTTCGATCCTGCGATTGCGCTCGTCCTCATAGCCCGGACATGTATGCAGATACGCCGATACGGACTGACGACTGATCTTGATCTCAGCAGCTACATCTGAGATCGATAAACGAAAATCAAAAAAAAGCCTTTCGGCCTCAGCTTTCCAATTTGCTTGATCAATAACTGCCATATCCGCACCGGCTTTCTGCTTTACATTTTTGTCCTGCCTCAAAAGGGCGGACTAAGGCTGCTCGATTGTTAGTGCGCCAAATATCTCGGTATCCGCTTTAAGTAACAAGATCTTTTCTTCTATCATGTTTTCGATGTAATTGCATAGCTCGGGTATGTTTTGCCTTAATGATGTGTAGGTATCCTCGGTCAGATTTTCTACTACCATGTTGTACGCCCTTTTGCTCAGCGCGAGCAGTTCTTCCCGATTAGTCCTGCCGTCCTTTACGGCTTCCCGCAAGCCCTTGGCAACAGTCTGTTCAAGTGATGCCACGGTGCGAGATACAAGACCATCGAGATAGTCTGTCGCGGCTGCGAATGCCAGACGCTTGCGCTCGTCCTGGAGCTTTGCAGTCTCCTGTTTGATCTTGGCTTTGTATTTCTGCAACCAGAGCATTATCTGAGCAGATACAATGGCCAGTAAAGAGAGCAGCAAGGGCAATGCAATTTCTGTTACGATTGTGTTGATCATACCAATTCCCCCTCAAAATAAAATAAGCGGCGGGTTTTAACCCACCGCTATATTACAATGCCTTACAACACTGTAGCGTTGAACATTTCAAACATTTCTTCCAGACCGATCTGTCCGTCCATGATGTCCTTTTGGCGTTTTATGCCTTGCCGCTGCCCATCTACAATGTACCGGATATGTCGCTCACTGTAGCCGTACTTGACTGCCAAGTCCTTATAATTGTAACCGTCGAACTCTCTCCTGATTGTATCGTGTATCTTGTCCCTGCATGTCGACTTTAGCTCAGCAAAGTATACAAAATCCCCGGATAAGCGTCTTGCTATCTTTTTGGTCTTGTCTGCACCGACCGCTGCTACCAGCGCGGGGTAGTATTGTCTCACATCAACGTCTTTTTTGGCGAAACGGATTTGTAATCCTTTTACCCTGTGTTCGAGGGCGATTATATCCCCAATGTCCAGTATCTCAGTAAGCGATCCGTACGGCCATCCTAATTCATCAGGGTTAAGACTTGAGTTGTCCATAAATCTTATCCAGTAGGCCTATCACCTCTCCGGATGTGATAGGCTTGTCCAATCGCGGCACCCAGTAATCCGGTGTGGATATCAATCCACGGTCGACCATGCGGTCAAACGCGTCCCGCTGCCATTGTGGCACCGTCGCGGGTACGCTATCGGCCTTGATGTATGCAGCCACCATGGCGATGTAGTCATTCCACTTCACGCCCCACTCGCCGGAGCGGAGCTCAGCCGGGCAATTTTTGCCGCTCCATCTGTTGTGCTGCACTACACTGTCAATAAACAGGCTGTGACGCTTACAGAGCTCAGCCGTCAACCATGCAGCGTTATCACAAGCGGCCTTAAAGCCATATTGATCATTGACACATATCTCTATGCCAATGCTTGAGGTGTTGCCGGGGCCGTTACCGTCACCGGCATGCCAACACTCACGCCAGTCATCAAAGCTCTGATATATGCTGTCCTTGTCGACGGTGTAATGCCATGATGTGGTATTTCCTGCGCTGCCATTGCATTGATAGTTTGCATGCATCTTAGCGTTTGCAGCGGGTGTGCGGTTGCCTGTGCAGTGTATGGTTATGTACTTGATTGCTTTCATGTTACGGTTGGGGTTGTTCGGGAGGCTATCCCGGCACAGCTGCTGTATTATCTGCTTCATTCCGCATCCTCCTTGGATTTGTCATATTTGAGCGTGATCTTGGGTGTTTCCTCGACAATTATGCATTGTTTCAGGGCTTCGGTGACGCTCGGCAAATCCGAAGCATCAAAAAATATCTTGATTAGTTCGTAGTTCTTAATCTTGTAGACGTAATAGAGTTCTTCGTCCATGTCTACCTTGCCGACCAAATCCTGAAGAGTAGCCTTGTCCTTTGGATAGTCCCCTTTGAGCTTCTTGCATGCAAGGCTTAACTGAGTCGACGTGAGCTGCGGATAGCTCTTTCTGAGTACATCCTCAACTGTCATGTCGGCTTCATAGTCGCCAAGGAAGCAAGCGATCAGCGCCGTTTTAAACTTGGAATTGATGTCGTACTTGGTTTCCTTTGTTTCCGTGACTTTGTCCTCTGCAAGCTCAGCACCAACAAGCTGTTTGAGGCGCGGCAGGTTGAGTATTTCGAGCTTTTGAGCAAGCGTTACCAACAGACGGGCATTATCGGACCCGTAGTATTCCGAGCTCTTAATGTTGAGGTCTTCGAGGGTACTCAACCCCCGTGTCTGTAATACAGCCTGTGCGAGGTTAATCTCTTTCTTGATTTCAGCCTGCTCGGTGTCAAGCTTAACGAGCTGGTCAATGACCCCTTGAGTCGACATTGCGTTGTAGTCAGCCATTGGCAACCTCCTTGTCATTCATTTCAACGATTGCTGCTAAGCAGCACTTACATATGGGCCGATTGTTGTAATAGGTGATGTCTGTTTTACTCTCGCAGAGTATGCAGCTTGCGGCGTAACGGTGTAGCACAATCATGTCCTCGCCCGCGGTCTCAAAATCAAAAGTGTCTCCCGGATTGATGTTCAGCTCTCGCCGGAGCTCCAGCGGTATTGTAAGGCCGCCGCCTTTCGTTACTTTCTTAAATCCAGATGCCATACTAAAAACCTCCTATGCTATTGTCCCTATATAGGGCATATATCTCGGGTTTTGTGATAACTCCTTGCGTTTGTCCTCTGTGAGCTGCCCCATGTTAAGGAGCAGCTCCAGATGCTCGATTGCCTCGTAGTCGATTTCCCGGTGACTGAAATTATTAAAGCGGTTCCGCTTTTCCTGTGCCGCCGGTTGCGTCTTGCGCAAGCTAACCGGCGGCGGATTAGTACCAGGCTGACTGATGCCGCCGAGCTGATCACTCGTGTCCGGCTCCGGATCGTAGCGGCTCTGGTCGGCCATGTTGCGCATGATGCCTCGCGTATATGTCTCTCTGGTGGTCTTATGCTTATTGATATGTACTGTGAGGGCTCGGATCACGATAGCCGGATCATATTCCTGCCAGATTTCCATTTCCTTCGTGATCACGCTTTCTGATATCCGGCCCGATCGGCGTGTATACTTGATCGTTTTCCAGTATTGCTCAATAACCTGCTGTTGCTCTGTGTTGTATCTGTGATACAGTTCTGTCAAGCTCTTATGATCATCCAACGCCATCAGCCCCTGCTAATTTCTTCTTATGCGGATTTACAGCACAAGACAGCGGTACCCCCGCTGCCTTGCGCACCATGTTAATGATCTTGTGGCACATATCCCACATGTAGGCTCTCTCACTGCCGTTTTTCTTTGCAATCGCCATTCTCCCCAATCCTTTCCTTATCTCTATCTACTATCTTTTTCATGCCCTCGATGATCTTGCTTGCCTGTTTCGCTGTCAGCCATTTGACATCGTCGACCTTGGCAAATTTCTTCACAAACCCCTGCAGCCGCTTCGGATCGTCGCTCCAGCCGAGCTGCTTTTCAAGGCCGCGAATATACGACAGCTGCTTGTCCGATATGCGTCCGGTCAGCTCCTTGGACATCTTTACATGCAGCTTTAGGGCATCTAACACCTTGTGCAGCTCCGGAGCGGAGCATTGCCGCAAGCCCTCTTTACCTACCTCGCGATATACAACATCATGAACATTGTCTGTCGTAAGGCCTAACTCGTGGGCTGTTGCCCAGATCGCCTTGAGCACCTGCTGCCCTTGATTCGGTTTTTCTGCTGCGGCCATATAGCTCCTCCTTCCTGATCGCGAGCCACTGCACCAAGCACCCCAGCAATATCAATCCCATACAGCACGTAAATCCGGCGATATACGCGCCGCAAACCTGTCCTATCGTATACATCTATACCCCCGATCTATGATCCTATCTATACAACCTCTTTACACACTGCGGCTATACTGCTACAATTGGTGATGCGGTATAGCCGCATTTACAGGCTTTCTTGCTTGGCCCTCAGCAGACAATCCCCGTCGCTTTCGCCATAGCTTGCAAGCCTTTTTCTGTTACATCATTGTTGTTCCGGGCGTTCGTAAACAAGATCACCGCACCGCGCAAGCCGTACCTTGACTGCGCAACCTTGAGCAGCAGATCGGAGGCTCCTGCATCCAATACGCCAAACACCTTCTCGATATCGTCGACCTTGAATTGCTTGGTCTGGAAGTGCTTTTTCATATACATTCTTGAGAACACCTGCGCAAACTCAGCGGAAGAATTCCCGAATATCCGACTGTTTACAAGCTCATTACCTATAAAGACAATCGCGGTCTGCGTGGTATCCGCGAGGATCCTGATGTTCTCAACCGTCGAGTAGGACAGATGTTGTGCCTCGTCGATGATAATGATCGCATCCGTGACCTTAAGCTTGTCCTCCAATTCTGCATATATATCATCAAGCAAGCCTGTCGACTTGACCTTTAGGGCCCTTGCAATCCGCTTTAATACGGCTTTCATTGACTTTATAGCCGGAGCCATCGTCAAGATAATCGTATCGTTACGACCTTTCGCCCACTCAAGCGTGGTGTAGGTCTTACCAACTCCGGGATCCCCATATATGCATCCCGGGCTTTTTTGTGCCACGCAGTAGTCGAGCACCTGAGTGATCGTCTTGCTTATACGTGTCTCGGCATAAACGATCTCGGATACCGACTTGATCTCTTTCCGCTTTGCATCCTTTGTCATCAACTCGTTGACCTTGTTGTCAACGTTCTCACGGGGTTCGTATTCATTTTTAAACCAACGGCTCATGGTGCTCTCACTAAAGCCGATCATATTTCCCAGTAACCGTTGAGTCAGGTTGTTTTCCTTCATATAATCCCTGACTGCCCGGGAATACTGCTCGCGTTCCTCGTCTACCGGATTCCCATTATCGTCAAATGCCGCCTGTACCGCGCTTCTTTCCAATACATCATCTTCATTTAACAACCTTGCACATGCTGCCATCATTAGTTCCTCCCTTTCTTCGCATTCGCGATCATACGGTCCAAATCGACAATCCCGTCATCGTCAGTACCCGTCATTGCCATCGCCGTTTCTTCCTTACCAAAATCTATTGGCTCTATGATCTGCGGATCGGGATCCGCTACCATGCCATCAAGCCGCGCCTGTGATACCTCCATCAATGCCTCCAAAGCTGTCGGTATCTCGATGTCGGGCTTGGTTAAAGTATCTTTAAAGCCCTTTACAAACTTGTGCATGGCTTTTTTACGGCTGTTTACCTCCTTTATACGCTCCTTCGTGATCTCGCCGCCAAAGTCATACTCGGCTTTCTTGATCAGCTCAGCCGTGCCGATCCGCGCCTCCTGCTCATTGTAGACATGCACGATATCGAGAGCCTCGGGGTTATAGCGCACATATACCTTGTGTCCCATGTACAGCTGCACGAGCTCCTCGTCATAGAACCATGTATCTATGCCGGATATCCGTACCTTTACACCGTTCCGGGTAACCGTCTGCAACCGTTCGGAGCGGAGCATCATCAGATCAAGCTGATAGGAGCGGGCCGTGCGTTTTTTGATGAGATTTTCATCGTAACATTGGTTCGGGCTTTTACCTTGCAGCCCGGATGCCTTGGATGGCTGATTGTTGTACCATCCTTCAATGTACAGCTCAAGGCTTGTCCGTATCTCGGACAGCAGCGGTATCTTCTTTCCCTCCTTTATAATCCCTTCGAGGCGATCCGGCCTTTTATCGGGTGAGCCGCCGCAGTAGGTATCGATGTAACGGCTAAAATCATTGCACACATTTTTAAACTCGCGCTCTATGACCTTGGCTTTAGCATTTCCGGGCATGGCATTGTGCATCGTGATCCCCAGCCTTTCCAAGATCGTAGTGCCGTATTCGGCTGATGGATCTGATTTGCGTATTCCTCGGCCACCGAAAGCATGGTTCAAAAACTCCTTGCCGTTATCGAGGTACAAATATGTCGGTATCCCGTATCGCTCTATGGCCTTTCTTAGCCCAACAATAACACCATCGCTGTTCGCGCTGTCGCTGATCGTGACCGACAACATCTTGCGGGAGCGGATATCTATCCATACAACGATATGAGGCCTATATACAGTGCCCGTATAATCGTCGCGCACAAAAAAGTCTAAGGTGTGATAGTCGGCTGACCATATCTCGTTACTGTCAAGGTTCTCAAGCATGCGTGATAGGTACGGCATGCATTCGTCCTCATAAGCTTTTTGACCGTGACGGAAATACTTGATAACCGGCACTGGGATCTTATTAGTGTTCTTGGCAAATGTAGATACGCTCGGGAGCGGATACATTTCAGGCAGGTTTTTTTCTAACCATTCGGATAAAATCCTGTACACAGATGTTACTGTCGGCTGGTTCTCGTCGAGCCACCACTCCAAAAAGATAGTCCAGACTATATCCGGGATCGCACCCTTGCGCTCGTAGCGGCCTCTAAAGTCTGCAATAGCCACTTCACCGTTGAGTTTCAGCTTGTCCCACTTGCGCCACAAGGTTCTTGCCGATATCTTTAGGCCGGGGTTTTGCTTACGGACTACCTCGACATATTCCTCAGTCTTCGCGGTTTTTTCGAGTGGGTAATCTTCTATATATAGCCTCCAATCCTTTATGATCTTTTCCCACATGCTTGCTTTTTCCCTCTGTTTGCCTGTCAGATCGGTCAGCTCTATATCGGCAAATCGCTTGTCCGGCTCCGTCTTTGGCTTCTCCACTTTGAGGCCCTGTTCTTCGTACCACTTGCGGCGAGCTTTTTCGGTGAGCTGGTCAATGGAGATAAGGTTTACATATCCGCGACCTTTGCGCTGATCAGTTTTTACAACTTCGAGTTTGCCGCGCTGAGTCTTCTTGAAAAAGGTAAAATACTCATCGCCCTCGAGCCTTGCCGCATCTTGAGTTGTCAGTAATATCTGTGATCCTGCCATGTTAATCCCTCTTTAATGCTCTATTCGAGTTCTAATCATTAGTGTTCTGAGATTTCCGGTAATTCGGTTTAATAACGTAAAACATTCGGGACAATCTTTTACGACAAGCCAATTTTCAGGATTAAGCCTATACAACCGTATCCGATCAGCTTGTGCTCTGGTGGGTTTCTTGCCGTGTTTCATAGCGTCTCCTCCTTATCTAAACGCTTGATATATCTCTCCATCATGCATGCACCATGACCAACTGCCACAGATAAACACAATGTGGTTCATGTCTGAGCATTCATAATAAGGATTTCCGCAAATTTGTATCTTGTCGATCTCAAATCCAAATTCCTTGTTGATGATTTCTTTTGCATAATCTATCCCGACTGGATCAACCATGCTGTCGTGCTTTTTTAGTAGGAGGCCATACCCTGCATAAACAGGATCAATCCAACTGAATTGGCTTTTGTGTCTGCAGTAGTAGTCAAACGCTTCTGCTTGGGATTTTAGTTTGTCCTCCGAGTACAATTTATTGATGACTTCGTAAGCATAATATGTTGCATCATTACCGTATTCACGTATGCCTTTCAAAAATTCACTGTAGAGCATCTTGACCTCCTATTCTTATGCAATATCCAACACCTGTTTGATAATGCCTATGTATTTCTGTCCTGATTTCCGGCCATAAATAATATGATCTAAGTAACTCGCTGTTGTTCCAACGGTCTTTGCAAGCTCAACCATTGTCATGTTTTTATCAATAGCGCGTTTTTTAACTTCCTTGCCAAGCTCTGTTAGTTCATTATTTCGTCTTAGCATATTGGTCACCTCGTTTTAAACATATTGTGCGCAATAAGATAAGGGCGCAAAGCGTAGTTTTTGGCTTATTTTGTGATTGGATTTTTGTTACACGGTATGTTAATATGCGGGTGTGTTTATTTACCCTTCGAAGTATATACAACAAATGTGAACTTGTCAATGAATAAATACAACAATTGTTCACTATATAAAGGAATGATACAATGAATGAGAACTGTATAGACTCGTTAGTCTCGTCACGAATACAACAAATGCTAACAAAATTGGGTAAAACGCAAACGCAAGTCAGCAAAGAAATAGGTATATCAAAAAACGCAATGTCTAATTATGTAGCTGGAAACAGAATTCCAGATACTATAACTTGCTTGAGACTATCAACGGCTTTAGGCATATCAATGGAATGGCTATTGACGGGAAAAGATAGAACTTATCAAAGGGAAGATAATAGGGCCTCATTGAATGGAGAGGCATTATCATCAGATGAGTTGCTATTGCTTCAAAGCTATAGAAAATTGATTGATAACGACAAAGATACAGTATTAGGGAAAATAGCCAGATTGCTAACGAGATATGAAACTGAAAAGAAAGTATCAACAGGCGATTTGATCAATAAGAACATAATTGTTAAGCCAAAGACTCATAAGCATGTTTCATCTTTGAAGCGCGATATAAAAGTATATACACAAAGCGCATCTGCAGGACTTGGCAACTACCTAAACGATGATTCACTTTACGAGACTGTTTCCATTGACGCAAGCAAACTACCACATAATGCAGATTTTGGTATAAAAATTTCCGGAGACAGCATGCAGCCAATGATTAACGATGGCGATATTGTTTGGGTTGAGGAAAAGATAAAAATCGATGATGGAGAAATCGGTGTTTTTGTTTTAAACGGCGAGGCTTTCTGTAAAAAGCTAAAAATAGACCAATCAAAGCAATGCCTATATTTGCTTTCCACAAACAAAAACTACTTGCCGATTAAAGTAGGTGAAAGCGATCTTTTTAAAACCGTTGGACGCGTTATTTTTTTTAATGCGTAGGGTGTATTTATTTACCCTGTATGATTTTTTTTAGGAAATACATTAATAATGTAGACATTGACTTGCTTTTTTGCCATTTTTAATGCGTGTAAAAATGTCATCGTGTTTTACTCTCTGATTCAACATTAATTTTATGGGATTTTTTTTATTGGACATTGTCCAATAAATGTTTTACGTTTGTCCAATTGTCCAATAAGCATTTAAAGGGCTACACTTAAGGTTCAACAAGACGTAATATAATTTTTAAAGCCGTATTTATGCCTTTTGCAAGCATTATGCAAGTTTTATACAAGCCTATAAAACAAAAAAACGAGGTGTGGATAACTTAATTCCACCATCTCGTTTTTTTGTTTTTTTGCCATTTATAATTTTTCCAATTATTCTTGTATAAGACTTTACAATCCCGTCATATCAAGGGTAATTTCAGTTAGTCCCGTCTTATCCCACTTTTTTGTTTTTGCCATTCTTATTTCTTTTTTACAGATGGCTTTCTATCAAAGGATAACATCAATGATATGCTTAGAAGTGTTGTGAGCTCTGTATTTAGTAATGGCAGAAGTAGACTCCTCTACGCTATTGAGGAAAGCGATGAATTGTGTTTTGAAGCTGCCATGGATGTAGGGTTTGTAGTGAAGGATTGTTATCGTTGCTATAAAATATAAAAATACCACGGATAAACACGGATAGAAACAGATTTATACGGATAAAACATTATTTAGGTGTTATCCGTGAGAAACTGTAAAAATCCGTGCTAATCCGTGGTATATGTTTTTGTTCTATTATTCTACCTCTACGACGGTATCACGCGTATGATTTCCTCGCTTGGTTTTCTTGCGCGCTTGCGGAGCTTGTCATCCTTTGCATAGCCCACGGCCAGAACGAGTCGCGGTTTTACGTCCTCGGGGATCTGTAGAAGTTCCCTGAGTTCGGGCTCCAAGAATGCGCCGATGATGCATGACGACAGACCGAGTGCGGTCGCCGAGAGCGTGAGTATAGCCGTTGCGATGCCCAGATCCATTTGCGCGTAATATTGTTCGTCGACCGATGCGCCCTTCATAAGCTTGGCCTTGCCCTCGCAGATGACTATGTACGCGGGCACGTCGTCAGCGAATTTGTTGAAGCCGTAATGCTGTAAGATCGGAGGCATCTTACCGACCACCTCGGGCTCGTCAGCAATTATAAAACGCCAGGGTTGACTGTTGCAGGCCGATGGCGCGGTAGCGGCGGTCTCCGCTATCTTAACAAGCATCTCCCTCGGTACGGGTTTATTATCGTATGATCTGCAGCTCTGCCTGTTGTTGACTACGTCAAAGAAATCCATATGAAACACTCCTAACATTCTTTTCTGTTCATCATAACAAGAATTAAATCCAAACGCAATGCATGCTTAAAAACGGGGCTGTTGAAAGAATTTCAACAGCCCCGTTTTTTATATTAAACGGAGAGCTCATCCGTGAAGCCGTACGGTATAGCTTTGAGTGTGATATCACAATGTAATTATATTCACGCTTGTATATTATGTGCAAATAAGCTGACAAGTTTATTCGGGTAGATTAAATAAGGAAAATGATTGACAAAACTACTAAGAAAACTTACTATATTGAAAAGTTTGTGAATAATTACTTAATAGGAACGGTGAATGTATTGATACTCTCGCTAATAGGCAATACACCTATCGTTGAGCCGACGGGATACGTCAAAATGCACAATATTTCTGCACGTATTTTTACAAAGCTTGAATATTTTAATCCGTTTGGTTCTGTAAAGGACCGTGTCGCATTTGCTATGATACGGGCCGCCGAGGAACAGGGTAAGATCAACCCGGAAACGGTGATCATAGAGCCCACAAGCGGCAATACGGGGATAGGACTGGCGGGGGTATGTGCAGCAAAGGGTCTAAAGATCATATTGACGATGCCGGAGACCATGAGTGTCGAAAGGCAGAGGCTTTTAAAAGCGCTCGGTGCACAGCTTGTGCTCACATCCGGCGCGAAGGGTATGAGCGGTGCAATAGAAAAGGCCTACGAACTGGCAAAGGAATATCCAGATGCGTTTATACCTCAGCAATTTGAAAACCCGAACAACCCCGAGGCGCACAGAATGACGACAGGCCCCGAGATATGGAAAACAATGACCGAGGGCGGCAATAAGATTGATGCGTTTGTGTCGGCGGTCGGCACGGGCGGTACGATAACGGGTGTCGGTAGCTATCTGAAGTCGCAAGATCCCTCGATACGTGTGATAGCCGTAGAACCTGCGGATTCGCCGGTATTGTCCGGCGGTAAGCCGGGACCGCACAAACTGCAGGGGATAGGCGCGGGCTTCGTGCCAAAGGCACTGGATACAAGCATATATGACGATATAATCACCGTCACGACTGAACAGGCCTTTACGGCTGCCAAGCAGGTGGCCACCATCGATGGTTTATTGGTCGGCATTTCCTCAGGCGCAGCACTACATGCGGCATCAAGACTTGCGGGACGGGATGAATATAAACATAAAAATATCGTGGTGATATTCCCCGATGGAGGGGAACGTTATCTGTCCACAGATATATACAATTAACTAAAAAATGGGAGGTTCCAAGGTATGAAGATATACACTTCCGAAGAGATACGCAATGTGGTCGTTTTAGGACACAGCGGATGCGGTAAGACCACCATTATGGAGGCTGCATTGTATTTGACGGGCGCTACCGGGCGCATGGGTCGTGTCGAGGATGGCAACACCATTTCCGATTACGACGCGGAGGAGATCCGTCGAAGGGTCTCTGTTAGCGCATCCATTATTCCCGTTGAATGGCAGAACACCAAGATCAATTTCATTGATACGCCCGGATACTTCGATTTCGTAGGTGAGGTCAAGCAGGCCTTATCCGTGGCAGATCTCGCATTGATAGTGGTCTCGGCAAAGTCCGGTATCGAGGTAGGTACTGAGATGGCTTGGGAATATGCTACAGACCTTGGAATACCCAAAATGATTTTTATAAACGGCATGGACGACGAAAACGCAGATTTTGATAAAACCGTCGAATCTCTAAAGGAAAAGTTTGGCGTGAGCATAGCCCCGATGCAGGTGCCGATCATCGAAAACAGCAAGCTCACGGGTATCGTGAACGTGATCACCTCCGACGGTATGAGGTATACGGGCGGCAAGCCCGAGCGCATCCCGATGCCGGCGGGCATGGAAGACACAGTCGATATGATACGCCTTATGATCGAGGAAGCCGTAGCAGAAACCGACGATGCGCTGATGGAAAAGTTCTTTAGTGAGGAACGCTTTACACAGGAAGAGATCGCACAGGGCCTTATAAACGGTATAAAGAGCGGTAGTGTCACTCCTGTAGTTTGCGGTGCGGCAGTCAATCAGGTCGGTATATTGCTGATGCTTGAGACGATCATAAAGACTGTACCGTCGGCCGGCAAGATGAGCGCCGAGGTAACAGCAAAGAAGCCGAAGACCGGCGATAGCGTCACACTAAAGTGCGTAGATAATGAGCCGTTTGCGGCATTTGTATTTAAGACAATAGCGGATCCGTATGTAGGACGTCTGAGCCTGTTTAGGGTATATTCGGGCGTGATCAAACGTGATTCGATGTTATATAACCCGAAGCATGACACGACCGAAAAGGCCGGACATATTTACATAATGCGTGGCAAGGAGCAGATCGAGGTAGATGAGATAAAGGCCGGCGACATCGGTGCGATCGCAAAGCTTTCGAGCACCTCGACACAGGACTCGCTCTGTGCGAAGGAGCGCCCGGTATTTGTAAAGGAAATCAAATTCCCTGTATCGTTGCTGTCGATGGCTATCGTGCCAAAGGGCAAGGGCGACGAGGACAAGATCTCGCAGGCGCTCTCCAAGCTGTCTGAGGAAGATCGCACCTTGCGCTTTGAAATCAACCCAGAGACCAAGCAATCTGTTGTATATGGCCAGGGTGACAGCCAGTTGGACGTACTCGTAAACAAGCTTAAGAATAGATATAAGATAGAGGTTGAACTGATCACACCGACGATCCCGTACCGTGAGATGATCAAGTCCAAGATCCGTGTGCAGGGCAAATATAAAAAGCAATCGGGCGGTCACGGACAATACGGTGATGTACATATGGAATTCGAACCCTCGGGCGATCCGACGACCCCGTATGTGTTCGAGGAAAAGATCTTCGGCGGCTCTGTACCGAGACAGTACTTCCCGGCTGTCGAAAAGGGCATTCAAGAATGCGTAAAGGCGGGCCCGCTCGCGTTGTATCCGGTCGTAGGTATAAAGGCGACGCTCGTGGACGGATCGTATCATCCGGTTGACTCGTCCGAAATGGCGTTCAAGATGGCCACAACGATGGCATTCAAGGATGGCTTCATGAAGGCGAAACCTACGATCCTTGAGCCGATCGCAAAGGTCGAGGTCTTTGTGCCGGACGACTACACAGGCGATATAATGGGTGACATGAACAAGCGTAGGGGTCGTATCCTCGGCATGGATAAGGTCGGTAGCAAGCAGCGCATAGCAGCCGAGGTACCGATGGCCGAGATGAACAAATACACAACGGATCTTCGTTCGATCACACAGGGCAGGGGCACGTTTATGATGGCCTTTGACCGTTATGAGGACGCTCCGAGCGATGTACAGCAAAAGGTCATCGAGGCGCGTAAGAAAGAAATAGAGAAGATGAAGGAAAAGGAATAATAGGTGAAGTTGATAGACCGTAGAATATGGAAGGAATGGTTAGATGCCTCGAAAAATCCGAGGTGATATCACCGTTGGCAATCTCGAAAAAAACTTGGAGTTCCACCCGGAATATTCAGAAACCCAGATGGTCGTGATACACGCTCTGATAAAAGATTAGGAACTATCCGAGAAGAGCAAAAAAAGTCGAGTAATAAGAAGTGAGATTAATGAAGATGATTTTAGATAACCACTTCACAACAAATATCGATTAGCATCCCCAATAGGGGGTGCTTTTTTATACGGTTTTCAAAAACAGATTCCATTCTAACGCAGCTCCTTTTTGTTCCTCGTGCATTAAATTATTTTAGAATCATTCTTGTATACTTTCATTAAATGTGTAACAATAGAGGGTACATGCAAAAGATGTTCCATACTTGTACTAACACAAACGGGGGTATACATGTTTATATCGATAGACGGGCCGGACGGTTCGGGTAAGTCAACGGTCGCGCGCAGGCTCTGCGAGGTCATATGTGAAAGAGATGGCAGTGATGCCGCGCTCTATACCTGTGAGCCAACAGACTCAACATTAGGCGTTGAGATCAGGCGAATATTAAAGGCCGGAGACGAAAACGAAAAGGCGCGGCTTCGGGAGCTGTTCCTCGAGGACAGACGCTTGCACATTGAGGAGTTCATCCTGCCGCATTCGCAAAGCGGCAAGGTTGTTGTTTGCGACCGCTACAAATACTCTACCGTATGTTATCAGCACCTACAGGGGCATCCCATCGAGGAGCTCGTCGTCGAAGGTAAGGGATTCATGTCACCGGACCTTGCGTTCATACTATGCACGGACGATATAAAAACTTTGGTCGGGCGTATCGCGAGTAGGGGAGCTCAAAGGGATTTCTTCGAGACTGAGGCGTTGATCAGGAGATCTGCGTATATATATATGCAAATGCCCGGTTACTTCCCGGACGAAAACATTGTCCTATTGGATTCGCGTGAGCCTGTCGACCGGACAATAGAAATTATTTTGGAGATGATATCATATGCAGCTTAAGGAAAGTATTTTATCGGCTCTGCGCAGCGTCGCAGGCAACAAGATGCGCTCGGTGCTCACGATGCTCGGCATCATCATCGGTATCAGCGCAGTTATTATGATTACCTCGATCGGTCAGGGCTTTCAAGCCTCTGTAACCGAGCAATTCAACCAGTTAGGCGCAGGAGCTTTAGAGATCTCGGTAAAATACGATGAGCAGATATTATCGAGTGATCGTCTCACAATGAAGGATATAGATCTGTTATTAACGCATCCGGATGTGGATAGTGTAGCACCGCTGATTCAGACGAGCGGTCGCGTCAAATTGAAAAACCCGACACAGTCGAGCCGCTGTTATTTCCTCGGCAGCTCCGAAGGGTTTAGGAATGTGCAGGCGGTAGACCTGCGTTACGGCAGGTTCCTGTCGGCGCCGGATGTCGCATCAAAGAGTAAGGTCGTCGTCATAGATGAAAACCTCTCGAAAAAAATCTTTGGGCGCGCGGATTCGGTCGGTGAAACGATCAAATCGAGATTTTGGTTCGGTGAAGAAGATCTGACTGTTGTCGGTGTGTACAGAAGTGCGGATTTTGGTGTGGCGATGTTTGAGATGCCTACCGTGGCGTATATGCCCGTTACAACGATCATGAAGTTGTATAATGCGGATTATGTTGATAATATATATGTTAATGTAAAGGACTTAGATAACATCGACCGTACAGCTTTAGAGATATCTAAAATTCTCTCACTAAGCCACAACAACACAAATAAATACAATGTTCAGAACCTGATGAAGCAAGTGGATACGGTCAACAATGTGTTGGGTAATATCACAGCGTTTGTGGCATTGGTTGCGTTTATATCGCTCGTGGTTGGCGGTATCGGGGTTATGAACATCATGCTCGTGACCGTAACAGAGCGCACACGTGAGATTGGCATCCGCAAATCCTTAGGTGCTACGGATGGCAATATAAAGTTCCAGTTCCTCGTTGAGGCCATGATACTGACCGCGATCGGTGGTGTCATCGGAATCGCATTAGGCCTTGCTGGTGGTTTTGCTCTGGGCAATGCGATCAATCTAAAGCCTTATGTCCATATCCCGTATATGGCTCTCACGGTAGGTGTATCCTGCGCGATCGGTATCGTGTTCGGGGTGTATCCCGCGAGCAAGGCCGCAAAGCTGGATCCGATTGAGGCATTGCGATACGAATAACATACAACACGTTTAATCATTAAACTCCGTCATATTGCCCCTATATCGCAACGGCAAAAGGTTGCGCTGGAGCCTTGGGTTCAGGCGCGCCTTTATGCCGATGGTATTAAAGAAGGTCTTCCATAGTGCCTGATAGTTCGGCTCGTCCTCGGATAGGTTTACCTGCGCCTCGGGTGGGACGGGGGCTATTACATATTCAAAGCCGTCGTAAACAGCGGCCATATGATGGGTTTTATCATGTATGATCCATGCCTGGTTCATCAGACGGTCACGAAAATGCTCGGCCAAGATCGGCAGCGGGAAGTTAACGGGCGTGATCGCCGCATAGTAGATCCCTTCAGATGTTTTAGCAAAACGGCAGAAGCCCTTCAAAAGATGCGCCTCACGTGATACATAGCGCGCTAACTTGTGCACACCGAGTATAGTATCGTCATGCATATGTGCGTCTACATCAGCGCCGAGTTTAAAGCCCTTTGTAATGTACCTGTATAATAGGTCAAAACGCGTCGGTTCATGGGAATAGAAGCAATGATAGACATGATATTCGGCTCGTTCGGATATCTTTTTTTTGATTGCATTAAAGACACGGTGGGCCTTTTCGCTATCGGATGTTATGAACATGTATTCGGTGTCGATCTGTGGCTGGTAATCAGCCTCTATACAAATATGGCCAAAACGCAGCTTTTGATAGTAGTGCGCAAATATTACACACATAAAACCCTCGATGCTGCCGTCGAAGATTGCACCGATCGAAGACGCTTCATTCATAATGGCATCCCTTTCAAATCAAATATAGGTTTAGGAGGTACATATGAGGTTGTTTCTATGCAATAACAAGCAAGCGATCTACAACGCCTATACGCCGGAGCAAATAGGGGACTCTGAGGTCATGACGGGTCAGGAGCTTTTGGAAAGCCCGAGGCCGGACGTAAGGTTTGTGTTTTCGACATGGGGTATGCCCGCGTTCTCGGAAGAGGAAATACAGCGTGTGCTGCCGCATGTGGAGGCGGTGTTCTATGCGGCTGGTTCGGTACAGCATTTCGCGAGGCCGTTTTTGAACAGGGGCGTTCGAGTTATAAGCGCATGGGCCGCAAACGCGGTTCCGGTTGCCGAATACACGGTCGCTCAGATCATTCTAGCAAACAAGGGCTTCTTCCAACTACACAACCGTTACAAGCAAAATGGTCACAAATCCGTATTCGATTACTCAAATACTTTCCCGGGCAATTACGACACGAAGGTTGGGTTGATTGGAGCGGGTATGATAGGGCGCATCGTGATCGACTTACTCAAGCCGTTTAACTTAAATCTCTACGTCTATGATAAATTCGCAAGCGAGTCTGATATAACCGCGCTCGGTGCTAAAAAGTGTTCGCTTAAGGAATTGTTCTCCGAATGCCAGACTATATCCAATCACCTTGCAAACAATGCCCAGACCAAGGGGATGCTCGACTATAGTCTGTTTTCACTGATGAAGGACAACGCGACTTTCATAAACACCGGAAGGGGTGCTCAGATAGTCGTCGATGACCTGTTAAAGGCTATGAAAGAAAAGCCTACCCGCACAGCGGTGTTGGACGTGACGGATCCGACTGAGCCGCTACCACCGGACGCAGAGTATTTTAACTACCCGAATATCATCATCACACCACACCGCGCGGGTTCGATCAATAACGAGATCTACCGTATGGGTGCGTATATGTTTGAGGAGTTCGATAGATTGCAAGAGGGCGAAGCCCTGCATTACGCGGTAGATACAAAGATGCTTGAGACGATGGCATAAATCTATATAGCAAACAATAATAAAGGGGTCGTAGCAAAAGGTAAAACAATACCACGGATCAACACGAATTTTTGTGGATTTATACGGATACCAACTATATGTTTGCTATCCGTGTAAATCAGTTCTTATCCGTGAAAATCCGTGGTATGGGTTTTCTTTTGCTATAGCCCCTTTTTATTTGCCTCCACGAAGCTCCTGCCTGTTCGAATACAGTACCTCGATGATATCGGAGAGGTATTCGTCGGTGATGCGGTATTGTTGTTCAAGGTTTAGCATCGTCTCACGAACCTTGTCCTCTATCTTTGAGAGTATCTCATCGGCATAGTCCATCGCGTTTAGACGCATGTCGCGTGCCGAACGCTTTGCTTCCTCCATGATCTCGGAGGCTTGCTCTGTGGCCATCTTCGTTATCTCATGACTGTTGGTCAATATCTTCGCGTTCATTTCGGCCTCGCGGATGATATTGCCACCCTTGGCGTTCGCGTCGTTTATGATTTTGTCATGTTCCTCTATGATACGCTGAGCCTGACGTATTTCGTTTGGCAGGTTCAGCCTTATGTCCGATATAATGTCAAAAATGCGTTCCTTCTCCACAGAGATTTTATTTGAAAACGGAACCGGTTTGCACGAATCCAATAAATCCTCAAGCGCATCGAGATAATCTAATAACGACTCCATTTGTATCCTCCATTCAAATCGCCTGTCGGCAGCTGTATAAATCCTCTACGACACAGCCCGGTACCATAGATGCGATATCTCCGCTGAAAAACAGCAGATTACGTACCGCCGTTGAGCTGATATGCGCATATTGCGGATCGGTAAACAGGCTTACGGTTTCACATCTTGGGTTTATGGATTTATTAAGCATAGCCGATTGGTATTCAAAGTCAAAATCGCCGTATCGCAAACCGCGTATAACGGCCTCTGCACCAATTCTATCCAGATAATCCGCGAGCAATCCCTCATAACTGTCTACATTTACGTTTCCATATGACTGTACAGTCTTTTTCAGCATGGAAATACGGGTATCTAAATTAAACATACAGGTTTTTTGAGGGTTTATCATCACGGTTACGGTCAGCCTGTCGCAGAGCCTTGCGGCGCGTTCGATAATATGTGCATGTCCGAGTGTCACCGGGTCAAAGGTACCCGGATATACGGCTGATTTCATGGGTTGATCTTCCTTTGCATCAAGCATGCTTATATATCAAAAAAGCGGTGGTCTTGAATAAACGTTCCTTATATATACACAATCCGAGCGAATCGAGCTCGTCCTGTTCAGGTATATAATCCTCGGACGACTGTTCGATTACAAGCAAGCCGTCCTCCGAGAGTAAGTCTCCCTTATATATAGCCGCTAAACACGGCATCACATGGTCCCTGCTATATGGGGGATCCATGAATATCAAGTCAAATGCCGGTTCATTATTTGAACTCAGCGTATTAAGTGCCGAGAGAGTGTCGGCTGTGATTAGCTGCGCGGACGCATCGAGCTTTGTCTTAGATAGGTTTTGCCGCGTACAGGAGATGGCGGCAGGGGACTTGTCCACGAATATAGCGGATGCTGCGCCACGGCTCAATGCCTCTATACCCAACGCGCCGGAGCCGCAAAACAGGTCCAGGCACCGGGATTGAGGTACATATGCGGCTATGATGTTAAACAGCGTCTCCTTGAGCTTGTCTGTAGTGGGACGTGTTTTATTGCCTGGTGGCGTACACAGCGGTACGCTCCGTGCCGAACCCGCGATTACACGCACGATCTATATCCCCTTGCTATATGGAATTGATTATAATAAAGTTTCGTAGATTTTACAATGCCTATGTAAAGCATCTTGCTCAGCTGGCATTATAGAAACTGTGCCGTCTCTGACTGACATTACAGCCTCTGAGACATCTTTGAGTATGTCTATATCGGTATAGAGATTGGCTATCTTTAAAACAGGCAGACCATGCTGCGCAGTGCCAAAAAAATCACCGGGGCCCCTGATACGTAGGTCCGTCTCTGACAGCTCGAACCCGCTATTTGTCTGGGTCATAGCGGTCAGACGTTCCTTTGCGGGCTTTGATTTGGTATCGGATATCAATATGCAGTAAGACTTTGAAGAGCCGCGCCCGACACGTCCGCGTAGCTGATGCAGCTGCGACAGCCCGAAACGGTCTGCATCCTCTATGAGCATAACCGTCGCGTTTGGGATATCCACACCGACTTCAACGACCGTTGTGCTGATCAACACATGGATCTCGTTATCTGAAAAGCTCTGCATGATAGACTGCTTCTCGGCCGCGCTTTGTTTGCCGTGGAGTATCTGCGCTATTATGCCGGTTCTCGACGGGAAATATTCCTTTGCGTAGGAGACGACGGATTTCAAACCCTCGCTTGGCTGCTCGCCTCCGATGGTTGCGCATACGATAAAGGCTTGGTGTCCTTTATCAATCTCCTTTTTAATGAACTTGTGTATGCGCTCGCGATAGGAACCGTCCACGAAAAAGGTATCTATATGCTGTCTGCCCGGAGGCAGGCTATTGATCACAGATATGTCCAGATCGCCGTATAGGATTAACGCGAGCGTCCTTGGTATCGGTGTCGCGGACATGATCAACACATGCGGAGACTCGGATTTCTCGGAAAGGGTTTGGCGTTGCTTAACGCCGAATCGGTGCTGCTCGTCCGTAATCACAAGTGCGAGATTTTTATATATGACCCCGGATTGAAACAGTGCGTGCGTACCGACAACCAACTGCGCGGTGCCGTCCTTTATCTTTGTTATCGCTGCACGTCGTTCGGCAGCGGGCATATCGCCCACAAGTAAGGTCACATCGCAGCCGAGCGGTATAAACAGCTTACTCATAGATAAAAAATGCTGACGCGCGAGCACATCCGTAGGAGCCATGAACGCAGCCTGAAAGCCGTTTTTGATAGTCAGATACGCTGCTGCAGAGGCCACAAAGGTCTTTCCGGAGCCCACATCACCTTGAACCAATCGGTTCGCGGCGAGCCCGCTCTTAAAATCGGATAATATATCGGAAATAGCCGCCTTTTGCGCATCCGTCGGCTCGTAACCGAACTGATGCGTAAGCGGTGTTATGTCGAAATCAGAATAGATAAAATCTGTTGGTTTACGCGCACTGTCTTTTATATCAAACAGGGCGTATTGCATAAAGAACAATTCCTCGAATACCAGACGCTTACGTGCGCGGTAAAATGCGACCTCGCTCTCGGGGAAGTGGATATTTCTAACTGCGTACTTGCGTTCACAGAGGTCATAACGGCTCATTACGGAGCCTGGCAAATTCTCCGGTAACAGGATGTCCGCATCCGGTTTATTCAGCACATCGAATAAGATACGTCTGAAGAACTGCTGCGTGAGGTTCTTCGCGAGCGAATAGATCGGAACGATGCGGCCCTGTGACAGTAGATGCATGTTGTCTGTGCACTCAAACTCCGGAGCCTCCATCTTAAGACGGCCGCGAAACGCTGTTATGCGACCCGTAAAGATGTATTCCTTTCCTACTGAAAAGGTACTCCTCAGATAGGGTTGATTGAACCATACAAGCTCAATCGACCCTGTATGGTCAAAGATCAAAAGCCGAACGATTGTAATCTGACCGGTCCGTACGATCTCTGCGGGTGTACTTACAAAGCCGCGTATAGTGCCGGTCTCGCTGACGGTGAGCTGCTCGATCTCGGTAATCTTGCTGCGGTCACTGTAACTGCGCGGATAATATGTCAGCAGATCCGATATCGTCTCTATGCCCTTTTTATTCAAGGACTGTGAGCGTTTTACGCCTACCGACGGTAAAACAGAAACGGGATCTCCGCTCTTCATAGATTATTCTACCGAGAAGATATAGTGATATACGGGCTGGCCGCCGTTGTATATCTCGATCTCGGTATCCGGAAATGCCTCGGATATATCACTGGCGATCTCTCGCGCGGAGTCCTCTGTGGTATCAGCACCATAATATATCGAAATAACGTCGCCGCCGTCATTGAGCATACGCTTCAATAGGGCCTTTGCGCCGGATTGAAGGTCCGCGTCGACTGCGGTGATCTCACTGTCTTCCATGAACAGAAAATCACCTTCGGTTATGGACATATCATTTAATATCGTATCACGAACCGCGACTGTACACATACCGGTCCTCACGGCAGCCATGGCTTCCTTCATGGTCTGCTCGTTCGTGCTCGCGTCATCGGCATCCGAATAACTAATCAGACAGCTAATGCCCTGCGGGATCGTTGTAGTGGGGATGACCGTAGCGGTCTTGGATGAGCCTAACGCGGGATCGAGCATCATGGCCGCCTGTTGTGCAGCGAGCACGATGTTTTTGTTATTCGCAAGTACAAATACATGATGCGCGTTTACGGCGTTGATCGCGGCGAGTATATCCTCAGTGGATGGGTTCATCGTTTGACCGCCCTCGACGATATAATCCGCGCCCAAGTTAGTAAACAACTCGCTCAAGCCACTACCTGCGGAAACAGCCACAAAGCCGATCTCTTTCGGGGGACCGGTGGGTATCGATGGTGTTTCTGCCTGGCTTTCGGAACTGAAGTTAAGCATGCCCGTGTGCTGGTTACGCATGTTTTCGATCTTTATATTAGATAAGCTGCCGTATGTCAGAGCCTTTTCGAGGGCTTTGCCCGGGTTGTTCGTATGCACATGCACCTTGATCAAGGTCTCGTCCATTACAACGACCACCGAATCACCGATACCGGACAGGAACTGCTTGAGCTCGTCCTCTGTGTGCAAGTTTTCGTTTGAGCCTTGCTTGTTCGTGGGGGACGGGATATCTACGATGAACTCCGTGCAGTATATGAATTTGATGTCTGTAGGGGAGAAATGTGAGGCGGCGGGTGCGGTTGGGCCGGGGGCCGAGGCGTCAGTCAGCTCGATCTGAATATCCTCAGTGCTGTGCAACTTCGCGAATGCACCTTCGAATATCATTAAAAGCCCCTTGCCACCAGCGTCAACGACACCGGCTTGCTTGAGCTCGGGTAGCATGTTGGTAGTTTTTGCGAGTACGGTGCGTGTATTCTGTATAATTGCCTCGAATATGACGTCGATATCGTCGGTGTCTGCGGTCATCTCAAGCGCATGTTCGCCGATTGCGCGCCCAACGGTCAGCATCGTGCCTTCCTTGGGCTTCATTACAGCCTTATAAGCGGTTTCGGATGCCTTTGTGAGTGCGAATGCGAGGTTGTCCGCATCGGCGACCGCGACATTTTCAAGAGCCTTTGCAAAGCCTCTGAATAATTGAGACAGTATTACCCCGGAATTGCCCCTCGCGCCGCGTAGGGAACCGTTTGAAGCGGCCTTTGCGACGTCATAGACATTAGGGGTGCGCAGGTTTGCAACCTCACGCGCGGCGGCCATGACCGTCATAGACATATTGGTCCCTGTATCTCCGTCAGGTACGGGAAAGACATTCAGTGCATCTATGTCATGCCGATTTCTATATAGCTCATTAGCACCGGCGATGATGAGTTTACGCAGTAAATTTCCATCGATACTTGTAACGCCCAAGCTGATCCTCCTATATATAAAAATGCTGTTATATAATATATTTTATACCCTGACGCCCTCTACAAAGATATTGACTGCGGAAACGGTCAGTCCGGTGTTTTCCTCTACTTTGTACTTGACGGCCTCGATAAGCGAATCTGCTATGGCGGGTATGTTAGTCCCGTATTCGACTATAATATGCAGGTCGATGGCTATGAATTCATCGGAGAGGTTTAGGCGTATCCCCTTTGTGAGGCTCTCCATCTTGAGTATCTGCACGATCCCGTCTCGGACATTCTTCGCAGCCATACCCACGATGCCGTAATTCTCCATTGCGGCCAGTCCGGCTATACGTGCGATAACCTCATTCTCGATCACGATATGACCGTATTCTGTCTTTATTTTCAATGACATAAATTACCTCCCACACATATTCTGTGCAATTATACAATAGAATCCTTCCGAATACAAATCTTATGAGCGCGGACAAGGCCGCTCGGGGCATTTCCAGTTATGGATATCCTCATGCTCAAAATTTTCCTTGCATTATGTAAAAGATTGTTATATAATACGGCTCGTTTCGGACAGCTGTTCAAACATTGGGCCGTCGCCAAGCGGTAAGGCAATGGACTCTGACTCCATCATCCGAAGGTTCGAATCCTTCCGGCCTAGCTCATAATATCGTTATGAAAATCAAAAGCCTGTATGTCAATCGACATACAGGCTTTTTGCATACAACGATATTTATCAAACATCAACTTTCTGACGCATCCGCTTGAGGGAGCTTTTCCTTGACCAAGAACGCAACTACGAGGTTCACGCAGGAGAGAGCGGCTGCGAGGAAGAATATCCACTGTGGGCCATAGGCACTCCAGATAAGGCCACCGAGTGTGGCGCAGATGATCGAGACGACATGGTCCATGCTGATACCGAGCGATAATGTCTTTGTGATATCAGAGGGCATTACCGCTATGGATTTCAAATATACAATCTTGATAAAGCCCATCTGCATAGACATGCGATCTAATATAAACAGCCCGAATATAATCATCGCAGGCAACCCGAACGTAGCGAATGTGCCCGTTGAGAAGCCCGCACTCATTGCGCCGTATGCTATGTAAATGACAATGAATGAGAGTGCGTCCGCATATAACATCTTCTTGATGCCGAATCTGTCGGTCCAGTGTCCGAGCGCCGGCATGAAGAAGATACCGATGAACGCGCCGATGATGCCTAATATCGCCATCGTGTCAGCCTTGCTACCCAAGAGCTCGATCAGAACCCATGGTCCGTATACGGCCATGATTTGCTTTTGAACCCCATGCATGACCGCGAGTATGTAATAGTATTTATATTCCTTGCGGAAAATGAATTTACTTTTAACTGCAGAGGGATCCGGATGCTGTCCGGCTTCCTTTTTTGATGCCTTGATCATGTTGTAGAGTTTTATAAACAGGAAAAAGATCGCCGCATAGACGATCGCACCAATTACAAACGGGAATTTTATAGGGGAGGTGAAGCTGAAAAATCCCATACGAAAGCCTGTAAATATGAGCAGGCTCGCGAGCATGCCGAACGCAGTCGCTACCCCTTTATACTGACCCATGCGGCGGTTTACGCTGTCTCCCTTTGGTACGAGATCCATGCCGATGCTGTCCTGCAGCGGAAAGAAGGTGTGCATACCCATAGAATATGTAAACAGGAATATCAGCATAACATTAAACGGCGGCGTTAACAGGCCGAGGGCCGTGAGGCCGATGACGCATAAGGCCTGCGCAAGTATGGACATGCGGATGTCGCCCATGAAGCTAAGTAACGAAATAACGATGATGCAGACAAGGCCGGGCAATTCACGGGGGAATTCGATGAAGCCGCGCATCATCGCTGTAACATCATAGGCATCCTTAAAATAATTTGAAAACACCGCGTCGGACAGGCCGCTACCGAGTGCAGTCAGTGCGAGGATCACGAAAAATATCTTCATTTCGTTTGTCATTGTCCCCGCAGATTTCTTGGTCATCTTGTTATCCACATATACACATCCCGCAAAAATATTTTCCTCAGTATAGCATTCGAGACATGATAATTCAAACGAACTTTCCGCATATATTGAAACGACAAAGCAAAAGTCGAGGTGTTGGCATGTCGCTATTAACTATAACCACACGCAGATATAAAGACGCTCTTATTGCGTTTATAAAGGCTCACCCACAATGCGAATTAGTAAAGGAATGGGAAGAAAACGGCTGCTTTCATGCCCGTATAAAGAAGCAAGTGCCGATATATGAGGAGCTACTGGCGTTTCTGTGTACGATACTGTTTGAGCAAAACGCGGCCATGCAGAGCTCACCCAAGGTCAAGGAGATCGTGATGAATCACGCGAACAAGGATGAAAAGTACAAACTCCTATATAATATACATATGAAGGAACTCAAACATTTTATCGCCTCGAGTGCTCAACTGTGCATCGAGGGATATGTTAGTTTCAGACTCTGCGAGTTAAATAATTACTTTAATTGCGTACTGTATTCACTCGTCAAGCATCTGTCGTTTTCTCGTTAATCTCATTGACTTTCGACACGCTCTTTGTGTATAATGCACACGACATTGGAATGATTCGGTATTTAATTCAACCTCGAAGGATGTGTTGATGGTATATGAACAGCTCTAAAAGCGTTAATCCCAAAGATAAACCGAGATCGATTAGAATCCGTGCTAAGCTGTACATCATTACTGCTGTCGCATTGCTTATGCTCGGTATGAATGTTTTTTTCTCGATCGGCTCATATGGTACACTGAGTCAACAGCTTGATAATGTGGAAAATGTAAGCTCGATTGAGTTAAAAACATATATCCAGAAGAATGATAAAAGAGCAGGCTTCGTTTATATGTTCCTGATTGGTTCCGCTATGTTTTCGTTTATCGTTATGATATCTGCTTGCCTATATATCATCCGTTCGATCGTAACCCCGATCAAGCGTCTCAATAATATTGCCGACCGTATAGCGGGCGGTGATTTCGACGTGGACGTTACCACAGGCAGTAAGGACGAGATCGGTGAGCTTGAGTTGCGTTTCGAGCGTGTGATAAATACCCTGAGGTCACTTACAGGTGATATTTCTGCGTTTATTGAAGCCGATAAGCAGGGCGATCTCGACGCTACACTCAATCCCGAAAGGTATCAAGGTGCATACAACTATCTATTATCTAAGTTTACAGAGAGCACAGAATCCTATAAGAATACCATCTGGGAACTGCTTAATTGCGTTTCGGCGTTTGGAGAAGGGGACTTTTCAGCGGATCTGCCGCCTTATCCGGGACAAAAGGCTCGCTTCAATGTGATATTAAATAACCTGCGCCAGAATATGAAGCTTATAAGCTCTGAGATTAACGCGATGATTCAGGCTGTTGCTGTCGGTGATTTGGACAAGCGCGCAGATATGTCATCGTATAGTGGGGATTGGGCTGAGATCATCAAAGAATTGAACACGATGATGGATGTCGTCAAGACTCCGATAGACGAAGCCTCTGCGGTATTACTAAGATTGTCCAAGGGCGATTTTACCGCAAGGATGGACGGGAACTATGCAGGCGAGTTCCTGCGCATAAAGAATGACTTGAATCTGACAGCATCGAATATATCAGGCAATATCTCGGACATATCCAATGCGCTGGACGGTCTGTCTCGAAACAATCTGGATCAGCGTATAACAACCGAGTACTTAGGTGATTTCGCAATTATAAAGGAACGCTTCAACATCATCTTCGACAACCTGAATAATGTTATGCAAGAGATATTTACCGCATGTGAATATGTAACGATCGGTGCCGAGCATGTGTCAAACAGCAGTCAAGTACTCGCGAGCGGCGCAGGCATACAGACTGATTCTATCGTAAGCTTGAACAATTCTATAGAACTCATAAACAACCAGACCGTGTCCGAGGTTATAGATGCGAAGAAGGCCGAGGAGTATTCGCGACAGTCAAAGGAACACGCACAGATCGGTGACGAGGAAATGAAGCATATGATAGAGGCTATGGATCGTATTAAAGCGGCATCCTCCAACGTCTCTAATGTTATATCGGTTATAGACGATATTGCGTTCCAGACAAGTCTGCTTGCATTAAACGCATCGGTAGAGGCCGCCCATGTAGGTGAACAGGGCAAGGGTTTTGCTGTCGTGGCATCCGAGGTCAGGAGCCTTGCAGTTAAGAGTCAGGAAGCAGCGTCAGATACGGCTGTATTGATAGAGGATGCAATAGCGAAGGTTAATGAGGGCAAGGGTATCGTTGATAGGACAGCTGAATCCCTTGACAAGATCGCTGATGCGGTTACAAAGGTATATGGTTTGATCGACAAAATTGCGAAATCTACAACATTGTCCGCACAAGCGGTTGAAAAAGTCAGTGTAGATACACAGAGGATCGCGGATGTTGTTTCGAACAATGCCGACGCATCTGAGAGCTGCGCGTCTGCCGCCGAGGAACTCTTCGGTCAAGCGGATACGCTACGTAATATGATCGCTGTGTTTAAACTGCGTAAGAAAGATGATAGTGCAAAGAATAAGCAAATAAACCTCGCAGACGGTAAGCCTGCAGTGAAAGAGACAGTTACCCACTCAAATCATGATGATAAACCCAAGGATGTGGTGCCGCCACAGGATACTGTAGCCACGAAGCCTGCAACGGTCTCAAAGCCTGTAGCAGTCTCAAAGCCTAAAGCTGTCTCAAAGCCGACAACGATTACGAAGCCTACAGCAGTCTCAAAGCCCGCAGCGCTATCTAAGCCTGTCACGGCTTCGAAGCCTCCAGCTCCGAAAAAAGAAACGACCACCCATACCCCAAAGATTTCAAAGCCTCAGACCCCAAAGGAACAAACGGGCTCAGATAACGGCTCCAGATTTGAATCCGCTTCGCCCGTTCTAGCAAAGACCCAGGGTATAAAGGTGCCTTCTCGTCCTGAAATAAACAACAAGGATTTCGGCAAGTATTGATCCGCTTATGAATTTTCAGGATGCTTATAATGAGATTATCGCATGTTATAAAAAGGGCGGCAAACGGGGGCTGTCACATGTAAGCGGGTTGCTTGATGTTTTGGGAAACCCACAGCGCGATATCGACATCATTCATATTGCCGGTACAAACGGTAAGGGATCGACTATAGCGATGCTGTCATCGATCCTCAGGCAGCGCGGTCATAGGGTAGGTATGTTTACCTCGCCCCATCTTATTAGCTTTACGGAGCGTTATATGATAGACGGGGTTCCTATATCCGAGGAAGATTTCTGCTCCGTGTTGCAAAGTGTAATCGATGCCTGTGCCATTTATTTTGGCAACAGCCACGAGCGGCTATCGTTTTTTGAGATGTTGACGGTTATGGCATTTGTTTATTTCAAGGAGCAGGATCTTGACTTCTTACTGCTTGAAACGGGCATTGGTGGTCGCTTGGATGCCACTAATGTAATAACGGAGCCGGTATTATCTGTGATCACTCGGATAGCATTAGATCATACCGACATGTTGGGTGATACTGTTGAGCGTATAGCCGCCGAAAAGGCCGGTATTATTAAAAGTAACAGACCTTGTGTGCTGTTTGAAGCGAGTGAAAGCGTTACGGATGTCGTGAGGCATCGATGCGCCGAGACGGGCTCGAGATTATATGCTTTCTCGAAATCTCCAAAGCTTAAAATAGGTAGTTTCGAACCTTCAGGCTCATGTTTTTCTGTGGATACGGAGTATTTTACTTACGATGACATTGAATTGCCGCTCGCAGGCGAGCATCAGATCTATAATGCGTCCGGTGTATTGCTTTGTGTAAGGGCGTTAAATGATCTGGGGCTAGCCATATCAAAAGAACATCTGCGTGACGGATTAAAGCATACCATCTGGCCAGGCCGCATGGAATTTGTCTCCGAGAATCCACCTGTTATATTAGATGGCGCGCATAATCCGGACGGGGCATATGCGTTAAAAACAACGCTCATGAAATTTTACGGCAGGGAACGTGTGATCATGGTTGCCGGGGTATTGGAGCATAAAGATTGTGCTAAGATCATAAATATATTGGCGGAGTGTACGGATAGGTTAGTGCTAACTAAGCCCAAGAGTCATAAGGGCATGCCTCCGTCGGAGCTAATGGAGTTATTAAACGTTGAGAATGTCCGACGATGCGAACCTGTGTTAGTAGAGGATTGTTCGGAAGCGTTACATACAGCCGCAAGTCGATGGGCAGACGGGGATGTTATAGTGGTAGCCGGTTCGCTGTATCTTGTCGGTGATGTAAAAGAATTTGGTTAAATCCGAAGGGAAGGAAACACGTTGATAAATTTCAAGGAAGAGATTGATAAATATAAGCCTGTATTGGGTATAGACGACGTTGAGGCATCGATTTCCGCTGATGAGGTAAGGGATATCATGGATCTCTTACAGTATATCGCTCAACAAATGAATGTTCCTAAGGAGTAAATAAGGAGTAGATTTTTGTGAAATGCCCCAACTGCGAATATGAATTCATGCCTATGGGCGATTATATATGTCCGAACTGTAATATAGACGCAAAGTTATATGACAAAACAGTAAAGGTTTCGGATATTTTATATAATAAAGGCCTTATGAAGGCGAAGGTATCGGACATGCGCGGCAGTGTAGACTGCCTGCTAAAGAGCATTGAGTTTAATAAAAATAATATAACCGCACGCAATCTGTTAGGTCTTGTATATTATGAAATAGGTTATTTAGGTGACGCTCTAAAGCAATGGGTTATCAGTAGCTCGCTTTTAAAGGAAAACAATCCCGCAACAACCTATCTCGAACAGGTGCAAAAAAACGGCCGAGCGCTTGAACGGCAAAATGAAGCAATCACCATGTATAATCAGGCTCTGGTATATCTAAAGCAAAAGAGCGACGACCTTGCAATTATACAGCTTAAAAAGGCTGTCGAGTTGAGCCCGAGGTTTGTAGATGCGTTGAATCTTCTGGCACTGTGTTATTTGATTCAAAGGGATAAGCCAAAGGCACTCTCTGTAGTCGAACGTGCACTCGCGGTAGACGCAAATAATCCGGTTGCATTGAATTATTATAATGAGATTTTGCCGTCAAAGGTGCGTCCGGATGCGAATACACGCGTTCAAGGGCTTCAGTCACAGAACACCGCACCCACACCGCAGTTTAATAGTATTAAAAAGAGCCCTATGTCAACCTTTCATCTGATGGAGGTACTGTGCTTCGTGATCGGTGTGTTATGCACGGTTGCGATGTTTTATATCCTGATAATGCCGTCTGAGAAGAATGCAAACGAAAAAATCATAATGGAACTAAATGAGAAATTGGACACAAAAGATAAGGCGTATATGGATTTACAAACGGAAACCGAAGCACAGAAGAAGACAGACGGGGAAAAGATAACTGAGCTGGAGCAGCGCTCAAAGGAATTGGAAACACGCATAAAGCAACAGGATGTAGAACAGAAGCTGCGCATGGCCAGGATATTACTTGATAACAACAAATATAACGAGTGCCTCGAGGAGCTCGCGACGATAGACACGACTGATCTGCCTAGCGATGTGACGCAGCAGATATATGTGTTAAAGGAAAGCGCTATACCGGATGCGTTAAAATATTATTATGATCTCGGTATGAAGAGATATGAAGAGAAGAATTTCGACGAGGCGCGCATCAATCTCGAAAAGGCGGCCGCATATGCGTCGAATGATGAGAACAAAGCGGACGACATCCTGTATTATCTGGGTATGATCGCAGAGAACAACCGTGATGTCGTAGCCGCAAAGGAATACTATCAAAAGATTGTCGACGATTATCCTAACTCAAATCAACTTGCGAAGACTAAAAAACGATTGAAGGATTTGGATCAGACCAGTTAATGGGCTGCAGTTAATTAGAGGGGAAACAACGATTATGGATCAATCATTGTTTGAAACTACGAAGTTGGCCTCATATTTTATGTGGGAGCAGACCAATGTAGATAACGCGTTAAACCTATGGTATTGCGCAGAGGACATGGCATGCTTTATGGAGTGCTCCGGTATTACTGAAATGGGCAAGCTGCTCGCGATCATGAGCTTGGATAAAAATGATCCGGGTTACGTGCATTTTATCAGGCATATGGCGTTCAGGCTGTTTGTCTATACCGAAAAGTACGACGCGGAAACGAATTGGTACAACGCCGAGCACCTACTGCATAACATCGAGTGGAGAAACGCTATCATACACATGGCTTACCTGTATCATACAGGCCGGGGTAATACTGATTTTATTAATGACGTGAAGAGTACGCATGTCAGGAGCTTTTATTCCAAATGATTCAAAAAATGATTCAGACTATTGTATTGAACCAGCGTACATCTATTCAAACAACATGATAAATTCAGGAGGGATGTAAAATGGAAAATAAATCCTTATTCGGTTTAAACGAAAGGATATCTGGCGCGTTATGTTACGCATTATCGTTCGTGTCGGGTGCAGTTTACCTTGTATGTGAAAAGGATAATAAGTTCGTACGCTTCCATGCGTTACAGTCGTTTTTATGGTTTGCAATGCTGACGGTGCTTCGCTGGATATTAAAGTTCATTCCATTCATCGGATGGGCTGCGGTTGATATCATCGGCCTCATTTCGATCGCAACATGGTTATTGCTGATGTTTAAGGCATACTCGGGTAAAACCTTTAAATTGCCTGTCATCGGTGACGTTGTATACAATCAGGTAAACAAATGAGCTTCAAATTAGTTTCTTCATCAAACCTGTACCGGTTTTCGGCTACAGGTTTTTTGTATGTCCACGATTCGGGCGCTCGGGTATTACATATAAAAAATGATGATCCGCACAAGGTGTTTATGCCGAGCTTCACTACACACCCCGAAGACAATAGGGGCCTACCGCATATAGCCGAGCATTGCTTGATCGACGCATCCGAGCAGTTTCCGGAGGGTGGTTTATTTGACCGTATGCGAAGCGTTGCGTCGTACACATATCTGAACGCGTTGACATACCGTGACAAGACTGTCTACCCGATCGCTACGTTTTCGGACGAGGATTTTTATGATATGGCGCTTGCATATATGGATGGCTTATATCGACCTATATTTAAAAAGGAGGTTTTTTACCGCGAAGTGAAACCTGATGGCGTGATCGTATCCGAACTGAGGGATTTTTACAGTGACCCTACGGAGGTATTGCTCAAAAGGGCTTATTCGCGTTTGTATTATGGAACATGTTATGCTTATAGTGCATACGGCATACCCGAGCTTGTACCTACGGTAGCATATGCGGAGCTTGACAGATTTTACCGGCGATTTTATACCGCAGAGGATGCTGTGATATATGTATATGGTGACGCAGATATAAATCGCATATTTGACATTATAGAACCATATTTGATCAAACGCTGTAACGCCGAAGATACTCCCACACCCGGAATAACCGTTGATGCATTTTGTATGCGTAAGACAAATAGCGCCGGCTTGTTTTTCAAAACGAACCCGCATGAGGATGTGAATTCGTCGGCGATATTACAAATATTGAAGATATATTTTGAAAAACTTGGGTATGAGATACACCTTGACAACGAAATAAGGCAACACATGTTCGGGTTTATCACAAACGAGAGCGATATAGACGGCGTTATTGACACCATGCAGCGACAGCTGTCGCATTCGCAGCTGTCGTTGCCGCTGCTCGAATACGCTTTAAATCGCTATGCGTTTATGATTGCAGACGAGGTAACAGGTTATAAGCCAAAAGCGCTCGTATACGGTCTGAGTGCTGTTACGGATATGCTTTACGGATTGGACCCATTTGAGCGAGCAGAACCATCTACGCTACTAAAAACATGGCGAGCAGATATAAGCTTGTTCTATAAGATATTGACATTATCGGTCGAGCGGTATTTGGGCAGCGACATGGGGGTGCGTATATGTATTCGTCCTTGATCAATCAATATGTATCTTATGGCCGCTTTTCCCAATGGAATGAATCCATAATCAATTCTTATATTGCTTCGAAAGACATCATTTATTTTAATTTTATTTTTGATCTGTCAGACATTAAAATACAGGAGATTATGGGCGTTGCGGCTATTGTACTCGTTACAGAGGATTTTTTCGCGGAACGAATGTTCTTTGGCGAAATGAAGGCATATATTAAATGTTTCACTGATATTGCCGGAGCACTAAAGCCGAAGTTATGTATTGCCGTGAGGATTGATCGGGACAATGCCGAGTGGGTCTTTGAATTGATGCGAGAACTCATTGATCGGGTGGATATAACTACTTCTGATGAGTTACATAAACATAATTCAGAGGCATTGGCCAGACATCGAAGGTATATCATGAAAAATCGTTGCAAAGCCAATATCAGGCGCGCAAAGGCGATTATTTCAAAGCCCGACGCATATGACGAGTACATAAACGGATACGAAGCTTTGTTTACGAATGCTTTTTTTTCGAAACACTCTTCGAAATGTACATTAAGCAAAAGGCATTGCATGCTAGCGATTTCGGGAAAGAGGCCGGACATTGATCGGTATGCACGGCTGTATTCGACATTATCATTAACATCAATGACAAGACATGCTGGAGATAGTGCCCATGATCATGCCAATGAAATCTCGATTGAAAAACGCCCGATGTTTTCGGAAACGCCTTCCGAGGCCGCAATGGCTCTGCGCTATAAAGGCAGTTGCTATGGATATGCCGAGGTGGCGGCGCATATCGCAGATATGGAGTATCTGCTGCCAGAGGCGAGAAATAAGTCAGGCGCGTACAATCATGGTATCGAGGTCTCGGGCCGGGATATGATAGTGGCATATACATCGGCCGATCCAGACCCTGTTGGATCGTTAAAATTGTTCGATCAGGTTTCGTACTTTTTGTGTTCAGCCATGCTGTCTAAAGACATCTCTTTATACATAAAGGGTACGTTAAATGGCTTACTGCGACCAACACATGACGCGGAGCTGGTGAGTCAAAGGTTAAACGATTATATTGCGGGGTCGACCGCGGATTTTTTGTCGGAAAAAGTCGAGCGGATACAATCGTGCACAAAATTAGACATTTTAAAAACAGCCGAAATGTGGAGCAAAACGGAGAAAAAGGCATTCTGCGTCTCGGGAATGGAGCATACAAACGTTCATTGACAAACTGCTAAGACCTTGTGTAAAATACTTGAAAAGAGATTGTAACATATTAATAATATTCGCATAATCAACCCACTATCGGCACACAATGAAATACATAACAAAATTATTTTCCACA
>CAZUNC010000001.1:0-61784 GCA_964621475.1 uncultured Defluviitaleaceae bacterium | reverse complement strand
TACCCAACTTGTGCTTCAAATCATTCATCTCCCATAAAAGATAGAGTCAGCCACTAAGGGAACCGTGCAAGTTCATATGCGGCTCTCAAGCATTATACAATGAACAATTCCCTTTTTCAATCCACATCATAGCCCGTGTCTTCTATTGCGGCTACAGCTGCGCTACTCAGAGCAGCTGCGGAAATTACCGACGCGTCATAGCCGATCTCTACTATACCCGTCTTCGCGCTCGCCTCGCAGTTTTTGACGCCGTTTATCTCAAGTACGGCCTTTTTGACTGCGTTTTCACAATGCGAGCATGACATGCCTTTTACCTTTAATTCAAGCTTATCCATAATAAAACCTCCAGAAGTATTTTATAATTACTACTAATACATTTACTCACATCATTTGATATTCTTATAGCATGTGAATACTCATTGTAATTATTCTTAGATTGTAATATAGTAACTCCAATAATTCAATATAAAAGAGGACGTTTATGAAATTTTTTGGCTCGATGAGGAAACACGCCATTGTAACAGTCATCGCAATATCTATGACAGTTCTTTTGTTTCTAAGCGTAAACAACTTTATAGAGCGCCTACGCCAATATGAAGAGCAAGCCACCGATCACGAGTTAGAAAACATATCTATAAGCAATGTATTAGCCATGCGCAACACGATAGACAGTTATATAACGACCCTTAACGCCATATCCACTACACTTGAGGAATATGATGACCCTACCGACCCACGGGTCATAGCGTTATTGAACCGCCTGGCCATTCAAAACGGCTTTTTGCGCCTTGCTATAAACTTTGAAACCGGTATTAGCTATACATCAGACGGTAATGTCGTGGACTTTTCCTCACTCGGGGGCCTTGAGAGGATCACAAACGCTGAGACATATATCGACGATGTTGCGGACACCTTGATAGAAAACGAACCCACTATTCAGATACATGTCCCGCTGTGGAACAAGCAGCACAAACCTTTTGCAGCCCTGCGTGCGGCGATACGTACCTCTGACTTGAGCGCAAACCTTGATAAGAGCCTGTTCTGGGATCAGGGCGGTTACAGTGTTATAGACGAAAACGGGCGATACGTTGCATCGAATGCTTTGACCGACAACCAACTCTCAAAATCAAATTTTTTAGATGATCTAAGTAAAAAGGATTTTAAACAAGGATACACATACAATGATGTCACAAATGCGTTTGCAAATAACACAAAAGCACATACATCATATATGGAAAAGGGCTCGTTTATGCATGTGCACATCACCCCTCTGGGCATCAATAATTGGATGATACTGACCATCCATGATGAAAGTGAGGTGGCAGCGCGTTCCGGTATATATGTCAAATATGCAATGAATATGATGTTGCAGATCACCCTCGTCTTGTTAGTTGTCTTTCTTTATGCGTATATCACACAGAGACGATCCAGCGAAACGGCTGTATTAAACGAACATTGCTTTCGTGCGCTCGCTGAACAGACAAACAAAGCGATCATAGAGTGGACCTTCTCGCTACGTAAAATAACATCTGTATCAAATTTTAAAGAGATTTTCAATCGTGAGATCTTTACGATAAACCGCGAACAGGATGCCATCAGCGCAAACGCAATACACATAGAGGACAAGGATGTTTTTATCGATAGCTTTAAAAAGATAACCTCCGGTCAAAACGTAGCACAAGCCCGCTTTAGGATATCTGATGATAAAGGCATGTTTCACTGGTGCGAATTCTCAGGTGTGGTGGTAAACAATCGACATGGTAAACCATATAAGGCCATCTGGTCACTCGAAAATATAGACGGGCAGATAAAGAAAGAGGAAGCCCTAAACAAGGATGCTCAAACAGATAATCTTACGGGTATATATAATAAAAAAACCTCCGAGTATTTGATCTCGGAGGCATTGAAATTATCCAAGGATACCGATCTGCATGCGCTGATTTGCTTAGATTTGGACAACTTTAAAGGTATCAATGACACCTTCGGGCATCTGTATGGTGACGATGTACTTAAAGAGGTCACAAAGAAAATCAAAAGCGTATTTCGCAGCAGCGATATCTTGGGGCGCTTTGGTGGCGATGAATTCTTGTTCCTGATACGTGACATTCCCGACAAGGACTTTGCTAAGCTAAAAGCCGAAACACTTAATCATAAAATCAAGAAGACATATTCTGTCGGCGACAAGGATGTA
Source organism: uncultured Defluviitaleaceae bacterium (assembly GCA_964621475.1). Classification (GTDB taxonomy): domain Bacteria; phylum Bacillota; class Clostridia; order Lachnospirales; family WQUN01; genus CAYURR01. The sequence goes on along the minus strand of CAZUNC010000001.1, from coordinate 59,593 downwards.
ACAGTATCCGCAAGTATAGGCATAGCGTTTTTCCCATCTGACGCTAAGACCTATGACGAGTTATACAGAAAAGCTGATCACGCATCTTATTTAACTAAGCGATCGGGCAAGGATCATTATATTGTTTACGAAGAATCGGAGCATGAGGATGTTTAAAAAATTAAGTAAAATAAAATTTGCAATAGCAGTATGCGCAATCCTATTCTCGGTTTTAACGTTACTGGCTTTTTTAAATATCACAATTAAAAATAATTTATCTAAGACGGTTTCAAATTCACTTGATGAGATCATGCGGCAGCAGGCATATAACTTTACCGCAAAACTCAGGGATGAACGGTTTTATATAAAATCGCTTGGGGCAGTCTTGGCAAAGACAAAAAATGTGAACGATATATCAACGGAAACATTAAACGCTTTTGCCCGCGAGTCCGATTTTGAATACATCTCCGTTTCTGATGAATTCGGCTATGCGTTCAGCAACAATGAAAGCCGTTTCTATATCGGTGACATGAGCTTTTTTTTGCATGCACTGACCGGGGATACGATTATTTCTGAGCCGTTTACATCCCGTATACGCCCAATAAAGGTAATCACAATATCCTCACCGATCATTTTTGAAGACAAGATCATAGGCGTTATAATGGGTTCGTATTCCACAGATAAGCTCAATTCATTGCTATTGAGCTCGTTTGATGGCAACGGATACGCTTATATTACCAGTAGTAAAGGCGACATCATCGCAGAGAGTCTAAATGATTATAGTATTGCCTCTCCGTCCATAAACTTCATTGCGGATCTTGAAAGTGCCAAGTTTACAAATGGCGACGATTTTAAAACGATCACTAATAACCTGGCTGACAATCGTGATGGATTTTCCGAATACTTACTCAACGGAAAAAAATGTATGATGCGCTATTCTTCAATAGGCATAAATAACTGGCATATCTTTGCTGTCATCCCTGAAGAGATTATATTAACATTTACAAGCGATATATCATTCCTTGTACTTATCTTTTCGGTGTTATTTGCATTTGTTATGATTTCATTTTTCTTTTGGCTTTGGAGTAATCAGAAGGCTCACCTTAAGGAGCTTTCCGATATAGCATTCATTGACAGTCTCACCGGCGCACCTACACTCTTGAAATTCAAGATAGACGCGCAGAGTATACTCGATAAAAATCCAGACACAAAGTATCTGCTCGTTATTAACGACATAGACAGATTTAAGCTCATAAACCAAACCCTCGGTTATGCCGAGGGTGATCGTATGCTGCGCAATATGGCTCACGCTATGGAGCACTCTATGTGCAGCGATAAGGAAACATACGCGCGTTTTAATATCGATGAGTTTATATTACTACATGAATATATATCAGAGGAGCACCTAATAAACAGACGGCAGGTATTTGTAGACGCCTTTCACTCATTGACGGGTGATGACTACTCATTATCATTCAAGTTTCCATCCGGACATTATTATTTATTTACGGAGGGTACAAGGGATATAAATGTAGCGATCGAAAGGGCAAATATCGCGCATCGTAAGGCAAAGCAGCAAGGTATGGAGATATGCGTTTACGATGAGTCAATGACTCAGGAAGCCTTAAATACTAAAAACATAGAAAGCCGTATGGAGGTAGCACTCATTAACGGTGAGTTCCAACTATTTTTGCAACGCAAATGGGATTTAACAGACGAGACCCCGGCAGGTGCCGAGGCCTTGGCTCGTTGGAAATATGACGGGAAGTCTTATAAGATGCCTGCCGAATTCATCCCGATATTCGAGCAAAACGGTTTTATAACGCGGCTCGACATGTTCATTTTTGAGGAGACATGCCGCTATCTAAGAACTCTGATTGAACACAGACAGGAGCCTTTCCACATATCAGTGAACTTCTCTCGCAAGCACCTGTACAATAAAAACTTAGTGTCCGAATTATGCGATATAGCCGACAGATACCTTATCCCTCATGATTTGCTCGAAATTGAGATCACCGAAACTACGATCATGAACAACCAACAGGCGCTCGTCGACCTGATATCGGAACTGCACTGTATGGGTTTTCATATGTCTATGGATGACTTCGGCACCGGTTATTCGTCGCTCGGTCTCTTAAGGAACCTTCCGGTTAATGTATTAAAACTCGACCGCAGCTTCTTTATAGACAACAATGATGCCGAGCGTACACACATCGTACTGTCGAACGTTATTAAAATGTCTAAGGAGCTCGGCATTAAGACCGTCGCTGAGGGTATAGAGTTAAGAGAGCACGTTGAATATCTTAGGGAAATCGGTTGTGACATGGTGCAGGGATATTATTTTTCAAAGCCCGTACCCGCCGACGAACTATAATAACGTTCGGCCATATCAATCCCTCGCATATATTGGCCGCCCGTCCACGAATGTATATAAGACACACGCGGCCGCTTGATACCCGTCGTGCATAGAAAACTTTGCGCGCGACGCAAACTCCGCGGCATTTATCGTATAACCGTTCTGAGTATCCACAACAAAGAAGTCTGCATCCGCACCGACTTCAATAAGCCCCTTGCCTGAAAGCGATAGTATCCTCGCTGGTGTTTCGGACATCTTCTGTGTGAGTTGTGACAGCGTCAAAAGTCCTGTCTTTACAAGCTCTGTATAGCTTAATGCAAACAGCGTCTCTATCGACGAGATCCCGAACGATGCGTTATCAAACTCCACCCTTTTGCTCTCAATAGAATCGGGTGCGTGTCCGCTTGCAATCACATCGATCGTGCCGTCCGCAATGCCATCCCTAACAGCCTCAAGATCACGCCGCGTACGTAACGGCGGTTTTATTTTAGCGAGTGTGTTAAATGTCTCGGCCACATCCTCAGTCAGCGAGAAATATTGCGGTGAGGTGTCGCATGTGACATTCACGCCCTCACGCTTCGCGGCACGTATCATGTCAACAGAATGCTCCGTACTCACAGCGTTGATGTGCAGTCGCGCCTTCGTATGTCGTGCCAATATTAAATTACGCGCGACGATGATCTCCTCCGCCTCACGCGGTATCCCCGTCAACCCCGTCTTTAGTGATAGATCTCCCTTATTTACAACCCCGCCGCCCGACAGATTGCAATCCTCGCAGATCGTCATCACAGGTAGGTCAAACATCCGGCTATAGAGCATAATGTTTCGCAGTAGGTTTGCGTCCTGTACACAGCATCCCCCGTCCGACACGGCTACAATACCCGCACGTTTCATTTCACCTATCTCAGCTATCTCCGAACCCTCGGCGTTTCTGGTCATGCTCCCGCACGGAAATATATGCACAAGGGCTTCCTCGTTGCTCTTTGCCGAAACATAATGTACGACCGTTTTATTGTCGATCACTGGGCGCATGTCCGGATGACATAGTATCGATGTAACACCGGTCTTCGCGGCTGCCTTCGATACACTCTTGATGTCCTCCTTGCTCTCATAATCCGGATCGCTAACGCGGCAATGCATATCGATAAGCCCAGGCAACAGCACTTTGCCCTCAATATCTACGATATCGGCGTTTCTTGCATATGAATCGTCGATAGATGGCGCGATCAACGTGATGATGCCGTCGGTCGACAGTACGTCATATACACCCGCGCTGTTGTCGCTGCCGTACAGTGTCGCGTTTTTGATCAACAGCTTCATGCACTGATGCCCCCTCTCATGCTCATCAGGTATAGTAATGCCATTCGTATCGCCACACCGTTAGCGATTTGATCCTCCACAAGGCACTGCTTGGAATCGATAACTCCGGAGGATATTTCAACGCTTCTATTGATCGGACCCGGATGCATCACGATAGCGTCCGGTTTCGCGAGCTTCAATATCTCTTCATCAATCTTAAAGAAATCCCTATATTCATAAAACGACGGTAAAAGCCCCTTATACGCGTGTTCCTGCTGTAAACGCGTGACCATGATCACATCCGCATCCCTTACCGCCTCTTTGATGTCGTATACGATACGTGGTCCAAAAGCTTCCCATTCGTCAGGAACCAACGACGGCGGTCCAGAAAGTATGAGCTCGGTCTTGAGCTTTAGCAGTGCGAATATGTTGCTCCGGCTCACACGACTATGGGAGATGTCACCGATGATCGCAACCTTCAGCCCCTCAAAACTCCCCTTCTGCATCTTTATCGTCATCAGGTCTAATAAGCTTTGGCTTGGGTTCTCGTTAAAGCCGTCGCCGGCGTTGATCACACCGGCCGACACATGCTCGGCCAATAACTTCGCGCTGCCGGACATCGGATGCCTGAGTACGATAAAATCCCCACCCATCTGATCGATGATCTGCCCAACCTCCGTGAGCTTTGTGACGGTTTTTGTCTCTGTGCTCATCGTCATATCAACAACGCTCGCGCTCAGATACTGTGCAGCCAGGTCATATGAGAGTTTTGTACGTGAGCTTTTTTCATAAAACAGTAATATTACAGAACGCCCTTGTAGATGCGGTACCTTCTTATTCTTTTGAGTCAGCACGAGCTTCATGGTCTCGGCTGTATTTAATATAAACAGGATGTCCTCAGAAGAGAGCTCCTTTATACTGACAAAGTCCTTTTTAAAGATCATCCGTGTCCCCCAACTCTTTCCAGCGCATCGGTAAAATACCCCGGCAGCTCTGCGCAAAACTCCATATACCGCCCATCCGTGGGATGCTCAAACCCCAATATCATCGCATGTAATATCTGTCCATTTGCTTGAAACGGCTGTTTCACCGGTCCATATACCATGTCGCCCAAAAGTGGATATCCCTTATATGCCATATGCACCCTGATCTGATGTGTGCGCCCGGTACGAAGCCTGGCCTTAAAATATGTGAACTTGTGCATACGTTCCAGCACGGTCACAGTCGTATAAGCTTCCTTAACACCCGCCGGTAACGCCGCTACGCGTACTCCCGAAAACGCCGGATATACCGCGTGTTTCTTGCGATCCTTCGGATGCCGTCCGATTGGCATGTCTATAACAAGCTCATCCTGTTTTATTACATGAAACGCTATGCCGTGATATACACGGTTGATACTGTGGCGTTGAAATTGCTCAGACAGCGATATGTGCGCCTCGTTAGTCTTTGCGGCTACGATGAGACCCGAGGTATCCATGTCTATGCGGTGTACGATACCCGGACGCAACACCCCGTTTATCCCCGACAGGCTGTCTCTACAATGAAACATCAGCGCATTTACAAGCGTTCCGGTATAGTGCCCGGCAGCTGGATGCACAACCATCCCACGTGGTTTGTTCACCACAATAATGTGCTCGTCCTCATATAAGACATCGAGCGGTATATCCTCGGCTAGGATCTGAGGCTCCTCGAGCTCCGGCATTTCGATCTCAACCACATCCCCGAGCTTCAGAGCATATTTACTCTTTACGGTGTTACCGTTGACCGTGATCTGACCGGCTTCAATCAATTGTTGAGCCATGCTACGCGAGATATGTATATCCTCCGGAAAGGGATATCCCGCAATAGCTGCATCCACGCGTGTACCCGCCTCATTCGGCGAACAGGTAAAACCGCACCTCATAAATTCTTTTCTTCCTTCGTTGTCTCCGTGTCAAACAGCATGATGATCGCAAACAATATCGAGCCCGTAACGAGGTATATATCGGCCATGTTGAACACCGGAAAGTCTATCAGAGAAAAGTAAAAGAAATCCACGACACAGCCTTTAAGCAGACGATCAATAAAATTACCCACAGCACCCGCCGCTATTTGAAACATCAAAAAACGCATCAACCTGTTGTATTTAGTCTGCGGCAGGCGCCGATATATATAAGGCAGTGCCGCGAGTATCAAAACCGTGAGCACAACAAAAAACCACCGTGCACCTTGAAACATACCAAAGGCGGCCCCGGTGTTTTCCACATATGACAGTTCAAAGACCCCTTTGATAAGAGGCACCGAACCAATCGGTTTTAGATACACTGTCGCAAAATACTTTGTCAGGCGATCTATTACAAGTAATATCACAGCATAAAGGATTCCAAAAACCATATACACAGCCCCTCGAAACATTCATAGATTTTTTACCATATTACCAACGCAGACGCATTGTGTCAAATGTCACAGGTACCGCATACATATAAGGAAACAAATACTGCGCCGCAGATGGAGGTTAGCATGGCAAATCTTGGGAGGATGCAGGTAGGTGCATATGATAGAGATATAGGAAGACCGCTACCAAACGCGAAGGTAATGATATTTGACCCTGTAGACAACAGGGAAGTAGAGGAGTTGATAACAGATGATTCGGGACAAACGTTATATGCCAATCTGGACTGTCCGCCGATGGAATACTCTCTGGAACCCGAAGCACCAAAACCCTATGCTGAATATACTGTTGTTGTGCAAGCCGAGGGATACGAGCCATATTCAGCGCAAGGCGTAGAGATATTCGACGGTACGTTATGTTACCAGCAAGCCAACCTTATACGCACAAATTCCCCGGCAAATCTGCCCGAGCAGATATTGATTCCGGAGCACACATTGTGGGGCATATATCCGCCAAAGATACCCGAGGATCCCGTAAAACCCATCAACCCTGAAACAGGATACGTGGTACTCGACAAGCCCGTAATACCCGAAACGATTGTAGTACATAACGGCTCACCCGACGATAACTCAGCAAAGAATTATTACGTGCCGTTCAAGGACTATATAAAAAATGTGGCATGCTGTGAGATATACGCTACATGGCCCGAGAGCACGTTAAGAGCAAACATCCTTGCGATCATCTCGTTCACGTTAAACCGCGTTTACACCGAGTGGTACAGAAACAAGGGCAAGAACTTCACAATCACAAATAATACCGCTTATGACCAAGCCTTTTCATATGGGCGCAATATTTTTACAGAGATATCTGAGGTTGTGGACAGCATATTCAATACATATATCGCTAAGCCCGATGTAAAGCAGCCGTTGTTTACGCAATACTGCGACGGCCAGCGTTCCACTTGCCCGAACTGGCTGTCGCAATGGGGCAGCAAGAACCTCGGAGACCAAGGTCTTGACTCTGTAGCGATACTTAAGAACTACTACGGTCCCGATGTTTATCTCTCACAGGCAGAAAAGGTTGCGGGGATACCGATGTCATATCCAGGCACACCGCTACAGGTAGGCTCTACAGGTCAGGATGTACGAACGATACAACAGCAGCTTAATACGATATCAAACAACTATCCCGCTATTAAAAAGGTAAAGGTCGACGGCGTTTACGGGAATGAAACCCTATTGGCCGTCGAGACCTTCCAGGGCATATTTAAGCTACCTACGTCAGGCATTGTAGACTTCGCGACATGGTATAAGATTTCGGAGATATACGTGGCGGTCACAAAGATCGCCGAGCTTGTTTAAGGGTCGAGGATAAAAAACAAAAACCACGGATTTTCTCCGTGGTTTTCTTGTTTTTGAGCCCTAACACGAACGAAAGTTCCGTATATACACTTGAACTATTCCATGTATAATGGTTGAAAGTGGTGATGAGTAGTGTATTGTGGAAAGAATCACCTCTAAAATCTTTATCCACTACCCAACAGGAAGTGAGCGATGTGTTTCGCGGGCAGGTTTCGCACAGCATGGATACGAAGTTTAGGCTGATTATGCCCTCCAAGTTCCGCGATGAGCTCGGGGAACGCTTTATCATGACCCGCGGGCTGGACAAATGCATTCTCGTATACACTTTGGAAAAATGGGAGAGCATAGAGCAAAAGGTTTCCCAAATGCCCATGACCGACGCGGATGTACGAAAATTCATGCGCTACTTCATAGGTGGTGCCGCAGAATGCGAGCCTGATAATCAAGGCCGCTTCCTCGTACCCGCTAACCTACGCGAGCATGCAAGCCTAGTAAAGGATGTCATATCCGTGGGCCTGACCGATCGCATCGAGGTCTGGGGCAAGGAGGTCTGGGACAGTTACGATATCAGTAATATCCAGATAGACAACTCCACAGCGGAAAAGATGCAGTTGCTCGGAGGTATTTAATGCGTTATTTGCACCACGAACCCGTAATGCCTAACGAATGTATAAACGGCCTAAACATTAAGCCCGACGGCATATATGTCGACTGTACGATGGGTGGAGCCGGACATAGCAGCTTGATAGCCGAGAAGCTCGGTTCAGGTAGGCTCATAGCGATTGACCGCGATGACGAAGCCATACAAAACGGACAAGCTGTGCTGGGTAAATACAGTGAACATATCACGATAGTAAAAAACAATTTCTCAAACATCAATGATATACTCGACAATCTCGGATTATATGAAGCACAGATAGACGGCTTTCTGCTCGACCTCGGCGTTTCCTCACATCAACTGGACTCGCCCGAACGCGGGTTTTCATATATCACGGATGCTGCTCTCGATATGCGTATGGATTCGACACAAAAAATAACCGCATACGATATCGTAAACGGTTATTCGGACAAAGAACTTGCCGATATTTTTTTTAAATACGGCGAGGAACGCTTTTCACGGCAGATTGCAAAAGCGATCATCAGAAATCGAGCAATCACACCGATAAGGACCACGGTTGAGTTACGTGGCATCATCGAAGCCGCTTTACCGCCCGCAGCACGACACGCAACCAAGCATCCGTCAAAGCGTTGCTTTCAAGCGATACGTATAGCTGTAAACGATGAACTCTCGATACTCGAAAAGGCAGTAGATACCATGATCGACCGATTGAAACTCGGCGGACGCATCTGCGTCATTACGTTCCACTCGCTCGAGGATCGGATCATCAAAGAAAGCTTTCTAAGAGCCGCTAAACCTTGTACATGCCCACCGAGTTTTCCTATATGTGTATGTAAAAAGGTTCCGAAGCTCCAGATAATAACACGTAAACCCACGCTACCCACGCAAGAAGAACTCGATGGAAACAGCCGCAGTCAAAGCGCAAAGCTACGTATCGGCCAAAAGATTTAAGATGCATGTGAAAGGATACACGTATGGCACGATATGCAAGACCTCTAAGACAAAAACATATTCAACACGCCAATGTTTCCGTAGCATACGCATTACCGGAACCAGAGTATGTACCGGTCAGGCGCAAGCGTAAAAAACCTAAGCGTATAAATATAAAACCCGTGTACATCTATGCGGACAACAAGCAGCACAAGCTGTCGTTCATGCAGGTCATGACTGTCGTGATACTTTTTCTGGGGCTCATCTGCGTAACCTTTACACATGTGTTAGCAAAAGACGGCTCGCGTTATGTTGCAAGCCTCAACGAGGAGTTAAAAGCTCGTCAGGCGTTGGTGTCGGAGCTCGAGGAAGAAATCACATTAACAATCAACCTCGATGAAATAGAGCAAATAGCTAAAACAGATCTTGGCATGTCTAAACCTAAGCCGTATCAGGTGAAGCATATATCGGTCGACAAGGGCAGTTATGTGGTAAGCCAAAGGGATGCCATAGAGGAGGCACCGGAGTTTAGGTTATCGGTCGAGTTCTTTAAGGATCTTGTACATAGGATTATAGGTGATACGGCATGAAAAAGCCCGTCGTCGGCCCAAAGATTGCCATCTTGGGCGTTATATGTTGCTTTCTGCTCGTGGGACTTTTGGGGATCGTCGGATATATCAAGATCGTATACGGCGAGGACTACCAGCGGATGGCAAGAAACCAATCTACTGTTGCGCAAACCTCTGTTAATAAGGTCATCAATCCGAACAGAGGCGCGATATTGGATCGCAACAGGCAACAGCTTGTGGTCAGCGATACGGTATACAAGGTCATATTGGATATAAGGGTCTTAAACGACATAGCCGTAACAGATGCCGCACGCCCTACTCCAAGGGGAACCTTAGAAAAAACATTGAATAAACTCTCTGAAATACTGGAGATACCTATAGAGGAACTAAACGCATGCTTAGCAAAGGATGAAACAGGCAAGCTTGTAAACGATACCAACTGGTATATATTGAAAAGGGATGTCACACCACGCGTAAAAACCCAGCTTCGAGACGCGAACCTAAACGGTGTGCATACGTTCCCCGATACAAAGAGACGGTACATTAAGAGCGCATTTGCGCCTCAGACATTAGGTTTTATCCGAGGTGACAGCAGCTGGGGGCTCGAAAATTACTACAACAAGCAATTAGCGGGCGAAATAGGACGGATGTTTTGGACATACGCTCCGGACAATACCCCGATAGTCGAGGAAATCCCCGCAAGACAAGGTGCAACACTCGTAACTACTATAGATAGCTACCTACAGGAGTTTGCCCAGGAAGCCGTCATCAAGGCTGGCAATCAATATACACCGGAATACGCCGCAGTCATGATAATGAATCCAAATACGGGCGAGGTGCTCGCGATGGCGCAGTACCCTTCGTTCTCTCTCAGCGCACCGGGCGATCCCGACTATTTTACAGACGAAAAAGTAAAAGAGTATTGGGACATGCTCAGCGAAGACGAACAGACAAATTACCTGTACAAAACATGGAGTAATTTCCATGTTTCAAGTAGCTTTGAGCCCGGCTCGATATTTAAGCCTGTCGTAGCTGCAGCCGCGATTGAAGAGGATATAATTACCACCGAAGACACGTTTCACTGTGCCGGTGACACATGGGTGTTGGATACATATCTGCCATGCTGGATAAAGGAATATGGAGACATACATGGTTCCCAAACATTGGAACAGTCTCTAGCGAATTCCTGCAACATGGCAATGATACAGATAAACGAGAGAATGGGTCGCGATATGTTTTTCAAATACCGAAACGATTTTGGTTTCGGTGAAGAGACCGGTATAGATGTTCCGGGTGAGGCACCCGTCTCAGCGCGATCTGTTATGTACGCACTCGCGGACCTAAATCCCGTTGAGCTCGCGACGAGTTCGTTTGGCCAGGGCTTTAACTGCACAGCGATACAGGCAATGACGGCGTTTTCTGCTCTTATAAACGGCGGCAACCTGATGAAGCCATATGTAGTCTCACAGGTCATTGACAGCGAAGGAAACGTAGTACATAACCAACAGCCTACTGTTGTTCGTAAGCCTATATCTTCCCAGACATCAGACATCATACGCGTAATGTTAAACGCGGTGGTTACACCGTCCGGTACAGGCAAAAAGGCTTATATAGAAGGATATAACATCGGCGGCAAGACCGGTACCGCACAGCAGGGCAGCAACCGCGACGACGTAACGGTTTCGTTCATAGCTTACCTGCCTGTTGAGGATCCACAGTATTTAGCACTTGCATTGATACATAAACCGCCTAAGGAAATAGTAGGCTTACAGGGCTCCACGACTGCCGCTCCGTTACTTAAAGAGGTAATGGAGAGCATCATTAAATATAAAAATATCCCGCCTTCCAGTGGCTCATCTAACAAGCTACCCGGCGAGAACGATGTAGTAACCATGCAGGATCTGACAGGCGGACAGCTTGTGGATGTCACTAAGTCACTCAACCAGAGCGGCCTTGATTACGAGATAGTCGGCAGCGGAAACATCGTCGATAGACATCACCCTGCCGCAGGTGCACAGATTACACCAGGGTCAAAGATATTCCTGTATGTACGCTGCGAGGACGGTCAGCAAGAAACCCTTGTAGCTGTTCCTGATATCGTCGGTATGAGCGGTGTACAAGCAATAGAGGCGGTAAATGCGTTAGGCTTTATGGCAGTGCCTGTATATGACGCATATGTCCCTGCGGATGATGTAGGCGAACCCGTGACCGGAAACGTCGGTGCATCTGGTACATCAACTACAACTGATACAGGAACTACGGAAGCACTGGATGATACAACCTCGATAACCTCTTCCTCGGATATTACCGTCACATACATCGAGGATCAGAGTGTCGTCTATGCTCAGATGCCATCCGCAGGTGTCATGATTCCCCCGAACACAACTGTAAAGCTTAAGATTAAGTAACAACGGATTTATTTATGGTTTCCCCCAATTCTTTCCTTAACGGCGGTTCGCTCACCGCGATGCCGCCGTTATAGGAGCATTTTTTGGTTAATATATAGTTGTATTGTTTTTATTATCCCGCTGTATAATATTGTGCCTGTGCATCCCAGAGTTCTTTATATTTACCACCGATATCGGCTATCAGATCATTGTGGTTGCCGCGCTGAATAAGCCTGCCCTCATGAAACACCGCGATATCATCGCAGAAACGGCAGCTACTCAATCGATGCGATATATATACAGCCGTCTTTTTACCTACGATATCATTAAAACGTGAATAGACTTCAAACTCCGCTATCGGATCGAGCGCAGCTGTCGGTTCGTCAAAGATCACAAAATGAGAGTCCTTGTACAGAGCACGTGCAAGGGCTATTTTTTGTGCCTCGCCACCTGATATCTCTACACCATCTTTTGAATATTGCGTATACAAATATGTGTCTGCGCCCTGCGGCATTTGGCTCACGCGCTTTGACAGTCCCGATCGCTCGATCACATCCTGCATTCGTTGTTGGTCATACATGACCGAGGCCGCGATGTTCTCGGACATCGGAAATGCGTACAGCCTGAAATCTTGAAACACAACGCTAAACAATCCAAGGTACTCCTCATAACTATATTTCCTTATGTCTATGCCGTTCAATGTAATCATTCCCTCCGTAGGGTCATAAAGGCGGCACAGCAGTTTAATCATTGTAGTCTTGCCGCTGCCATTCTGACCTACGACGGCCATACGCTGACCGATGCGTAGCCTCAGGCACAGATCCTTGAGCACATACACCTCACTGCCCGGATACTTAAACGATACATGATGAAACTCGATGATATACTCATGATCCTTACGCTTCTCGACCGGTAAAGAGCCGCGATATTTCTTGTTCGGCAGGTTTAGAAAGTCATAAGCGATCCTCATACGCTCACAGTTGAGGCTATAGGTATTTAACGCATTTACAAGACCCGAGAAATGATTGATGAATTGGTTTACACCACCCGCATATCTAACGATCGAGCCTACACTCAGATACCCGGTCACCGCTCTTATTGCAACGAAGATATATATTAGACCGCCCATCAGCGCCGTGATCCCACCCTTTATTCCCTTCATCATACCATCCAGCCTGCTCAAGCTTTTAAAGCTTGCAAACCCCCCTTCCCTCCACATGCGTTCTGACGCATCACTTATCAGTTCCTTTGCGTTATAAATGCGTATATCCTTGCCGTTCTTATAATTACCCACAAGTTCACTCATATGATTGAACGCCCGCTCACGCCCGCTGAAGCCATCCAGCACCTTGTATATCCTATTCAGAAATCCCTTATCGGCAAAGGTTATGAGCCACATACAGAGCGCTACAGCAATTACAAATCCGATCAACAAACCGTAAGAATTATCAATCCCTGTGATAAAAAGCCTATATGACAATACCCCCGACAGAAATAGCCCGATCAAGCTGCCTATGATCTGCTCAAGCACGCTTGTGATGTCCCACCAGCCCATATTCAAGCTGCTCTGTATCCTAGAGAGCATATTATGGGTTTCGGGGTCCTCAATATATTCGTAGTCGATATCCGACATCTTATACATGAACTGCAACCTGTACATCCTTGACAATGTGTATACATGCATCTGCCTCACTTGTTCCATGCCATTCGCACAGAGGTTCAACAACACATTCGCTCCGACTGTTATGCCCGCGAGCAACGCAAGCTCACTCACCTTGGCAGCGTCGGATAGCTTATCGATGATCTTGGCCGACATCACGATATTGATAAACGGTATCAGACCGTACAACAGCTTTGTTATGATCATCACAGGAATATATGGCTTTTGAAGCAGATGAAAACGTTTCGTGACCATCCACATCGGCTCAATTTGTTCCTTTAACCTTTTCATCACACTGCCACCTCCCCCTGCTCGCATTCTGACAGGCCATCGCGATAGTAATAACTCTGTATATCAAACATCCTTCTATATCCACCATTTTGTTCCATTAGTTCACGGTGTGTGCCTAGCTCAGCAACACGCCCGTCCTCGATATATGCGACGCGATCGCAGAAGCTTGTGCTCGCGAGGCGATGCGAAATATAAATCGATGTCTTGTTCTCTGAAAAGCCATGATATTTCATGTACAAGTCACTCTCCGCTATCGGATCCAGTGAAGCCGTTGGCTCGTCGAGCGCAAGCACTGCCGCACCCTTATATAAAGCCCGAGCGAGTATTAGACGCTGCTGTTCCCCGCCGGAAAGCTCGATCCCGTTTGGATCCGCTATCTTTGTGAGTTGCGCGTCGATATCCGGTAACCGCGCACTTAAGCCCGCATCACTTATACATTTGCGCACGCGCTCACGGTCGATACTATTGTTCATTGCAATATTATGTGCTATAGAAAGCGGCATGACCAACATATCTTGAAACACCGCCGAAAACAATGTATACAGATCATCTCGGTTGTAACGGGATATCGGAGTGCCGTTTATCAAAATCTCTCCGCTTTCAGGCATGTAAAATCCGCATAGCAACTTCACCACGGTCGTTTTACCCGCACCATTTGCTCCGACGATTGCAAGCCTCTCACCCTTTTCAATCCTTAGACAGAAATCCTCGAGCACATATCGCCCATCGGGCTCGTAACGAAAATATACATGCGAAAACTCCACGGAAATCGGTAAATCGCTCGCGGTAGGCAAACTCTTGCCTGCTCCCCTGTTTGATTTATCTGGCTTCTCAAGAAATGTCCGTATCGCATCTATATCGTGGCTCCCACGCACAAGCTCAATGTAATTGTTTACGATCATATTTACGAACGTACCGAAGCCCGTAACCGCACCTATATACAACACAAAGTCCGATACACCGATCTGTCCGGTCAGCACATACCAGATAAGAAACGCATATGCCGCACCGTCACGCACCAGTAAAACGACCGCGTCCGAGATGTTGTATGCAAATTCGAACCTCGCGATCTTAACGAGGCGCTGCCTATCCTGCCTGAGTAACGCATCTATCATAGACATAAACCACGGCTTCATGTTATAAAGCCGTATATCCTTCGCACTCGCAAAGTCCGCAACCTTGAAGTTAAAGTACGTGAATTTATCCATGATCGTACTGTATTCCTCGCGAAAGCTCTCTCTGCAGCGCGTCGCACGGTTTAATACCGCATAGTTTATAAGTGATGTGAGTATCAGTAGCATTAATACGATAGGATTTAAGAATGTAAGCAGCGAGCCG
This sequence comes from uncultured Defluviitaleaceae bacterium, assembly GCA_964621475.1. Taxonomy (GTDB): domain Bacteria; phylum Bacillota; class Clostridia; order Lachnospirales; family WQUN01; genus CAYURR01. Next base: position 44,433 of record CAZUNC010000001.1, on the reverse strand, counting down.
TATAACATGAATCCCAACACACCCGCAACGAATTCCGGCAGCAAGCGTACGATAATCTGCGGTCCGCTGCGTTCCTGCATAACGGCATTATTGAGCTGGCGGTGCAATGACTGTCCCTCCGTACCCTCGATAAAAGCATAGTCGCAGTCCATGAGCTTTCCATTTCGCAGAAGCTGGTATTGCATGCGATTGGACATCGCTGAGGTATTGACATTTGATATCGCATAGCGGTGAATGAAATTGGCCGCTGCCATCAATAACGTAAACCCGGACAAAATAATCACCAACTGAGATAGCGACGCATGGTTAGTCACCATATCTATCACAAGCTTCGGCAGGTATATCCCAAACGCGGGCAGCATTACACCTATCACAGCCTGCAATGTCACAAAGACCAATACCTCCCTATCCCACCTCCAAATGTTCCCAAACACATACTTGATATTCCTCACAAGTGCGATATTTGTTTTCATCACCATTCCCCCTGACTAAACAGAGCATATCATAACGTTTTACATAAAATGAAAATCGTGCACGAATGGTTATGATTCGTACACGAATGGTAAGAGTACCTCTGTGGCAAACACGCCTTCCTCGTTCTGGCGGTTGATATAACCACCGTATTTCTGCGCTATCTTGTCGATGCGCATGAGTCCGAAGCCATGCCCGGGCTGTGACTTTGTGGATATATAACTCCTACCGGATTTTTTGATCTCACCGCCTGTTGAATTACTGATCGATATGTATAGATTGTCCTTCATCGTGTCTATGTATATGCGTATGAAACGATCAGCCTCGTTAGGTAGTAGCTGACAGGCCTCTGTTGCGTTGTCGATAAGATTTCCGAGGATTACGCACAGGTCGATTTCGGATATGCTCATCTGTCTGGGCACCGTGGCTTTTGCGGTAATGCTTATATGTCTTGCGAGTGCGAGCGATATCTTGCTGTTTAATATCGCATCGACCATTACATTTCCGGTCTTTAATACAGTATCTACATTCATAAGGTCACTGTCCAAATGATCTAAGTATTCTTCGATCTCCTCATATTGTCCGAACTTCATATGGGCCTTTAGCGCCTGTATGTGGCTATGATAGTCGTGCCGCCATCCGCGCATCTGGCTGTAGATGTGCTCGACTTCCGCTATATGCTTTTGCATAAGGTCGCTTTGAAATTCCGCTATGCGTTTATCAATGATCGGGGAGAGTATCCACGAAAACAATCCCATTGCAGCCTCCGTTATATTGTAATTACTTTCGTAGCGCCTTGTAATATTCTATAAATGCCCTGTTCACATCGCTATACATGCGGCGAGACAGCGGTATGAGTTCGCCGCTATCGAGTTCAGCATCGCTTTTCATGATACGTTTGATATGCCTGATACCCACGATGTATGACCGATGACAGCGCACGAACATCCCCTGCTCGAGGGCATTCAGCTCATCCTCTATGTGTCCGATATTGCGTTTGATTGTGTATATATCAGTTCCTTTACCCATCGTGACCTGTGCTTTACTCATATGTATCACTACCTCATGCGCGAATGCCTCTATATACACAATATCAGCGAGCCGTACGCGCACTATCCCGTCATCGGTTTCCAGCAGCAGCGTCTTGTCTGCGATCTTCAATCTCTGGCACGCCTTGTCGAGCACCTCTATCAATTTCTCGGCTTTTACGGGTTTTATCAAATAATGCAAGGCCGACACCTCATAACCCTCGCATATAAAATCATCCAGACCCGTAATGAACACAATGACTAAACGCTCGTCCGTTTCGCGTATGTGCTTCGCGAGCTCTATACCGCTCTGCCCGTTCATCTGTATATCCAGCAGTAATATATCAAACGCCGTCTCCGAAAACAGATAACCCTGTGATCCGTTAAAGGTTTCCACGTTGACCGTGTTCGCACGGCTGTGAGCCCACTCGGATACCATTTCGCTTAGCAACTCAATCTGTATGACTTCATCGTCAACTATGGCAATGTTTAGCATTCATTTCACCCGCGCACATGATAAAACAATTCTACGAATCCGTCTATGTAATATTCCGAATATTATTGACATAAACATGACTTTGTGATATTAGTTAGCTAAACTAATATTTTGCTTATGAGGTAAATAATGAGTATCAGAATAATCGGCACCGGAACAGCACTACCACAAAAGCAGATAAGCAATGACGATCTATCCCAGTTTCTCGAAACAAACGACGAATGGATCATATCCAAGACCGGAATAAAGACCCGGTATGTATGCGTCGACGAGAGCCTAACCGATCTATCCGAAACCGCGTGCAACATAGCACTCGGAAAGGCCGGACTCACGGCTGGAGATATCGACCTCATTATCTGCGCCACTCTAAGCGGTGACTATATAACCCCGTCTCTATCGTGTTGTGTAGCAGAGCGTCTTGGCGTGTCTTGCCCAGCATTCGATTTAAATGCTGCATGCACGGGCTTTATATATGCGCTCGAAACAGCCTCGCTGTATCTATCATCCGGCAAGGCTAAGAATATCCTGCTCATATGTGCGGATATGATGTCCAAGCATGTGGACTGGACAAACCGTAAGAACTGCATACTATTCGGAGACGGAGCGGCCGCATGCGTCTTGTCCAGCGGCAACGCGCTCAGGTATCTGCGTTTAGGCACACAGCCATGCACAAAGCCCCTGACACTGAATAGCCCTGTCGGAAACAGCCCATACTCACAGCAGCAGCATTCGCAGGAGTTCTTATTTATGGATGGGCAGGAGGTATTTAAGTTCGCAGTCAAGACCGCCGAACGAGAGATTGATGCGGCAATGAATGCGCTCGGCATCGGCTCGGACGATGTGCGTTACTTTATCATGCATCAGGCCAATAAGCGCATCGTTGACAGCATACGCGCACGAGCTGCTCAGCCCGAGCAGAAGTTTCCGATTAATATCGACAGATACGGAAACATGTCTTCGGCCTCTGTTCCGTTTTTATTAGATGAACTGCTTGGTAACGGCAGCATCACAAGCGGAGACACACTATTAATGTGTTCATTCGGTGCCGGGCTTACATACGGCACATGCATAATGGTTTGGGAATAACAGTATTCTTAATATAAAAAATGGAGGAATTTATTTATGTTGGAACGTATTCAGAATGTTTTACGCGAGTATAAGAGTGACGATGCTTTGGTAGTGACAGAGGAAATGTCCTTTGCTGATCTGGAATTGGATTCGCTCGATACTGTAGAACTCGTGATGAAGCTCGAGGATGAGTTTGGTGTTACGATCGAGATGGATCAGGAGATCAAGACCATCGGAGATTTGATGAAGAAGATATGATCACAACACCGATTTGTGAATTATTAAATATAAAATATCCTATCTTTCAAGGCGGAATGGCATGGATAGCCGATGCCACACTTGCGTCTGCGGTCAGCAACGCAGGTGGCTTGGGTATCATAGCAGCCGGAAACGCACCGGCTGAATACGTCAGAGAGCAGATACAACGTTGCAAAACCATGACTTCTAAGCCCTTCGGCTTGAACATCATGCTCATGAGCCCTCATGCGGACGCCGTCGCAGCCGTTGCTGCAGAGGAAAGGGTAGCCGTGGTCACAACGGGCGCGGGTAACCCATCCAAATATATGAAAGCGTGGCTCGAGGCGGGTATAAAGGTTATACCGGTCGTGCCTTCCTGTGCGATCGCTAAGCTCATGGAGCGCGGGGGCGCGACTGCTGTTATCGCCGAGGGCGGTGAAAGCGGCGGCCACATCGGCGATCTCACGACGATGACATTGATACCGCAAGTCTGTGACAGCGTAAAGATACCCGTTATCGCAGCCGGGGGCATCGGTGACGGCAGAGGCATAGCCGCCGCGTTTGCACTTGGTGCTGTGGGCGTACAGGTCGGTACACGTTTTCTCGTTGCTCATGAATGCAACATTCACCAAGCGTACAAGGACAAGGTCTTAAAGGCCAAGGATATAGATACAATAGCCACGGGTAAGCGCCTCGGTCATCCCGTGCGCTCGATTAAAACGGCGTTCTCGAGGGATTTCTTTTCTAAAGAATATGACGCGTCCGTAAGCAACGACGAGCTCGAGGCTATGGGGGCGGGCGCGTTAAAGGCCGCCGTGGACGGAAATGAAAAGGACGGTTGCTTTATGGCCGGGCAGATCTCTGGACTCGTGAAGCGTGAACAGAGCGCAAACGAGATCATTGATGAGATGTTTGCAGAGGCCGAAGCAATCATGAAAGAGGCAACAAAATGGATACAATGAATAAAATAGCGTTTGTCTTTGCGGGTCAGGGCAGTCAAGCCGTAGGCATGGGCAAGGATCTATACGATTCCTCCCCAGCCGCGAAGGCGGTGTTCAATTTAGCTGGTGACACAGTAAAGACACTCTGCTTCGACGGCCCTAAGGATCAGCTTGATATAACATTAAACACGCAGCCGTGTATGTTTACGATGGATCTTGCATGTGCCGCAGCTTTGAATGAACGTGGTATATTTGCCAGCGGTGTCGCGGGATTTTCACTCGGTGAGCTACCGGCCCTCGCATATGCAGGTATACTCGAATATAAGCAAGCGTTTGACGTCGTAAGCTTTCGCGCGCGTGCTATGCACGAATGCGCTATGAAAACGGATGGTGAGATGTTTGCAGTGATGAAGCTGTCCGCCGATACGGTCAATGCTATGTGTGAGACACTCGATGCGGCATATCCCGTGAACTACAACTGCGAGGGTCAGATCGTTGTCGCGTGTAAGGCCTCCATATCCGCAGCGTTGATACAGGCTGTAGCCGACAACGGTGGCAAATGCTTAAAGCTCGCGGTTAGCGGTGGCTTTCACAGTCCGTTCATGGATGAAGCTGCTGACAAGATGCGCGAGTACGTCAACGATATGAGTTTTGGTACGGCAAAGATGCCCGTCTACGCTAATACCACAGCGGGGTTATATGGTGATCCGAAGGTTTATTTACCGAAACAGATCAATAATCCCGTGCTCTGGCAAAAAACGATAGAGAGCATGGTACAGGACGGTTTTGATACATTTATAGAGGTGGGCGCGGGCAAGACCTTGTCCGGGCTCATAAAGAAAATAGACAGCAGCGTACGCGTCTGCAGCTACTCGGACGCGCTACATACAACCGCGGAGGTGTCGGATGGGAAATAAGACAGCCGTCATCACAGGCGGCTCACGCGGCATCGGCAGAACTATCGCGTTGATGCTCGCCGAGGCGCAGATCAATATAGCAATAATATACTCAAGCAATACAGAAGCAGCAGACGCGGTTTGTGCTGAAGCGCGAGCACAAGGTGTAAAGGCTGAGGCTTACCGCTGTAATGTCGCGGATTTTGAGCAAACGAGCCAGATATGCCAGGAAATCGCAAAGGAATTCGGCGGTGTGGATATACTCGTAAATAATGCGGGTATCACAAAGGATAATCTGCTACTGCGTATGAGCGAAGCGGATTATGATGATGTGTTAAACGTCAATCTGAAGTCCGCGTTCAATTTCACAAAACATCTGTCGCGGTATATCATGCGCTCGCCCGCAGGTAGGATCATCAACATCACTTCGGTAAGCGGTCTGTCCGGTAACATCGGCCAGACCAATTATTCGGCATCAAAGGCCGGTATGATCGGCCTAACTAAAACCATCGCAAGAGAATTTGCCGGAAAGAACGTGACCTGCAACGCGGTCGCGCCGGGTTTTATAGAGACAGATATGACAGAGGCCTTGCCTCAGTCGGTAAAGGACAACGCCACAAATATGATACCGCTAAAGCGCATGGGTAAGCCCGAAGAGGTAGCCGCACTCGTGTCTTTCTTGGCATCTGACGCGGCGGCGTATATTACAGGCGAGGTTATCAGGGTCGATGGGGGTATGTGTACATGAAGAGAGTAGTCATAACCGGGATGGGCTGTGTGACACCTGTCGGTAACGATGTCTCGTCGTTCTGGCAGAGCCTTATAAACGCCAAGCACGGCTTCGGTCCTATCACGCGCTTCGATACCACTGAAATGAAGGTGAATATCGCAGCCGAGGTAAAGGACTTCAATCCCGAAATATATATTGCAAAGAGTGAGATCAAAAAGACAGACCTGTATGCTCAATATGCCATGGCTGCGGCTACACAGGCAGTTGAGGAGAGCGGTATCATCGGAAACATAGAACCCGAGAGGCTCGGTGTGTATATCGGTTCGGGTATAGGCGGTATCAGTACGTTCAGTGCCCAGTCGGATATGTTGAGCACAAGGGGGCCGAGTCGTGTTTCACCGTTTTTTATCCCGATGATGATAGCAAATATCGCGTCCGGACTTGTTGCGATTAAATATAACGCTCAGGGACCAAACCTACCTGTGGTATCGGCCTGTGCGACCGGCACACATGCGATCGGTGAGGCGTTTCATGCGATCAGGCATGGTTACGCCGACGCGATCATTACGGGTGGTGCTGAGGCCGCCATCGTACCGATCTCTGTAGCCGGATTTTCGAACTGCCTCGCATTATCTACAACGAATGATCCTGAAAATTGCTCGATGCCATTTGATAAACGTCGTGACGGATTTGTAATCGGTGAGGGTGCAGGTATACTCGTGCTTGAGGAATACGAGAGGGCAAAGGCTCGAGGTGCAAAGATTTACTGCGCAATTAGCGGTTATGCGCATAGCAACGATGCATACCATGTCACTGCACCGCGTCCGGACGGATCCTGTGCGGCACGGATGATTGGTGCTGCAATACGCGAAGCGGGCATCACGCCTGATGAACATATGTACATTAACGCACATGGTACATCCACACCGCCGAACGATAAGCTTGAGACATTAGCGATTAAAACTGCGCTCGGTGACATAGCATACAAGGTACCTGTGAGCTCCACCAAATCCATGACCGGGCATATGCTCGGTGCGGCGGGTGGCGTTGAGGCCATAGTCGCAGCCAAGACCATCGAGACAGGCATCATCCCACCGACGGCCAACTACAAGGAGCCGGATCCCGAATGCGATCTGGATTATGTACCGAATGTCGCTCGCAATTGCGATGTAGACAAGGCTATGTCCATATCCATCGGTTTTGGAGGCCACAACGCAGCTATCGTGTTAAAGAGGTTAGATATATGAATATAGATCAAGTAAAAGCCTTGGCAGAGATATTGGATACACATGGGCTTACGCGCGTGGAGGTTTGTGAGGGCGAAACGAGGATCATGCTTGAGCGCTTCGCGCCGATGCCCGCACCCTTCCTTGGCTCTGCTCCGATCATCGACAGTGTATCTGTCATGCCCGGCGTTAAGGACACCGCAGACCATACGCCAGCCGAAAAGAATAGCGCCTCTGATGTCGGTGATTTTACCGTTGTCAGGGCACCTATCGTAGGTGTGTTTTACTCTGCTCCGTCACCGGACAGTGATCCGTTCGTGACGATAGGCAGTAAGGTAAAGGCTGGGGATGTACTGTGTATCATCGAAGCAATGAAGATGATGAACGAAATAGTCGCCGAGGCAGACGGTGAGATAGCGGATATTTGCCTGAAAAACGGTGATATAGCCGAATATGGGCAGGTATTGTTCAAGATACTTTAAATTTTTTATTAGGGGCATATAAGTGAATAAAGACGCGATAAAGAATATACTCCCCCATAGGGATCCGATGCTATTGATCGAAGAAGCGGAGCTTATTGACGGCATCGCGATGGCCTCTTATACAGTGCGCGGTGATGAATACTTCCTACAGGGGCATTTCCCGCAAAAGCCCGTCGTGCCCGGCGTGATACTCTGTGAGATGATGGCACAGTCCGCGTGCTTGTTGATTGATGCCGACGGGCCGTTTTTGCCGTATTTCACGGGCATGAACAACGTAAAATTCAAGGATAAGGTCTTTCCGGGCGACCATATAACATTCAAGACCACTTTGACCAAATCTAAGCCGCCTTTCTATTTCGTAAAGTCTGAGGCCTATGTTGTTGAAAAGCTTTGCGCATCTGGTGAGCTGAGCTTCGCGGTTATTAAAGAGGATCGTAGCAAAGAGGAATGACTATGTTTTCAAAGATATTGATTGCAAACAGGGGCGAAATAGCCGTACGCGTGATACGCGCATGTAAGGAAATGGGCATCGCAACTGTTGCTGTATTTTCCGAGGCCGATAGAGAGGCGTTGTTTGTGAGCCTCGCCGACGAATGCTATTGCATCGGCAGCGCCTCACCAAAGAACAGCTATCTGAATATGAATGCTATCATCTCTGTTGCACTCGCAACAAAGACAGAGGCCATACATCCGGGCTACGGCTTCCTGTCCGAGAACCCCGCATTTGCCGAAGCCTGCGAGGCTCACGGGATCGTATTCATCGGTCCTTCGGCACGTATCATCAGCTCTATGGGTGACAAGGACATGGCCAAGAAAACCATGAGAGAGGCTAATGTACCGGTTATCCCGGGCTGCGACCTTGTAAAGGATTTGAGCCACGCCAAAACTGAAGCCGAGAGGATCGGTTTTCCTTTGCTGATAAAGGCTCGTGCAGGCGGTGGTGGCCGCGGTATTCGTATGGTTAACAGCTTGGATGAACTCGAAGCGTGTTACCTCGCAGCTACAAACGAGGCACAGGCTTCGTTTGGTGACGGCGCTGTCTACATGGAGAAATACCTCAGTAACGTCAAACATATCGAGGCGCAGATCTTAGCGGACGCTCATGGCAACGTGGTGTGCTTAGGCGAACGAGACTGCTCTGTTCAACGAAAGAACCAAAAGCTCATCGAGGAGAGTCCGTCTGCATTGATCTCTAACGAGGTGCGAAACGCGATTATAGAAACCTCCATACGCGCCGGGAAATCCATCGGTTACATAGGCGCTGGTACGATTGAGTATCTATATGACAAAGACGGACATTTCTATTTCATGGAGATGAACACACGTCTACAGGTCGAACATCCGGTGACCGAGATGGTCACATCTATAGACCTCGTGAAGTGGCAGATACGCATAGCGGCGGGGCTTGAACTAAGCTTTAACCAGAAGGACATCGTATTCAGCGGTCATGCAATAGAATGCCGTATAAATGCCGAAAACCCATATCAGGGCTTCAAACCCTGCTGTGGTAAAATCGAGATATTACATGTGCCGGGTGGGCCTTGGGTGCGCTTTGACACTGCTATCTATCAAGGTTATTCGATACCGCCCTATTATGATTCGATGATTGGCAAGCTCATCGTATTGGCCGGGTCACGCGACGAGGCGATCAGAAAGATGAAGGCCGCACTCTGCGAGCTGATCATCGAGGGTGTGGACCACACAGCGGATTTCGCAGAGGAAATACTCTCCGACGAGGAGTTCGAAAACTCGACCTATACAACGGATCTGTTAGTTAGGAGATCACCATGATCATATTCAAGAAACCAAAAAACGTACTCGAGGGTCAGCCTAAGCTACAAAAGACCCCTTCCCGCGAGCCTCTCGAGGGTTATTCCACCCCCTGCCCCCGCTGTAAAAAGAACCTGTCCTCATATGAGCTGGCCGAGAAACACAATGTATGCCCGTACTGCGGACATCATTTCCGGATGAACGCGAGGCAGCGGCTCAGTATTATATGTGACGCAAACACTTTTACAGAGATCGACGCAGAACTGACCTCGGTTAATGTATTAAACTTCCCGGGATATGACGAGCGGCTCAGGAATGCGCGTCTTGAGAGCGCCGAGCGCGACGCGGTGGTCTGCGGCTTTTGTAAGATCGGTGATATAGAGACCGGGATATTTGTTATGGAGCCATATTTTATGATGGGCAGCATGGGTAGCGTGGTGGGCGAGAAAATCACCCGCCTTTTTGAATCTGCGACCGAACGCAAGCTCCCTGTTATCGGCTACACAGTCTCGGGTGGCGCACGCATGCAGGAGGGTATATTGTCTCTGATGCAGATGGCGAAAACCTCTGCGGCTGTGAAGCTGCACAGCGATGCAGGGCTTTTATATATCAGCGTGCTGACGGACCCGACCACGGGTGGCGTGACCGCGAGTTTTGCGATGCAAGCCGATATCATACTGGCAGAACCATTTGCGCTGATCGGCTTCGCTGGGCCGCGAGTGATCGAGCAGACCATTAAAAAAAAGCTCCCGGAGGGTTTCCAGAGAGCTGAATACCTACTCGAGCGCGGATTTGTAGACAACATTATCGGGCGCGGACGGCAACGGCGTTATCTGACGCAGCTTTTGAAGATGCATGACAGGAGATGGGTACATGAAGGCACATGAGAGGGTTATAGCGGCGCGCGCAAAGGACCGTCATACAGCGCTTGAATGTATAAACGGCATCTTCAGCGGCTTTATGGAAATGCACGGTGACAGGCGCTTCGGGGACGACCGTGCTGTCGTGTCCGGTATAGCGTATCTAAATCACCTGCCCGTCACGGTTATAGGTATCGAAAAGGGCAAAAACGTTAAGGAAAAGGCCACGCGTAACTTCGGCTCCGCACATCCTGAGGGATACAGAAAAGCCCTGCGTCAGATGAAACTGGCCGAGAAGTTTCACCGTCCTGTCGTATGCATCGTAGATACCTCTGGTGCTTACTGCGGCATTGGTGCAGAGGAACGCGGACAGGGCCAGGCCATCGCAGACAATCTGATGGAGATGATGACGCTGAAAACCCCCGTGATCTCGATCATCATCGGTGAGGGTGGCAGCGGCGGCGCACTCGCGCTTGCCGTAGCAGACGAGGTCTGGATGCTCGAAAACGCTGTATACTCGGTTATTTCACCGGAGGGATGCGCGAGTATCCTCTGGAAGGACCCGACAAAGGTTCAGGAAGCCAGCGAATGCCTAAAGCTCACAGCCGAGGATTTGTTGAAGCTCGGTGTGGTAGAACGGATCATACCTGAAGGCGATGGATTGTTTGACCGGCTCAAGGTTCAGCTTACAACCACATTTAAAGACAACACAACCTTACCGGTTGAGCGGTTACTTTCAAAGCGGTATAACCGATTTAGAGACATGGGCGAGTTTCGTTTATAGAATATGCAAAAACCATACCATGTATTAGCACGGATCATAACGGATTTACACGGATTTTTTGATCGATTATTAATCCGTGTAGATCCGTTTTTTACTATATTCATTGAACCATTGACAAAACCATTCCAAGCAATTATACTCTCTAAAGTAAAATTACTTTAATAGCTTCGAATTCAAAGGCGGTGAAGCGAATGACAGGCACGGATGAGCTGTTGACAGCCGCGCTTTTATATGACTGTTATGGCGAGTTATTGACAGCCAAACAACGCGAGTGTTATGAGCTTTACCATTTACAGGATCTATCGCTGGCCGAGATCGGCGAGATACAGCAGACGACACCGCAGGCCGTACGCGACCTGCTCAAGCGTACCGAGGCATTACTGTCGCATTATGAAGGTTGTCTGCACTTGGTCGAACAACATTTAAAACAACAAGACGCGCTATGCCAGATTTACGACGACATACGCCGGATAGCGGACAAAACGGGCAATGCAGAGCTAAAGGCTATGCCCGACAGGATACAGGAGGTGTGCAATGGCTTTTGATAGTCTCACGGATAAACTCACTCAGGTGTTCAATAAACTGCGCGGCAAGGGCCGCCTGACCGAAAAGGACGTAAAGGAAGCCATGCGCGAGGTCAAGCTTGCGCTCTTGGAGGCCGATGTCAATTTCAAGATCGTAAAGAAATTCATAGACACTGTGACCGAAAAGGCTGTGGGCGGTTCTGTACTCGAAAGTCTCACACCGGGTCAGCAGGTCATCAAGATCGTACATGATGAAATGATAGCGCTACTCGGTTCATCGCAGAGCAAGCTTACATTCGCTTCAAAGCCCCCTACCGTGTACTTGATGGTTGGTCTAAACGGTGCTGGTAAGACAACGGCCTCGGCAAAGCTCGGTGCGATACTCAGGAAGCAAGGCAAAAAACCTCTACTCGTCGGCTGCGATGTCTACAGGCCCGCAGCAATAAAGCAGCTACAGATACTCGCTAATAATTTCGGTATTCCCGTATTCGAGATGGGCACGGATAAAAAGCCCCCCGAGATAGCAAAGGCTTCGATCGAGTTCGCTATTAATGAGCACTACGACGTCGTGATCCTCGATACGGCCGGACGTTTTCATATAAACGACGAGTTGATGGATGAGCTCTCCGAGATGAAGTCAGTTGCACGCCCTCAAGAAATCTTGATCGTAATAGATGCAATGACAGGTCAGGATGCGGTCACGGTAGCCGAGACCTTTAATGAACGACTAGGGATCGATGGCATCATCATGTCGAAATTAGACAGCGATACGCGCGGTGGTGCGGCGTTGTCGGTACGTTCAGTAACAGGCAAGCCGATTAAGTACGTGGGCATGGGCGAAAAGGTAGAGGACATGGAGCCGTTTTTCCCGGATCGTATGGCTTCACGCATACTCGGTATGGGTGACGTGCTCTCGTTGATCGACAAGGCTCAGGAGGCATTTGACGAGAAACAAGCGATCGAGCTTGAACGTAAGATGCGCTCAAACGAATTTTCGTTGGATGACTTTTTAAACCAGATGCAACAGATAAAGAAGATGGGGCCGCTTGAGAATATACTTGGCATGATACCAGGTCTCAAGCAAGCGGGGTTGGAATCGTTAGAGTTAGGCGACAACCCGACAAAGCATGTCGAGGCGATCATTTACTCAATGACCCCTCAGGAACGTCGACACCCGAATATCATCAACAGCTCCAGAAAACGTCGTATAGCTGCGGGCTGCGGCTTGAGCATACAGGAGATCAACCGTTTGTTGAAGCAGTTTGAGGAAATGAAGAAGATGATGAAGGAAATGACCGGCAGCATAGCCAGCATGAAAAAAGGAAAAAGAGGGATAGGATTACCCTTTTTCAAATAAATTAGCTTTTAAAATATTTCGGAGGTGCTTTTAAGATGGTAAAGATTAGGTTAAAGAGACTTGGCGCAAAGAAGAAGCCGTTCTATAGGGTAGTGGTGGCAGATTCACGTTCACCACGCGACGGTAAGACGATCGACGAGATCGGCACATACGATCCGATCAAGCAGCCTGCAGAGGTTAAGATCGATGCGGAAGCCGCAAAGAAGTGGATCCAGAATGGCGCACAACCTACAGATACGGTAAGGAGCTTGCTTAAAAAGGCGGGTGTCCTATAGATGAAACAGTTGCTCGAGATCATAGCGAAGAACCTCGTTGATAATACCGACGCGGTAACGGTTTCGGAGCTTGAGCGAGACGGCAACACAGTGCTTGAGTTAAAGGTCGCATCCGAGGACATGGGTAAGGTCATCGGCAAACAGGGCCGTATAGCAAAGGCGATACGCACGGTCGTTAAGGCCGCCGCAACCCATGAGGACAAGCGTATCATGGTAGAAATCATTAATTAAGCAACTAACCATACTCCGAGGGGGTAAGAACATGAGCAAGATAAAGATTGGCGTTATAGGTTGCGGTACGATTGCTACAACCGCACATATACCCGCATACATGAACAACAAAGAGGTAGAGATCAAGTACTTTTGCGACATCATACCCGAGCGTGCCGAGAAGGCCTCGATGATGAACTGCTGCGGCAAACCCGTCACGGATTATCATGATGTCATAAACGATCCCGAGGTAGTCGCGATATCGGTGTGTACGCCTAACAACGTACACAAGACCATATCTATCGACGCGCTGAGGGCCGGTAAGCATGTGCTCTGTGAAAAGCCGGCGGCACGCTGTTACGCGGACGCGCTCGAAATGCAGCAGGTTCAGCACGAAACCGGCAAGGTATTAAACATCGGAGTGGTAAACCGTTTCAATGATGCCGTTAACAAGATCAAGGACATCATCAACGCAGGCGAGCTCGGTGAGATTTATCATGTATATGGTTCGTTCCGCGCTCACCGTTCTATACCTGGCCTCGGCGGCATGTTCACGACCAAGGCCATAGCAGGCGGCGGTGTCTTGATCGACTGGGGCGTGCATTATCTGGATCTGATAATGTATTGCCTGTCCGATCCCAACCCATTGACCGTTTCTGGTCAGGCGTATTCGAAGCTCGGTGTCGATATGCAAGCTTACACCTACAAGGATATGTGGGCTGGTCCACCGAACTTTGACGGTGTATACGATGTTGAGGACTTCATCACAGGTCTGATACGTACTGAGGGTCCGACGATCTCAATCAACGGCTCATGGGCACAGAATATAGGTGAAAATGATACCTATATCGACTTCTTGGGCGACAAAGCCGGTATCCGTCTCGTTTACGGCGGAGATTTCAAGATATATGGCACAAAGAACGGCATGCTCTATGAGACCGCGCCGACCTTTAAGACCACAAACATGTTCCAGACCGAGATCGATGCGTTTGTTCGTTGCATACAGACCGGCGAAAAGCTCGAATCCCATATCGACAAGGCTGTTATCACATCCAAGATCATGCAGGGGCTCTATGACTCCTCTGATCAAAAGAGAGAGATTGTATTCTAAGGATCGGTATATAGGATGAAAAACGATATACTCACCAATTACAGACTGACCATGGCCGAAAAAAATATCGGCATATACGGGATCGTGGTACGACACAAAGGTGAAATAGTCGCATCCCACCGCTGGCGTTCGGACGATCGGGTCAACCTGTTTTCCGCAAGCAAATCCTTTACGTCTATGGCCATAGGTATGGCGATAGACGAAGGTATCTTGACTCTGGACACCACGGTAGCTGAATTGTTCCCCGATAAACTGCCCGAAAACCCCGATAAACGTCTGTTTGACATTTCGATCAAGCATTTATTGATGATGTCCTCCGGACATGGAGAGGGATTTTTGTTTTCTGCCGATCCAGAGACATACAGCGTTGATGATTACGTGAAGCTGTTCTTTTCTAAGCCCATAAAGTATGCGCCCGGCGAGAAATTCGTTTACAACAACGGCGCAACATATATGCTCTCTGCGGCTTTGCAAGAAAAGGCTGGTGTACGCTTAAAAGACTACCTGCTTGAACAGTTGTTTTATCCGCTCGGTATACGTGCACCGCAATGGTATGAGTGTCCGGATAAACGTACCTTCGGCTCCACGGGATTGTTCTTAAAAACCGAAGAGCTATCGCGTTTTTGTGAGATGCTGCGCTGTGGCGGCGTTTACGATGGTAAACGCCTTGTTTCCGAGGAGTATGTTCAGCAAGCCTCGTCTGTTCAGATAAAAAACAGCGGCTTCAACACCGATCCAGAATGTGCTCAGGGCTACGGCTATCAATTCTGGCGCTGCACATACCCAAACACATATCGGGCAGACGGCATGTATGGTCAGTTAGGCGTGATCATACCGGATCATGAATTGACTGTCACTATAAACGCGCATGAAGAACAGCGCGTCTATGATATGATTCGCGCAATCTGGGATAATATATTACCCGCAATATAGAAAAATAATAGGGGCTGTTGCATAGAATAAACCTGTGGTTAATGGTTTTATCTTGTAACAGCCCCTTTAATATTTTCAAAAAACGTGGTTGTATCTGAGAATTTAATTTTAACTGAGTATTTAACGATAGCACTCTAAAGTTTCTGATAACTGGAGGTTAAATATGAAACGACCGTATGTTAATTATTGTCGAGGGATTGCTTACATTATGGGATAAGAAAACATATCAGGCACTTGATCTTAAGCTTTTTGTGGATTATAGGGCATATTAAAACGTCAGCGTAAGTAGGCTTACTTCCAATAAGAGAGTTTAGGTATTTATTGATACACCCTTATATTGCACCCTTGGCTTTTTGTTTAATAAAACAGTGATAGCCTTTTTCGGGCAGATATTGACACAGCGATAACACAGCATACAGTTATCATGCTGTTTAATACCGCTCTCGTCTATGGACAGATTTTTAGCCGGACACAGCCTAACGCAAGTCCCGCAGCGATTACAGTCAGCATCTGTTTTTACGGAGGACTTCTTTTTTACCTCTATCGCAGGCCAAGAAGTGCTTTGGATCTTACCCAACAGCGCAGAGAATGTATTAAATCCACGCTTTTTAACAATGCCTTTTTCGATGTTCTTGCATGCAATGTTCATCTTTTTTTCGGCGGTACGCAGATACTTATGTGTCTGCGTGCCGTTTTTTATCCGAAACATCTCGAAGTTACATATATTGTTTGGCATATTAAAGTGCTCGGCATATATGACATTGTTACAACTATCTGGCAATAATCTCGCAAATGCGTACGCTCCATCACCCGAAAAAAACAGCTGTGTGCAGAAAATAATAAGTCTTTTATTCTGCAGTTCTTTCATATGAGCAGCTACAAAATCACGCAGTATACGTGGCACGCATGAGGCATATATCGGATAACAAAAGGCAATGTGGCTATGTTCATTAATCAATTCTGTAAAGTTTACGCTATCCTCGATTGAATGACATAATGCCCCGGTCTTTTTTGAAAACAATTGTGCTATGTATTTTGAATTCCCTGTTCCGGAAAAATAAAGCATAAGCATATAAATATCCCCCACTCTTTGAATTGATTTACATTAATGTCCAAACCCCTCTATCTTCCAGCCTGTTCGGTCTGACTCATACACCATTTTGCAATCCCAAAACTGCTCTCCGCTGCCTACTGTAAAATCTTGATTGTACTGCAGGTTCATTGTAACCCTATAGGTTTTGATTTTTGCATCGACTTCGTCGAGTAACTCAATATTTAACAGAACCGCCGACTCAAGGTTACTAAAATACCCTTCGGTTTCTATATCAATATCTGTCAATGGCAGCCCAACTCTTTTGGTAAATAATTCTTGGTTTGATATATTTGTGGTCAATCCGCCCATTAATGTGCTTTTTGAGATGCAATATGCCGCAGCTTTGGCATCTTTACTATCGAGCGCTGCAAAATATTTTTCTATGATCTGCTCTGGTTTCAATTTATAAAGCTCAGCCTCAACACTGTTGGCCTTTACCACACCCCTGAGCCATTCATCAACCGTCCTATACGTCACATCCTCAAAGCTATTTCCCTTCAAACTACATGCATTAAACATACTATGCCTGCCCGCGCTGATGAATGCACCGATCAAGCGTCCATCCATACGACTTAAATAATGCGAATGCATCGTTATTATCACTCAGATAAGTGATATTTGTATTTTCCAAAAACGCATCGATATAACGCGCAAAATCTACATCTATTTCCCAAAGCCCACCATTCCTTACCAAATATGCCTTATCATACAGAGTATAATAATAAAGCATGCTGCTCTCGCTTCCGATGTTATTCCAAAGCTCAATTTGATATCGGTTGATATTATTATTGTTTAGCTCAGGCGTATCCGAAGTCACCTTACTACCTTGAAGAGAAGTAAATATATATTCAACCGTTTTGGGATCTGTTATCTCGTAAGCATTTGTTGATCTGAAACCCATCATCTCAGATCGAAACGTTATCCTCGCGCCATCATATTTCCAGCCAACGGACTGTGTCTGTAATGGTTCGGGCTCAATTGTAACCGGGCTGATGCTCAGTGCTTCCGCTTGAATATCACTGCTGCAGCCGGACAATAACATCAACATGATCACCAGAATAAATACTCGTTTTACAATGCTCAACATATCCCTCGCCTCCTTTTTGCTGTTCTATATTTACCACTGAGTATAATTAGTGTTATTATATTTGTAAAGATTCTTACAATCTTACATGACAGAAGGGAATTTATCTATGAGCAATGTATTTGAGAAACTACCTAAGCTGGGCTTTGGTGCTATGCGTCTGCCTCAAACGAACGGTAAGATCGATCAGCCGCAGTTTAACGAAATGGTACGCTATGCAATGGATCAGGGTATTAATTATTTCGACACCTCGTTTGTCTACCACGGTGGAAACAGTGAGGTTGCACTCGGGATTGCGTTAGAGCCATTTGAGCGGAGCAGCTATTACCTCGCGGACAAGATGTCGTTCTGGGGAGCCAATTCGGAGGATTTCTTGGACAACGCATTCAAGACCTCATGCGAGAAGTTAAAGACAGACTACATCGATTTCTACCTGATGCACTCGATGAATGATGATCTGTTTGACAAGGTAAAGAAACTCAACGCGATTGAATGGGCCTTAAAGAAGAAACAAGAAGGCAAGATTAAATATCTTGGCTTTTCGATACATGCAGATTATGAATGCCTTATAAAATTATTAGACCATCACAAATGGGATTTTGTTCAAATGCAGTATAACTACATGGATCTCGACGACAACCCAGGGCAGCGCGGATATAATGAGCTCGTCGCACGCGGCATCCCGATCATCATCATGGAGCCGTTAAAGGGTGGTGTACTGTCAGATATACCCGAGCACATCGCCGAACCGTATAAGGCACTCGGTAAAACGAATGTCGAGATGTCATTCCGCTGGCTCGCTGAGCTAAAGGGTGTCGTCACAATCCTGTCCGGTATGAGCAATCCAGAGCAGCTTAAGCAGAACATAGAGATTTTCAAGAACATCCAACCGCTGAATGCCGAGGAGCATGCTGCGATATCACAGGTCAAGAAGAATATCGAGCAAGCTCAAAAGGTGCCATGCACAGGTTGCAGCTACTGCATGCCTTGCCCATATGGGATCAATATCCCTGAGACATTTAAGGCATGGAACCTCAAATCCATGCAGCAGAACGACAACTGGATTTCCGGTGCCGATGTCGATAACAACATGCTCAAGCAATGCGCCGAATGTGGTCAATGCACCTCTCATTGCCCACAGACCATCGATGTACCGAACATGTTTAAGAAACTGCTCGCCGAGGCATAAGAAAGGGTTACTTTTTATGAGTGTAGCCCGACTTGGGCAAAATTGTACATCCTTCTGGTCTTAATGAGTGTTAAACACCTTCAGATCTCAAGTGTTGCTAATAAATTTAGATATTCAAGTAAAAAGCAGATACCTCGATTTAGGGTATCTGCTTTAGCTTTTTGATTTATTTTATACTTTTTCTACATAATATTGTGCCTGTGCAGTCCATAATTCAAAATACTTGCCGCTACGGTCGGATAGTAATGTATGGTGGCTCCCCCGCTGAATCAATTCGCTTTCATGGAACACCGCAATATCATTGCAAAACCGACACGAAGACAAACGATGCGATATAAACACTGCTGTTTTATTACCTACAATCTCGTTCATTTTATTATATACTTCAAATTCTGCAACGGGGTCTAAGGATGCGGTAGGTTCGTCTAAAATAATGAAAGACGCTTCTTTGTATAGTGCGCGGGCAAGTGCAATTTTTTGCGCTTCACCACCGGAAACAATAATGCCATTTTCATCAAATTCCTTATACAGGCAAGTTTCTAATCCGTCAGGAAGTCTTTCAAGTCGTTCATCAAAACCAGAATCAGATAAGCATTGACGCACTCGATTGTTATCATACAAGTTATTTGCAGCTACATTCTGCCCAAGCTTAAAAGCAAGCAATTGAAAATCTTGAAATACTACAGAAAATATTGACATGTATTCATGATAATTATATTTCTTTATGTTTATTCCGTTTAATAAAATCTCGCCCTCGGTGGGGTCATACAAACGGCACAATAACTTTATAAAAGTTGTTTTTCCGCTTCC
Organism: uncultured Defluviitaleaceae bacterium; assembly: GCA_964621475.1. Classification (GTDB taxonomy): domain Bacteria; phylum Bacillota; class Clostridia; order Lachnospirales; family WQUN01; genus CAYURR01. The sequence goes on along the minus strand of CAZUNC010000001.1, from coordinate 24,858 downwards.
GTTCATGCCAACCACTGCCAGTCGTTCCCCAATATTAAATTGCATCGAAACATTCCGCAGAGCAAATGTATTTGTGTTTGGATATTTAAACGAAACATTACGGAAAGTGATTTGATGTTTTTTATCAGAACGTTTCTCCACCGTCAAGCTACCCTGATACATATCATTGGGTGTATCTAAAAATTCAAAGGTCGTACGCAGAAAGAATGCATTGTTATTTAATTCACCTAAAACGGAAACAAGTGATGACATAGCGCTCGAAATAGCAGTTATCGCACCGATATACTGAGTGACAGCCCCTACGCCAAAAGCACCAGTCCACGCTTTAAGGCAAATGAAAATATATACCATGCCCACAAAAACTTGAGACAACGCTCCGGCTAAGGATTTGTATTTACTAATTGGACCTGTGGTGTATTTTTCGAAAGTTGGTATTAAACCATTTTCATCCGTCAAATTATGCAATACTCTATTTCTAAATAAAACATCCTGTCGGTATATCCTAAAATCCAAAGCCCGAGTGCGTTCGTAAGGATTTGAAAAGTAAAAACTATAATGACGGTTTAGCAATTTTAAAGTATCCGCCACTTTAGCATAATATGAATCCGCTTTATTTGAGAAAATAGGAGCTATGAATGTTACCGTAAGCATAATGACAATGATTGCTATGTTGATCAACGGATTATCCAATAAAGCAAGATTTTTGAAATTTTGCGGAATCTGTTGAATAAAGAGCGGAACAGTTAAGGCAATTGCACCGGCGATAACCATGATAGATTTCAACAGCCGCTCAAAACAATTCAACAACTTCGCAACCCCACCGAGGCCATAAGTGCGGTTTTGTTTGATTTGAGATAAAAGATCATGTGTTTGGGCATTATCAACGGAGGCAAAATCCATCGATAATAATTTGCGGTTGTATATATGATTTTCCATATGATATATGCCTGCGTGTTGGCAATTTTTCCACCGTAATAATCCTGCATTCAATATCGCCAAAAAAGCAGCGGAAGACAACGCAATAAAGGCAAGTTGAGTCAGCTTTTCGTGATTTCTTGTTCCTGAGAGTTCATCTAATATAAGTGCCGAAAGGTAAATGCCAGCATAGGGTGTAAGTGCTTCAACAATAGCATACATGGCTGACGAAATAAAAAGTTTTGGATTGGCTTTCCACCAAACTTTATATCCCCGCAGGTTTATTTTTATTGCATCTTTAGTTTTTACATTGTCATTCGGATGCATCCTCCGCACCTCCTTCCCGGTAATAACGACTTTGAATTTCAAATAGTTCCGCGTATTTTCCTTCCTTTTTCATTAATTCACTATGATTGCCTTCTTCGGTGATGATGCCGTGTTCTAATAAAATAATCCGATCACAAAAGCGGGTGGAGGCCAGCCGATGGGAAATATATAACGACGTGCGCCCTCCGGTTAATGCGGCATATTTGTTGTACATATCGCTTTCTGCAATGGGGTCAAGTGCTGCGGTGGGTTCATCCAATACGATGATCGGCGCGTTTTTGTATAAAGCTCGTGCGAGCATTAGTCGCTGCTTTTCACCACCGGATAATTCTATTCCGTTCTCGTAGATTTCTTTTCCTATACGGGTATCATACTTATTTGGGAAGCTGTTTATTTTGTTAGTAAGCCCCGCCATTTCCGCGCAAGCAGCTACATATTCCATGTCTATATTCTGATCTGTTTGTGCGATATTAATGGCAATGCTCTCCGGTAGAATGGGAAAATCTTGGAACACAGCCGAAAAATGCCTATAATAATCACGCCGGTTATATTTATTTATATTTTCGCCATTTAACAACACTTCTCCAGTCGTTGGTTCATAAAAGCCGCAAATTAGTTTTACAAGCGTGGTTTTTCCTGCACCATTTAATCCGATAATGGCGAGTTTTTCTCCGGGCTTAATAGTAAGGTTAATATTTTTCAAGGTGTCGCTTTCCGCGCCCTTATACTTGAAAGACACATTTTTCAATTCAATTTCATATTGCATATCAATGTTTGGCGTAAGTGCTTCCCCTTCTTCAAAAGCGAAAGGTTCGGGGTATTCAAGTGCTTCCCGCAAAACAGATATATCAAGGCTTTGTTTATAAAGCTTTGAAAAACCTGAAAAAATACCACTTACCCATGCTGCGAAACCACCCACAGCCATAAAATAAAGCAAAAATTCCGAAGCGGACAAACCATTGTTTAAAACCATATCAAAAAGTAAGACGTATGCAATACCGTTGCGTAAAAAAATAATGATAACATCAACTACATTTGCCCAGATATATACCTTCTCTCCTCGAGCAATAAAAGAACTATACAGCCGGAAAACGCTTTTATACATATCTTCTATCCAACCGCTCATAACAAAAATGCGAATGTCTTTTGCTAGTGTGTAATTAATGGTTTTGTCGCTCATATAGTTCATTCTGCGGGAATATTCCGCTTCCTCTTCGCGGTGTCTGTAGCCCCATCCGTTTATATAATTGTTAATATAGAATCCGGCGATAGTGGAAGCCACTACAATCGCCAAAATTATCGGATTGACTGCCGTAAGCAAAATTGCATAAATTACAAACCCTACGATGTTTTTTATCAAATCGGAATATACAACCCATATGCTGTCAACAATCAAGTCCATGTTAGCTTTTTTGGCTCTGTCCATCATTTTGTTGTATTCCATATTTTCTGTGTTTTGCAAAGCGGTTTTCATGTATTTTTCGCTGGACATAATAACAATGCGAACAAAAAGAAACTGCCAACCATCTCGTTTAATAGCATCAATATAAGCGGCGGCGGCATGTACAGCCATCAATAGCCCTGTGAACAATAAGATGGTGATAATAAGCGAGTTCAGAGGTGCGGCGGTTTCAACTCGGTTTAGAATAACCGGAGCAATAAACAGAGTGATTAAACTTGTCAGCACGGCAATACCTGCCGAAAGTAAACATATCAAAAGCACACTTTTTTTAAGTTTCCACGCAAACTCTATTAGATATCTACTGTTTTGAAACATGTTATATTTAGGTTTTTTCTTGTTAAGATTTTCTGATTCCATTAAATCATCCCCTTCCGGTTGGGATTATTTTATCACAATAAAAATCCCCAAATAAAATTTGGGGATAAATGGTTCATTTTTGGGGGATGAAATGCACACTACTCTTTTTACGATTTTAAGCTCTTTTCCTATACCTAACGGAATTACCGTTTTAGGAGTCTTGCTTTTTCGATGCGGCGCAATAGATTGTATACCCGTTTTTACCGTTGGCCTTTGTCTTATAGAGCGCGGTATCAGCATTTTTATATAACGTGTCAAAATCCTCACCGTGCTCTGGACAGAGCACGATGCCTATACTCGCCGATATATCCACGCTAACTTCTTCACCGTTGTAGGTATTCTTAAACGCCTTACATATCTCTACAGCCTTAGAATGAATTAAATCCATGCTACTGTAGTTTTTTAGAAATACAAAGAACTCATCTCCACCTACCCTGCCGACGATGTCATCCGATCGAAATATCTGCTTCAACGCCATGGACAGATCGCTCAACACATTGTCACCATACATATGGCCGAGCCTGTCGTTCACGCTCTTGAAATAATCAATGTCTATGATCATCAATGCGTGTTTACTGTCACTTTTCCTACGGCGTTGCAGCGTTTCCTTGATCAAATATTCGGTTGTGGCCTTATTCAAAAGGCCCGTCAGGGAATCCCGTTCGGCTTTTTTACGTAGGTCATCCTCCCTTTTTACCTGCTCGTCGATATTCTCTATCGAGCCTATGGCCTTATACGGTTTGCCGTCATAACTGCTTATTACGACACTCGAGAGTGAACACCAATGATAATCACCATTGTCATCAACTATCCTGAACCTTGCATCAGTAACGCCATCGCCGTTATAGATCGTATTAAATATCCTCCCGAATGCGTCTCTATCCACGTTGTAGATCATATTAGCATTCAGTGTACCCTCCGCTTTTTCTTGCTCATCTGCATCCTTTCCGAATAGCAGATTGATATTTGACAATGATGTAATCCTCTTTGCGGCCAGATCACATTCGAATATCACGTTGTTTGTCTGCTCGGCGAGCGCCCTAAAGCATTTTTCGTTCAGCAAGGCTTTATCCTTTATACTCCTCTGACTGCTATAGATATAGTAAATGACCAAAAGCGACAGGAACAACGTAATACCCGATACGATCGTGAGCTGCGTAAATAACCGCTCCGACTCCCGCTCGGCCTTTTTTAACATAAGGGCCTCAAACTCTGTTAGGTACTCAGTGATCTTGATCTTTTCATCTTCGTATTTCACTCCGAACACAAGAGACTGTGCAAGTGCCAGATCACCACCTTGGGCTGCGTTCATCGCGAGCCGTTCAGTTTCTATTAAACGGTCGCTTTCGTTTTTGGCTAATTGAGCCAGACGCAGATCTTCATCTGAAACACCGTGCTGCTTCATCTTTTCAATTGCCATGTCTCGCGTTCTAGTTACTTTTACCTCAGTCCAGTAGTTATCGTAATACTGCATATCTCCGGTTATTGCATATTGACGCGCCTGCCTCGACAGATAATCCGAGGATTTCTGAAGCTCACTTGAGAAATACAATGTATAGAATTCATTGTTCGTGACAACCTTTGTCTTATATCCGAGATAGGCCGTAAACACAACCGACGCTATCGTCAGCGCGATGCATATGATTAATACAACCAACGTAATACGTTTCATTTTATCTGTCCTTTCAAATCCCATATGTCTGTATTATCGTCAATTGTTATTGATTATATAAAACTATCTATTTTACGAGCGATATGCTGCCACGCACCTTTAGGGTTTTTATATCATTCGCGCTGATATTGTCCCTTGAAACGCTATACAGATCCTGGTTTATGAACAATAAACGCTCAATGTATTTATTATAGGCCCCCTTATACATGCCGGATTTTCGCATATCGTTTTCGGTTAAGTGGGTTATTTTACCCCTGAGTTTAAAGCCCTGCTCGATCCCTATGTCGTATACATACGCACCTTGGAATGTAAACTGGCCATATGTGGTCACATCGGTCTTTTCCTTTTCGGACAGCTCATATACGTTCACTGGGAAGGCGAGTAAGCCCTTTTCCTTTGAGAACAGCAGCGCCTTGTGGTTATTCAGAAGCGACGAGTCCGTACCCCTGTCACCGATAATCTCCGTGAACAATTCCTTTGGATTTGACACATCTGTCACGTCAAACAGCGAAAGCTTCATACCCTTGTAGTAGGCCATGTCCTTAACGGCTGTGGTGTCCTTGCCGAAGCCGATCAGATGATTTTCATCATATGGATGTAGATAATTGCTGTAACCCGGGATCTTTAATGCACCCAAGATCTTTGGGTTCTTTGGGTCCTTTAGATCGATTGCAAACAGCGGATCCACCGTCCTGAATGTGACCATGTATCCCCTATCCCCCATAAAGCGTGTCGAGTAAATCCGTTCGCCGGGCGCGATGTCTGTAACCCCTCCGGTTAGTGCGAGGTTTTCATCGAAAACAAACAGATTATTGGTTTGCTCTCCCTTGTCACTGTACGATGTTGTGGCAATGCGGAAATAACCCTTGTACTCGTCCATCGAAAACTGATTGAGTATCGATCCGTCTGTTTCACCATTAGCGGTATAGGTCACAGAGCCGTTTTCAAGCGCAAATTTATAGATCGTGGTCTTCTGGCTGTAGAAAGGCTTCACAAAACTGATTGAACGCGATGTAGAGGAGGACGTTGATGCGGCCACGCCTGGCTCGGTGGCTTTTATTTCTTGCATAGAAACCGTTGCAATATAAAGATTGTCCTGCGAGGCGTAAATATTGTTCCCGCCCCCCAGGTAAGTCTCGATCGTCGCGGCTCTATCGGGGCCTTTGAGCGTAAATCCTGCTATGGTCGTATACGTCCTGTCAACGAATCCTGGGAAGTAGCTTATTTTGTCATAGTTGATATTAATAAATTTTTTGTTTACCGACGAGTCAAGGTATTGCGGCATTATATATTTGCCATCCGATATTAGGTTATAGACATAACAATTGGCAATCATGTATATGGCGTCACCGATCTTTCGTGATGAAACATAACTGCCGTTAACACTGACCTCGCGTATTTGCTGAGGCTTTGTTTTATCGGATACATCATAGACATAGGCTGTTGTACATGGCTGATAAAGGTATTTATTACCTATCACAACGATATGATCTCCGTCTACATACATCTCCTGAGGGTTGAAATCTGTACCTGCAAAGTCTATTGAACCCACCAGCTTCATATTATCTACGGGCCGCGCCTTTACCATCACAACCTGATTGTCCCTGATGTAGTAAATATACTCGCCATCCGTTTTTATCACATCACTCTCGTCAACCCCCAGCACCTGTGTATTAGTAGTGGAATATTCGGTTTGGGGTTCCGCAGCCTGTTTTATATCGTTTGCTGCAGTGGTTGTTTCCGCAGCAGTTGTAGGCATCGGAGGCGGAGCCGCCGCAGAGCCTGTTATTGCGGTAGTGCTGTCCGTAGTCGCTTCATAGAAAACTACATTTTCATCGGGCTTTCCGATCAGTTTGATCAGGTTTTGCACAGATCCTATCTTCGGCAATGCTTTGACCTTCGGTTTCTTGTCATCTGCCGCTGCAAATGCAGTATCACCCGATATCATAGTTAACATAATCCCCGCGATACATAATACCGCCATCATCCGTTTTGCGATCATAATATCCTCCTTTTATTCTGGTGTTTACTGAACTCTATACATATGACGGATTCTTAGGTTATTTTGTTTCATATTTTTCCACGCGTAACTCACCGGTCTTGTAATCATACCTCCCTCCGTTGTAATTATAATCATTCGGTATCCTAATATAGTTGCCAATCGAGACATCCCGTTTACGTTTAACGATGCCCGATATATTGTTATTATCTAAATTACCCTCGGCTGCGATTATATAACCCTCATCAGCTAATAACACCACTCCGATATGATCACAAAATACAACCCCCTCCGGCTTGTTCCCATGCGGAATAACATCGTTATATATCACAATATCGCCACGCTCGGGCTCAAAGTCTCGAGATGCAGGATGGCAAAAGCCCTGCGCTTCTGCCCATTCATGCCACGCATTTACACAAGCCAGACGTAACGTGTTACGCGCAGGCTTTATCGGCAGCTCAAAGCCCGCCACCACACAGCAATGATATACAAAAGCTGCACACCAAGCTGATTTGAGATCATCGTACGCATTGTCCTCCGGAAAATACTTGATGATCCCTAAAAACTCCGTATCCGTAAGCTCCCCTACAATATGCTTACCCGCAAGCCTCTGTGCGATGTCTGCAAGCATTGTTCGTTTGTCCGTAACTTTAACATCCGGCTCGTCATCTTGCTCGGTTTCGATAAATGCTACGGGTGAAGAGGATATCCCTATCTCCTTTAACATATGCTCAAGCCTTGGCAACGCGAGGTTAAAAACTCGTAGACATCCATTTCGCAAAAAGGGATCCAATATGTCCGCATCCTTAAGTATTTCGTCATAATCATCATGGACATGCGTCTTGTCGCCGTGGTGATGTATCGCCGACAGAATGATCTGCTTCTCCTGATCTGTAAATATATCAGGCCACTCGCGCTTAAACGTAACACGTATCATCTCAGACCCACTGTGCTGGTGGCACATATAACTATTCAGCTTATAGCTATACAGATCATGCAAGAGACCCATGATACTTGTGATCTCTGTGTTCATCCCACGCTTCGCCGCCAGTAGTGAGCAACATGCCGCGACACCATATGTATGAGCGTACGCGTTTGCCTTATCCCTTTCATCACGAATAGCAGAAATGATACCCTGTGCGTAAGTTTTTACCATTTCGATTCTGTTCATAAATCCCCCTATAAATGTAATATTGAATTACAGACTTTACATATATGAGTATATTAAACCATATATCATTGAAAAATTATTACTTTTGTGCTATAAATGATTTAACTTAACGAAGAGAATGGAGTCAAACATGCACATTACACAAACAGATATTGACTTTGCCTCATTATTAATAGGGAAAATAGACAGTGGCGAGCGAAATGTATTCCTGGAAAATATAAATACCCCCAACCAAGTAGAATTCAAGATATTTGGTGAAGGTAAGTCTGACGTGGTGTTTTCAGCTTGTATTTTTGAGGACAACCTACGTCTACACATCGCGTGTAACGAAGACACAGATATATACAATAATGAAATTGGATATTCAATAAATGAGGCTTTACATAAATCAAATAAATCATCTGCAACTATATGGATTTGGAATGACAATCGTAGGATCATTAGCTATATTAAGCAGACATTCAATACAATAGCTGATGGTGAGCACGATTACGCGTCTATCGAATTCATTATGCGCCGAGAAAACCATATCAAAAGAGATGATCAGATTTTGACGATAAAGCCATACGAATCGGCATATATCGACGCATACCTACTGCTTCTGGATGAATCCATGACATTTGTCTCGCCACCGCCTAATTTTAGAGGGAACAAGGATGACTGCATGAAGCATCTAGAGGAGCGCAGCTATAATCATTCGTTTGAGGCCTTTTGGAAAGGCGATGAATTAGTAGGCCTGTACTGGCGAAAGAACGCAGAGATCGATATTATGGCAGTCTCACCAAAGCATCAGCGAAATGGATATGGCAGCATAATATTGAACCGAGCGATAGATATGGTATTTGAACACACAGATAACGATTATGCATATCTGTATGCTGTGGATTGGAATGAAAAGGGCCAGGCGTTTTATAAGAAATACGGCATGGAGGTTAATGGTCATTCGTATTTACTACAGATTTGATATTGCGCTTAAAGATCTTCGCTAACGTGGTTTTACATAATGTTGAGAAAAATGCAAAAATACAAAATTATTTACTATACGCTAAAGAATGTTGGGGTCATAATATCAGATATACCATTCGAAAAGGAGTACATGACATTATGAACCATATCATTAATAAGGATTTCCTCACAAAATCAGATGCAGTGGAGCTATTAAATATCTCTACAAAATCTCCTGAGTTTTATGCTTTGATAGAAAAAAGTAACGCATTATCAAGGAAGGAATTCGAAAACAAGGGATATATTTTCGCACAAATCGGCATTAACTCCTCAAAGTGCAGTGGCAACTGTAAATTTTGTTCGCTCGCCAAGGATGGCTACTCGGTGGATACCGAGACCGAAAAAACCTTAGAGGATATCAAAGAGCAGGCAAAATATATTACCAGTCACAATATAGCCGCACTGTTCCTAATGACCACGGCCGACTACGACAAGAATAAGTTTCTAACAATATGTACGGAAGTAAAAAAGGTTATCCCGTCTGACGTCGCGCTTGTAGCCAATATCGGAGATTTTGATCTTCCTTTCGCGCAACGTATGAAGGATGCAGGTGTAACAGGCGTGTATCACATCGTGCGCATAAACGAGGGCATTGATACGGATATAAGTGCAGAGGATAGGATCGCAACCTTAGACTCTATCCGTGACGCAGGATTAGAGCTTTACTATTGCGTTGAACCTATCGGACCTGAGCATACATACGAACAGATAGCAGACGAAATGCTTCGTGCCCGTGACTACAATGTCAGGTATATGGCCGTGATGCGCCGTGTCGGCGTTCCGGGTACCAAATACCATGCTATTGGTGATATTACGGAATTAGAATTGACTAAGATCGCTGCTGTTACTAATTTGGTGACACGACCTGCTGTTTCAATGAATGTACACGAGCCTATGATGATGCCATTGCTTGGTGGCGTGAACCAGCTGTATGCAGAATTCGGCATGAATCCTCGTGATACTGAAATCAACACCGTTCGCGGCTTTGACATTGAACGCACCTCGAAAATGCTCAAAGAGGCAGAATGGATAATATAGAGTTAATTGAAATAGCGAAATGAAAGGGGTTGAGTTTTTTTAAAATAGTCATAGGTGCTGGGAAAACCGTTATTTAACTTCATACAGGAGTGAAGAATCAAATGGACACACTGGATATTCAAAAACGCATATATGCTAATAAAGTCAATAAAGGGTTTAATGTGACGGATATTAACCAAGAGTTTTGCTACTTGTATGGCGAGATTGCGGAAGCATATGAATCTTGGCGCAAAAAAGACAATGAATTAGGGTCTGAATTAGCTGATATCGCAATTTATCTACTCGGCTTGGCAGAAATATCAGGCATTGATCTTGGTGAAGAAGTAAATAAAAAAATGGCAATAAACGAATCAAGGGTATATAAAGTCATTGATGGTATTAATACAAAAATTGAAAATTAACAAAGCCTTATGACCCCAGCACAACAAACCGTGCCGGTCATAAGGCTTTATTATTTTATTGTGTGATCGTCCCGTCCAGATCCCAGAGATCTGTCCAGTCCTTTGCACCCTCCCATAGGAACACTTGACCCTTTATGAGGCGGCAATCCCTATCGGCCTTTACGAGTGTTGCCATTTCAGCCTCTGTGAGCGGATCCTCAGTCACACAGCGTAAATTGCTTTTGTACTCGTTTTCATAAACCGAGAATGGTATCGGTACCTGACCCCTTTGCACAGCCCATTTCAGGCAGACAATAGCAGGATGCACATTATGCGCACGCGCTATCTCCACAACCTCGGGCATCTGAATATCTACAATATCATCAGGTGTCTTGTCTCTTTCTGGGCGTGTCGGTGAGCCTATCGGGCAAAAACCAATCGGTTGTATCCTTCTGTCTACGCAGTATTTAAACAGCTCGGGCTGCTGGAAGCTTGGGTGCAGCTCCATCTCTATTGCAGCGGGTTTGATCCTGCACAATGGCAAGACAGCCTGAAGCTTTGGTATTGTCATGTTTGACATGCCGAGGTGACGTACGAGCCCCATGTCCGCAAGCCTTTCCATCTGCCGCCAGGTATTCATGAATTCCTCGACCGAAAACGGTTTTGAGTCGGGATTGCGGCTGTCTCCGTCACAACCCGGCGCATGATAATTTGGAAACGGCCAATGCACAAAATACATGTCTACATATGAGATCCTCAAGTCGCGCAGTGTCTTTGCACAGCTTAAGAGCACATCTCCGTTGCCGTGCATGTCGTTCCATACCTTAGATGTAATGAACAATTCCTCACGCTTCACGACACCTTCCTTGATCGCGTCATCATACACCCTCCCGATCAAGTCCTCGTTACCATAGATCGCCGCACAGTCAAACAGTCTGTAACCGCAACGTATCGCGCCGGCCACAGCCGCCGATACCTGATCCGGAGTAAACCTATCCGAACCAAACGTACCCATACCAATACACGGCATGCGCTCGCCGTTATATAACGTGATCAACATAATCTCCCCCTACTCATTAACGCATTTATGCGTTTACGCATTTATGCGTTTAATAACATGACCTTACCCTTGACTTCGGACGGATTGCTAAACAGTGCAAACGCTTTATCTATATCATCGAGGCTGAAGGTCTTAAATATCATGCTCTCATCGAACTTCAACTGACCCGTGCTAAAATAATGTGCGGTAAGGCTCCATTCATCACCCGGAAACGGCGCGGAATAACTCATCCATGAGCCTGTGAGCCGGAATTCCTTCCTATTCATGTTCTCCCACTGACGAGGCGTAAAGGTCAAATCCTTATGTGGTGTGCCGATAAAGCATACAGAGGCCTTATTACCCGCTAAATCGAACGCCTGTTGCATCGTTGCAGTCTGCCCGGCTGTTTCGAATACATAGTTATAACGCCCTGTGGTTTCACAGTTCGCTGTGTTCACCGTTACATCAGCACCGAGTTTTTTCGCAAGGGTTAGGCGTTCGTCGGAGATATCAAAAACGGTAACGGTCTTCGCGCCGAATATCTTTGCCCACTGCATCGTAAATAAACCTATCGTACCGCCACCCAATACCGCTACATCACAGCCACCCTTGTAGCCCGCACATTTGAGGCCATGTATAGCCACCGTCGATGGTTCAAAGAACGCGGCCTGTTTAAACGGTATCGAGTAGTCGAATTTGATCGCGTTGATCGCGGGGAGCTTTACGTATTCGGCGAAGCTACCCTGTATCCGTGAACCCACGAAGGTATAATGCTTGCATAGTGAGTAATCCCCATTTTGACAGTCCTCACATTTCAGGCACGGGATCAACGGTGCACCCGATACCCGGTCACCTATCTCAAATCCCTGCACATTTTTACCTATCTCGGCTATCTCACCGGCGAATTCATGTCCGAGCACGATCGGATAAAAATGCGCCGCATCACCGAGCACACGTGGCAAATCACTGCCGCAGATGCCTGTCGCTTTTACGTGCACGAGCACCTCGTTATCCGATATCTCAGGTATCGGCATTTCACCCACGCCGATATCGCCCTTTGCGTGTAAAATACCCGCCTTCATCATCCTCATCGGCTCATCTCCTCCTTCAACGCCTCATAGATACGCCTAAATTTGTCATATGCGCGGTTGTATATCTCCGCATTCGTTGCATTGGGCTCGTAGCTGTCCTTAAATCTCACACAGCGTGAAACAGCTTCTTCGAAATCCTTGTATATACCCGCTCCAACCCCACCGAGCATGGCCGCGCCGAGCGCAGTCGCGTTGTCGTTATCTACGGTCTTTATAGGCACGCCTGTAATATCAGCTTTCATATGCATCCAGAGCACGCTGTTACAGGCCCCGCCTATAGCATGCATGAGCTCCACGCGTGCGCCGACCTGTTCGGCGGTCTCGAGATTGTGACGCAATGCATAAGCAGTGCCTTCCATCGTTGCCCGTGCGAAATGTCCTTTGGTCTTCGAAAAGCCGATACCGTAATATACACCTTTTGCATTCGGATCCCATATCGGCGAACGTTCACCGTTCATATATGGTAGAAAGATCATACCATCCGAAGCCGGGGGTACAGACCCTGCTAAACCGTTGATCTCATCAAAGCCCCCGTCCGCAAACTGCTCACGGAACCATTTTAGCCCACCACCACCCGCGACCGTGCCGCCCTGAAGCAGCCAATATCCGGGCACGACATGGTTGCTTAGAATAAGAGCGTTGTGCGCGAGCGCATTGTCTGTGCAAATGCTCATACCACCGGCTTGACCGCCCTGCTCCTGTGTTTGTCCAGTCTTGAATACCCCGGCTCCAAGTGTACCGCATGCAGCATCCAATCCACCCGCAACCACCGGTATGCCGGGCTTAAGCCCTGTTTCCTCAGCTGCCCTGCGCGTGACCTCGCCAACAACCGCATGGCAATTCGTAAGACTGGTGTTTGCATCGCAAGGAAATTTATTGAGATCAAGCCCCAGCCTCTCGGTCAAGTCTGCATCATAACGTCCGTTTTCCATATCGTAGAAGAAGTGCCCGTAACCCTGAGATTTATCCTGCGTAAACACACCCGTGAGCTTGTATACGATATACGCGTTACTCTGTAGAAATTTATATGTATTGCGATATATCTCGGGCATATTGCTTCGAAACCAGAGTGCTTTGGGGGTTGTGTAAGAGGGCTTTACAGGGTTTTTCGAAATATTAAACACAGCATCCGCACCGATGTGTTCATCTATCCACTCGCATTCGTTGGTTGCGCGCATGTCGAACCATATCGGCGTGTTGTGTAATACATTTCCGTCCCGGTCGACCGGTATGCACGACCAGCTCTGCCCATCTATCCCTATTGCCTCGACTTTCTCTACATCTATTCGCATAAGCAGCTGCTTTAATCCATTGCATACCGCATCGTACCATTCGTTCGGGTCCTGCTCAGCATATCCCTCTCTCGGATAATATACCCTGTAGCCGACGGTCTCGTCAGCTATACAATACCCTTCCGTATCAAATGCTGCAACCTTGCAAGCCGATGTGCCTATGTCAATGCCTATGAGCATAATAGAGCCCTCCGAATCAGCCTTGTTTGAGCCTGTCAGCGAGACCCGTGCCACCGCAAAGGCGGATCTTGTCTCTGACGACTTTACGTACCGCGTCCTTTGCTGCCCCCATATAGTGACGCGGGTCACTCTCGGCCGGTTTAGAGGTATGCGCACCATTCGCAGTGAGCTTGTCTAAGATCGCCTGCGCCATCGGTATCTTGAGCTCGGTGGCTATATTAATCTTGGCAATGCCGCGCCGTAACGACTCCGTGATCTGATAATCCGGCACGCCCGACGCACCATGTAATACGAGTGGCACATCCACGAGCCCACGTATCGCAGATAACCTTTCGAAGTCCAGATGAGGCTCACCCTTATACTCGCCGTGCGCAGTGCCTATGGCTATTGCGAGTATGTCTATTCCGGTCTGTTTAACGAAATCCTCTGCCTCCTCCGGTACCGTGAACGCCGCGTCGTGTTCATCCACGTTTAACAATTCCTCCGTGCCGCCTATACGTCCGAGCTCACCCTCTACGCATACGCCCACAGCCCTGCCGATCTCCACGACCTTTTTAACCATCGTCACATTTTCCTCATACGGTAGATGCGCAGAATCGATCATCACCGAGGTGTATCCGTATCGTATGCACTGCATGATCGTCTCAAAGCTCGTGCAATGATCCACATGCAGCGCGATAGGGATGTCCGTGAGCTCCGATGCTGCCTTTACGATCGCGGCTATATACGGTATACCCGCGTGCTTTAGGGTGCCCGGGGTCGTTTGAATGATCACAGGGCAGCGCTCGGCCTCCGCGCCCTCAATCACGGCCTGAACAGTCTCGAGATTATGTATGTTAAACGATGCGATAGCCACACCAAGCTCCCTTGCCTTCGTGATGAACGAAAGCGGATTTACCAGTGCCATTCGTTACCCCCTATGTTAATCGTTTTACTTTTGTACATAGTAGCACTACAACACCGATGCGTCAACGGTTCTATGAATCATTCGTTGATGATTAGATGAAAAAGGGATAATATAGGATATATTTAACGGTACTAAATCTTCTCGGAGGTATTCTCCGTGACCCTAAAATCTACTATGCGCCCGATCAGCTCATATGGCATCGGCTTATTCAATGGAAACTGCACAGCGCCCTTTGAGTATTTATATCCTGCTTCGTCGAACTCTGCCGCGAAATGCTCTATGCCACTTGAACCCGGATAGAAACCTATATGTTTCGAATGCGCCATGAAATGAACGAGGTTACCTTTCAGATAAAAGGTCGGCATCGCCCACGATATCTTTTCCGTAGCACCCGGTGCATGCTGTTGTATAAACTGCCGCATTTCCTGCAAAATCTCCTGTATCTTCGGCTCGCATGTAGCAATGTAATCGTCTATCGTGCCGTACTCCGGTCTCGCCATTTCATTTGCTCCTCTCTTATTATCTAAAGCTTATCCAAAACGTATTGCTGTTATAAAAGATAACCACAGATCTACATGGATAAAACATATATCCGTGTAAATCTGTGGTATTTTTTTACTCCCCATTACGACAGCAGCATAGCGTCAGTCTCTTCCTGCACGCCTGCAAGCTCCGTAAACTTGCTGATCAAGTCTGCCTTCTTAAGCTGTCTCTTTTCTTCTCCTGAGATATCGAGGATGATCTTGCCCATATTCATCATCAACAGCCTGTTGCCATGGCGTATCGCATCCGTCATGTTATGTGTGATCATCATGACCGTGAGATTGTTGTCGGATACAATCCTCTCGGTTAGTTCCAAGACCTTTGCGGCCGTGGCCGGGTCGAGGGCTGCCGTATGCTCGTCGAGCAGTAGTAGCATAGGTTTCTGTAATGTAGCCATTATAAGCGTTAGGGCTTGACGCTGACCGCCAGAAAGCAGACCAACCTTTGTGGTCATGCGATCCTCGAGTCCCAATCCGAGGGTCTTTAGATAATCCAGATAGCGTCCGCGCTCCGCTTTCGTGATTCCCCAACGCAGTGTGCGTCTCCTACCTCTACGAAATGCCAAGGCCAAGTTTTCCTCTATGCTCATGTTCGGCGCGGTCCCTTTCATCGGGTCCTGAAACACATGTCCGATAAATGAAGCGCGCTTATGCTCGGGCATGGCTGTAACATCAGTACCGTTAATTATTACTGAACCGTCATCAACCGGCCAAGCCCCTGATATCGCGTTCAGCATGGTCGATTTTCCGGCACCATTACCACCGATCACGGTTACGAAGTCACCCTCCTGTAACCGCAGATCAATACCATTTAGCGCCTTCTTTTCATTTATAGTGGAGATGTTAAAGGTCTTGTGGATGTTTTTAAGCTCAAGCATTTTTACGCGCACTCCTTTTCCCGGCTAATGCAAAGGATGTCTTTGCCTTTGTTCTGAGATAGGGCACAGCAAGGAATACGGCCACGATACACGCGGTCAAGAGCTTCAGCATATCCGTAGGCATCCGCAGCCACATTACAAGCCCGATAACGAAATAGTAAACAATGCCGCCGATAATCACAAACAATAGCCTAATTGCAAAGTTCACATATTTGCCGATGAGCGCGATATCGAGTACCTCACCGATGATGACAGCCGCAAGGCCTATAACGATAGCACCCTGCCCCATCTTGATATCCGCGAAGCCCTGATACTGGGATAATAACCCGCCGGACAGTGCTACCAATCCGTTTGATATGCACAGTGCGATGACCTTCATTGCGTCGATGTTGATGCCCTGAGCCTTGGCCATATGCGGGTTGCTACCCGTAGCTCGTAACGCACTGCCCTGCTCGGTGCCAAAATACCAATACAACAGACAGATCAACACCACCGAGATAATCGATACCGCTGCTATAGAGCCCCCCACATTTCGAAGGCTCACTATCAACGAATATTTATCTACGTTTACGGCCTTGTTCGCACCGCTCAGTATCAACAGGTTAACAGACCACAATGAGATCTGCGTCAATATTCCCGATAATATCCCCGGGATGCCCAATGCGGTATGTAATAGCCCCGTCACAAGACCGGCGAGGCTTCCCGCCGCGACCGCTATCGCGAGAGCCAACGGAGCCGGCACTCCCGCAACAATAAGAACAACCGTTATCGCGCCTCCGGTCGCAAAGGAGCCGTCTACCGTCAGATCCGGGAAATCAAGCAGGCGAAACGTAATGAACACACCGAGCGCCATTATGCCCCAGATGATACCCTGGGCTGCGTTTCCCGGCAGTGCTGTCAGTAGATTCATAATATTCACAGTTCATTCATCTCCTTGTGCGGGAAGATTATTATTACTCAGACTTTTCTATAGCCTTATATGTGTCGGGCGGAGTTATTCCGAGTGCCTTACAGATTTCGGGGTTATACAGCTGTGTAAATTTAGGTGCGTATTTGATTTCCATGGTTGCCGGATCGGCGCCGTTTGCGAGGATTTCGTATGCCATTTCACCGGTCGTGTAACCCAGGTCATAATAGCTTATGGACAGTGTTGCTACGCCGCAGCCCGCACATATGCCCTCCTCGCCCGCGATAACCGGTACATTTGCAGGTACGCAGACATTCTTGATGATCTCTGTATTCGAGGCAACGCTGTTGTCCGTCGGTACATAGATGACATCCGACTCAGATGCCGCTGTCGTGACTACAGATTGCAAATCGTTCGAATCCGAGAATGTATATTCCTTGCATGTATAACCCATGCCATTTAGTTCCTTTGCGATTACCTGTGCCTGATATTTAGAGTTCGGCTCGGATGAGCAATAGAGGATGCCGACATTCTTGGCATCGGGGAACAGCTCGTTCAACATCGCGGCCTGCTTGTCTAACGGTGCGAGATCCGATGTACCGGAGATATTCTTACCAGTTGTGCCAGACCAGTTATCGATATTAAGAGCCGTACCGTAATCGGTTACAGAGGTACCGAGGATCGGGATCTTGCTCGTAGCGGTCTGAGCCGCTTGCAGAGCCGGTGTAGCATTCGCCATAATCAGGTCGACATTCGATGATACAAACTGGTTAGCTATAACAGCGCAGGTTGCGGTATCTGCAGACGCGTTTTGCTCATCAAACTTGACGCTGTCGCCGAGCTTTGCCTTTAGTGCATCCTTAAAGCCGTTTGTAGCCGCGTCCAACGCCGGATGTTGCACCAGCTGACAAATGCCTACGGTGTAAGTCTTTGTGCTCGATGTGGTATTGCCGTCTGTGCCCTGCGTTTGTGCACCCGCTTGTGTACCGGATGTGCCGGACGCACCACATGCCGTCAAGGACAGTGTCATAACGGCAGCAAGGATTGATGTCAAGATTGCTTTCTTCATATTTCCCTCCATAAAATTATAAATATACGCAATTCATTCCGTATAAAATCTCCGACGGATTATTATGCAGAATAAATCAAAGAAGATGTTATGCCATTAATACGTAAAAGTCAACAAGTATTGGGAACATTATTCATTTTTATGCATAATGACAAAGCTAATAGATTTATTCATACCCATATGCTATAATCTGGGTTAATACCAAAGAATCATTCAAGTGGAGGCATCATGGAAACAAGAACGGAAACAAAATTAAGTAACGAACACAAGCGCCAGAAACGCCAATATAACAATGAAAGCATCACCTCCCTCAAAGGCGCGGATCGCGTCAGGAAGCGTCCGGGTGTCATATTTGGTTCGGACGGCATAGAGGGTTGCCAACATTCTGTATTTGAAATCATATCCAATTCTATAGACGAGGCGCGCGAGGGTTTTGGCAAGCGTATCGAGATCACACGCCATAAGGATTATTCGATAACCGTACGTGACTACGCGAGCGGTTGCCCTGTCGATTACAACCCAAAGGAGCAACGCTTTAACTGGGAGCTTGTATTCTGCGAGTTATACGCGGGCGGCAAGTTTGACAACAACAGCGACTCCAATTACTCCTACAGCCTGGGGCTGAATGGCCTTGGGCTCTGTTCAACGCAATACAGCTCCGAATACATGGACGTCACAGTCATACGTGACGGTAAAAAATATACACTGCATTTCGAAAAAGGCGAGAACGTCGGAGGCCTAAAATCCGAGCCCATTAGCGACAAAGTGCCCACAGGCACCGCGATCACCTGGAAGCCCGATCTCGAGGTATTCACGGACATACGTATACCGCTTGAGTACTACACAGAAACCCTGAAACGGCAGGCCGTAGTAAACGCGGGTTTGCTGTTTGTGCTTACGGATGAGCTGACTGATGGCGAACCACAGGAATACCACTTCTTGTATCAAAACGGAATCACGGACTATATAAACGAGCTCGTAGGTGAAAATGGACTTACACGCCCGCATCTCTTTTCCAGTGAAGCCACTGGCAGCGACCGCGAGGACAAACCCGCGTACAAGCTCAAGTTTCAACTCACGTTTTGCTTTTCAAATGATGTAAACGTTGTAGAGTATTATCACAACTCGAGCTTTTTGGAGCATGGCGGTTCTCCGGACAAGGCCGTGCGCTCGGCGTTTGTTTCCGCAATCGACAGTTATATCAAAAACGCCGGGTTATATAAAAAGGACGAGAAGAAGATCGGTTATGTGGATATCGAGGATAGCCTTGTATTGATATCGAGCTCTTTCTCAACGGTCACAAGCTACGAGAACCAGACGAAAAAGTCGATCACTAATAAATTCATACAGGAATATATGACAGACTTCCTGAAGAAACAGCTCGAGGTATATTTCATAGAGAACAAAGCCGACGCGGATCGTATAGCCGCACAGGTTATGGTCAATAAACACAGCCGGGAATCCGCAGAAAAGACGCGCATATCCATAAAGAAAAAGCTCACTGGTTCCATCGATATCAATAACCGCGTCGAGAAATTCGTTAACTGCCGCTCAAAGGACATAGAAAAGCGCGAGATATATATCGTCGAGGGTGATTCAGCGCTCGGTGCGTGCAAACTCGGCAGAGACGCAGAGTTTCAGGCTATCATGCCTGTGCGCGGCAAGATATTGAACTGCCTCAAGGCCGATTACGACCGCATCTTCGCGAGTGACATCATTACGGATCTGCTGCGTGTTCTGGGTTGCGGTGTCGAGATCAAATCCCGACATAACAAGGACCTGAACAGCTTTGATCTAAACTCGCTCAAATGGAGCAAGATCATCATCTGCACAGACGCGGACGTGGACGGCTTCCAGATCCGCGCGTTGATATTAACGATGCTTTATCGCCTTACCCCTACGCTTATCGATGCGCGCAAGGTGTTTATAGCGGAGTCCCCACTCTATGAGATCACGAACGCAAAAAAGACCCTGTTCGCATACAGCGATGCAGAACGTGACGAGATCGTAAAGAAACTCTCCGGTAAAATCACAATCCAACGTTCAAAGGGTCTGGGTGAAAACGAGCCTGACATGATGTGGCACACGACGATGAACCCTGAAACCAGAAAGCTCATACTCGTGACCCCGTCGGACATCCAAAGTACACAGCAGATGTTTGATATCTTACTCGGAGACAACATCAAGGGCCGCAAGGAATACATCGAGGAACATGGTCATAAATATATCGACATCACGGAGGCCGTATGAAAAAGAATACGACTGACGACCGCAAGAGCGGCACATCCGTCAAAAAAGCCGCTATTATTGAACAGAATATCGTAGATACGCTTGAGATCAATTATATGCCGTACACGATGAGTGTCATCGTATCGCGTGCTATACCTGAGATAGATGGCTTCAAACCCTCTCACCGAAAGCTCTTGTACACGATGTATAAGATGGGGCTTTTGACCGGTAATAAAATAAAATCCGCCGATGTTGTGGGTCAAACGATGCGTCTAAATCCACACGGTGATCTTGCTATATATGAGACTATGGTGCGCCTCACGCGTGGTTATGATGCACTTTTACATCCGTTCGTGGAATCAAAAGGTAATTTTGGCAAGCATTATTCGCGTGACATGGCATCCGCTGCAAGCCGGTATACAGAGGTCAAGCTCGATCCTTTGTGCACGGAGATCTTCAAGGACATCGACAAGGAAACCGTATCGCTAATAGACAACTATAACTCCACGATGAAAGAACCGCTCCTTTTACCGACCACATTCCCGAATGTGTTGGTCACGCCAAACCTCGGCATCGCGGTCGGTATGGCTAGTAATGTCAGCAGCTTTAACCTCACCGAGGTTTGCGATACGGTTATCGCATATATTAAGAACCCTGAGATTCAACTGTCCAAATACCTGATCGCGCCGGATTTTTCTACAGGTGGTCAGCTTATTTATAACGAGAAGGATATAGAGGCTATCTATGCGACCGGACGCGGCGGTTTTAAGCTTAAGGCAAAATACCGTTACGATCAAAAGAACAGCTGCATAGAGGTTTACGAGATACCATATACGACTACGCTTGAGGCGATCATCGACAAGATCGTAAGCCTCGTCAAAACAGGCAAGCTAAAGGACATCAACGATGTACGCGACGAAACGGACATCAACGGCCTCAAGATCGCTATAGATATAAAAAAGAGCTGTAACCATGAACTGCTGATGAGCAGACTCTTTTCACTGACACCGCTTTCGGAGACCTTTAACTGCAACTTCAACATTCTTATCGACGGGCGGCCACGCACGATGGGTATAAAAGAAATCATCGACGAATGGCTACGCTTTCGCATAGGCTGTATAAAGGGTCAGATCGGTTTTGATCTGCGCAAAAAAGCCGAGCGTATCCATCTGCTCGAGGGTTTGTCTGCGGTGGTATTGGATATAGACAAGGCCATAGCGATCATCCGCGGCACAGACGAGGACGCAGAGGTCATACCGAACCTCATAAAGGGCTTTAACATCGACCGAAACCAGGCCGAATACATCTGCGAAATCAAGTTGCGTAACCTGAACAAGGCCTTTTTGCTCTCACAGATCAACGAACTCGACAAACTTCGTAAGGAGATGGAGGAGCTCAAGGCGCTATTAGGCAGCGAGCTTAAGATCAAGCAGCTGATCGCTAGTCAGCTTAAGGACATCGCAAAGAAATTCGGCAAGCCTCGCCGCACGGAGATCATTCATGAAGCGCATATCGAAGCCATACCCGAGGAGGCATTCATTGAGGATTATAGCCTGAAGGTCTTTATGACCGCACAGGGTTATTTCAAGAAGATCTCACTGATATCACTTCGTTCGTCGTCCGAGCAGAATTTAAAACCCGGAGACAGCATCGTGGCCGAGATCGATGCACAGAACAAGTCGGAGATCCTGTTCTTTTCGGATCGTTGCTGTGTCTATAAGGCAAAGCTCTATGACCTGCCCGACACAAAGGCGTCTAACCTCGGTGAGTATCTGACAAACCTGCTCTCATTAGATGAGGACGAACGCATACTTCAGATGGTCATCACGACTGATTACTCGGGTCACATGCTGTTCGCTTATGAAAACGGCAAGATGTCAAAGATACCGATGTCGGCATACGCTACCAAGATGAACCGTAAGAAGCTTATTAACGCGTTTTCTGATAAGTCCCCACTCGTCTCGGCGATACATCTAATCGAGGATAGAGACGTATTCGTGATGCGGGATGATGACAAGGCGTTTGTGTTCAACACCTCGGCACTAAACCCTATCGCATCGAAATCCTCATCGGGTGTTCAGGTGTTCACGTTAAAGCGTCGTTCAAAACTCTCGCGAGTGATCTATCCCGAACAATTTATAACGGAGGATATTACTTATTATCAAGCAGAAAGGCTCCCGTCTACGGGACATTTTATAAAGGAAAAGGATAAAAAGGAAAACGGTCTTAATTATCAACTCGGGCTTTAGGAGGGGTAATGTGTTGAAATACACAAACAGATGGTATGCAGTCGCATTAGCTGTAGCATCTATAATTATCATTATCAGCCTTGTTGTTCTGAACTATACGATTAAGAATAATCTGAGTAAGACCACCTGCACAACGCTCCAGGAAATAATGGAGCAACAGTCCTACAACTTTACAACGACCCTTAGCGATGAAAAATTCCTCATTGAAAGCATCGCTGCACTGATAGACCCGAATGGCACACTGGAAGATATTACCTCAGAGAAATTGGATGAACTGGTCGGTAAAACTACGTTTGAGTTCTTAGGTGTAGCACACCCAGACGGTAAAAGCTTTAACAACACTGGGACTACAACCTTTGTTGGTGACAGGCCCTTCTTTCAGCATGCAATGAATGGTGAGACTTTTATATCCAATCCTTTTATGTCGCGCATCAGACCTGTAAATGTAATCGCTATCTCCGCGCCGATAGTAAACGAGGACGGTATCATCGGCGTGCTTTACGGATCATACACGGCCGAGCGTTTAAATAGCCTGTTTCTGAGCTCGTTTGACAAGCGTGGTTACGCCTATATAACCAACAACGAGGGCGTTATAATTGCGCGCACTGTTAACGGGTATTCATTGACACAGGGCAACAACCTATTTTCCGACTGGGAGCACGCGGAATTTTACGCAAACGATAGCTTTGAGACGATGCAGGAAAACCTCTATCAAAATAAATCCGGGCATTCTAGATACATGCTTAACGGCAAGAAACGTCTTGTGCATTACGCTACGATACCGATCAATGACTGGAATATCTTTTCGATTGTGCCCGACGATGTCATATCAGCAAACACAAACAATATCCTGACCGTTGTCTACATACTGACAATCGTCTTCGCATTGATATTCACATTTTTGCTGGTAATACTCATAGATATGCAGCGAAAGCATGTAAAACATCTGTCCGATATCGCATTCGTCGATGAACTGACCGGAGCCCCTACCCTTGCAAAGTTCAAAATGGATGCCCAGCGTATGCTTGAGGAATATCCCGACACAAAGTTCATATTGATTAAATTTGATGTAGACCGTTTTAAGCTAATTAACCGTATTTACGGTTTTGCGACCGGCGATATGGTGTTGAAGAATTGTGTAAATGCTTTAAGAGACTCTTTTGAACACGAAAAGCATCTATTCGCGCGCATGAACATAGATGAGTTCGTATTACTACTCGAATACAACGCCGAATCCGACATCCGGAAGTTACGTAACGAGGTGATATATCGGTTCTTTGAATACATGGGTAACGATTTCTCATATAACATCATGTTCCCAGCCGGATATTACATCGTTCGTGAAAAGGACTGGGAAGACATTGCCGCCGCGCTCGAAAAGGCTAACATGGCTCACCGCAAAGCCAAGAAACTGCAATCGGATTACTGTCTGTACGACGAACAGATCATTAAAGAAGCGTTAGACATAAAGGAGATCGAAAACCGCATGGAGTCCGCACTCGCGGGTGGAGAATTCAAGATGTTTCTTCAACCCAAGCGATACCTGGTTGACGAGAGTATCGCCGGGGCCGAGGCGCTCGCGCGCTGGTGGGTAAACGGACGCTTTATCATGCACCCTGCTGATTTCGTGCCTGTATTTGAGCAGAACGGCTTTGTGTTAAAGCTCGATATGTTTATGTTCGAGGAGGCGTGTAAATTTGTCACAAACATGATCGCCGACGGGCAAAGGCCTATTACAGTCTCCGTAAACTTCTCGCGTATGCATTTAAGTAATGCGAACTTTGTCGAGGATCTATGCCGCATATCGGATAAACACAACACCCCACATCAGTATCTCGAGATCGAGATCACCGAGACTGCCGTATTTGATAACGAGGCACTACTGACCGATGTGCTTGACAAGTTGCACAGGGCTGGATTCACGCTGTCGATGGACGATTTCGGCACTGGCTACAGTTCGCTCGGACTTTTGAAGAACATCGCTTTTGACGTTATAAAGATCGACCGCAGCTTCTTTGTAAATGCACAGAACCCCGAACGCTCTAAGACTGTTTTGTTAAACGTGATAAAGTTAGCTAAAGATCTCGGTATGCATACAGTTGCCGAAGGTGTTGAGAACAAGGAGCATATCGAGCTGTTGCGTGAGCTC